>CAYXBW010000027.1:0-26647 GCA_964463305.1 uncultured Christensenella sp. | reverse complement strand
AATACTGCACCACCAAAATATTTATACCATATTTTGGTACTATTGAAAAGCCCGCAGGCCACTTTTACAAAGCCCGGCTTTTCATTATAATGTATGTATCACTCTTCGGGAGGCGCTTCTTCTTCTGCGTCAATCACGGCGTCCTCCCCCGCATATTCGCCCACCTTGTAGTTTTTATATATCTGCTGGCGAATCTCGTCCAGCACTTCCTGGTTTTCCATGAGATACTTGCGCGCGTTGTCACGCCCCTGCCCAATGTGTTCTCCCTTGTAAGAAAACCACGAGCCGGATTTGGATATTATGTTGAGGTCTGTGGCCATATTCAGTATGCTGGCCGTCATGCTTATTCCCTCGCCGTAATATATCTCCACCTCAGCCGTTTTAAACGGCGGTGCCACCTTATTTTTCACAACCTTAATTTTGGTTTGGTTGCCTATCACCTGCTCGCCCACCTTTATTTGACCGGTGCGGCGTATATCCAGCCTTATTGTTGCATAAAATTTGAGTGCGCGTCCGCCGGAGGTGGTTTCCGGGCTACCAAACATAACGCCCACCTTTTCCCTGAGCTGGTTTATGAATACCGCTATAGTGCCCGTCTTGCTTATAACTCCCGCCAGCTTCCTCAAGGCCTTGCTCATGAGCCGCGCCTGCAAGCCAACCTGCGATTCACTCATTAGCCCGTCTATCTCCGCCTTGGGCACCAGCGCCGCTACAGAGTCTATTATTATTATGTCCAGCGCGCCGGAAGATACCAGCGCCTCAACTATCTCAAGCGCCTCCTCACCCGTACCCGGCTGCGAAACGTATAGGTTGTCTATATCAACACCCAGCGCCTTTGCATATGAGGGATCAAGCGCATGCTCCACATCCACAAAGGCCGCGGCTCCGCCCAGCTTCTGCGCCTCGGCTATCATGTGCAGCGCCAGCGTGGTCTTTCCCGAAGATTCAGGCCCGTATATCTCCACTATTCTGCCGCGCGGCACACCGCCCACGCCCAATGCTATGTCAAGCTCCAGGCAGCCGGTGGATATTACTGATATTTCCATGTTTCGCGCCGCTTCGCCCAGCTTCATAACAGCGCCTTTGCCATATTTTTTGTCTATCTGCGCCAGCGCGTTTTCAAGCGCTTTCAGCTTTGCAGGTTCCTTTTCCGTTGCCTTCAGCTTTGCAGGTTCTTTTTCCATAGGTTTTTTCCCTTTCTTTTGCCGCGCCATGCGGCCATCAATCCTTTAGCAGCTTGCCGTTCCTAACAAAATATTCTATACAGGAATAAACGGACAGCGCCACGCTCACCCAAATGAGCACCTGCCCAATATCCACCGGCGAACCAATGAAGGGCCAGTCATTTAGCAGCAAAAGTATTATTGCCACAAACTGCACCACCGTTTTGAGCTTGCCGGATTTATCTGCCGCTATAACAACGCCCTTTGTAGCTGCAGATGCCCGCAGCCCGCTTATTATAAACTCGCGCGCCACCAGCACCAGCACTATGAGATAGCCTATCTTGCCCCAGGCCATCAGCACCAGCAAAGCCGCCAGCACCAGCAGCTTATCTGCCACCGGATCCCAAAGCTTGCCAAAGTTTGATACCTGATCAAATTTGCGCGCCAGATATCCGTCCAGCCAGTCCGTTATTGCCGCCGCTATAAATACTATAGCAGCCCATATGTTCCAATTTGGTATACCCAGCGCAAAAAAAAGCACAAATACAGGTATAAGTATCATTCTCATAAGAGTGAGAATATTGGGGGCATTCCATGTCATATGCGCTTATTCCCCGCTTTCCGGCGTGTATTCGCCCACGCAGTCATAATTGTACGCGTCAGTTATTTTTACTTTATAATATTCGCCCGGTGTTAGCGGCGTTTTTGAATCTATGAAAACCTTGCCGTCCACATCCGGCGCTTGCGCGTAGCAGCGGCCGTATGGCCTGCCGCTGTATTCGTCGTGTCCCTCAACCAGCACTTCCAGTGTTTTTCCCACTCTAGCTCGGTTTTTAGCTAAAGATATGGGAGCCTGCACGTTCAGCACGGCATCCCGCCGAAACTCCATCTCGGTCTCGTCCACCTGACCGCCCAGCTTGGCTGCCGGCGTGCCCTCCTCGCAGGAATATGTGAAAACACCCAGATGATCAAACGCCATATCCTTCATGTTCTTTGTAATTGTGGATATGTTCAAGCGCGATTCCCCAGGGAAACCCACTATTATTGTTGTTCGAATAACAAAATCAGGCGATGCCGCGTGTATTTTTTCTATAACGGCTGCAGATGATTCGCAGGTGTTCCGCCTGTTCATGGCCTTTAAAATATCGTTGTCCAAATGCTGCAGCGGAATATCTATATATTTTACTATATTGTCATGCTTCAGCATCACTTCCAGCAGCTCATCCGTTATGCCGTCCGGGTAACTGTATAGCACGCGCAGCCATTTTACGCCCTCTATAGCCGCCGCCTTATCCAGCAGCCCTGCAAGGCTGGGCTTTCCGTATATGTCGCTGCCGTAATTTGTGGTGTCCTGCGCCACAAGTATTATTTCCGAATAACCGTCTGCCGCCAGCGCGGCTATCTCTTCCAGTATGCTGTCCATTTGGCGGCTCTGGTATGAACCGCGTATTTGGGGTATTACGCAATAATTGCAGTTGTTGTCGCAGCCCTCGGCTATCTTCACGTAGGCTGTGGGCTTTTGTGTGGTAACAATGCGCTTTTTAAAATCCTGCGCCACGTCTATTGGCGGGTAGTTGTTCAGTTTTTTACCATCCAATACCTGCTTTACGGCGTCCACTATTTCTTTGTAGGCTGCCACTCCCAAAAAGCAATCCACACGCGGCAGCAGCGCCTTCAGCTCGTCTTGATAGCGCTGCGTAAGGCAGCCGGTAACTATTATGCCCTTGAGGTGCCCAAACTTCTTTTGCTGCTCCGCCTCAAGCACGGTATCTATAGATTCCTCCTTGGCATCGCTCACAAAGGCGCAGGTATTTATAAGCGCAATATCTGCCTGCTCCATATCTTGAACAAACTCATAGCCCTCTTCTGCCAGCAAACCCAGCATAACCTCTGTATCCACACGGTTTTTGGCACATCCCAGCGAAATAACCCCAATTTTTACAGCCATAACACACTCTCCATTAATAGACACTTTCGCACGCCCTGCGGCGCACATAACACCAATTCTTCCTCTGGCCTCATACCGTCATGAGCGCCCCTCAAATATCATCGTCCTCATCTTCACCATTCGCCGCCTGCATTTCGCGCAGCGTTTCCCTGCTTATCAAAACCTGCCTTGGCTTACTGCCGTCAGCGGGCGATACTATGTTGTGTTCCTCCAGCTGGTCTATTAGCCGCGCGGCGCGCGCGTAGCCCAGCCGCAGCCGCCTTTGCAGCATGGAAGTAGAGGCCTGCTCATACTCCACCACCAGCTCCACCGCCTTCATAAACAGCTCGTCCGTCTCCGTTTGCCCGGCTATTGTCTCAGCTGATTCCTTCGCTATGCCCTCTATAACACGTTCATCATAGCGCGCGTCCGTGCGCTCCTTCAAAAACTCTGTGACCGCCTCCACTTCCCTGTCTGAGATAAAGCAGCCTTGAAGCCGCACCGGCTTGGGCAGACCCGTGGGATAGAACAGCATATCGCCCTGACCCACAAGCTTTTCCGCGCCCTGCATATCCAGTATGGTGCGCGAATCTATTTGAGAGGAAACCGCAAAGGCTATCCTCGATGGTATATTCGCCTTTATAATACCCGTTATAACGTCCACAGACGGGCGCTGCGTTGCTATTACCAAATGTATGCCGGAAGCGCGCCCCAGCTGCGCTATGCGGCAGATAGCATCCTCCACCTCTCCGGGAGCCACCATCATAAGGTCTGCAAGCTCGTCCACTATCACCAGTATCTGCGGCAGCTTTTTTTCGCCCTCAGATATAAGCACCTCGTTGTACTTTGCAAGGTCCTTCGCGCCTTTTTTGGCAAACAGGCGGTAGCGCATGGTCATTTCATTCACTGCCCAGTTTATTGCGGAGGAAGCCTTTTTCGGCTCCGTCACCACGGGCACCAGCAGGTGGGGTATGTTGTTGTAGGCATTTAGCTCCACCACCTTGGGGTCTATCATTATCATCTTAACATCCTCTGGTGAGGAATGGTACAGTATGCTTATTATGAGCGAATTTATGCACACGCTCTTGCCCGCGCCCGTCGCGCCCGCTATAAGCACGTGGGGCATCTTGGCAATATCTGCGTATACGTTTCCTCCCGCTATGTCTTTCCCAAGAGCAAAGGCAATGGGGCTTTTCAAATTGCGAAAATCCTCGGTGGCCAGAAGCTCGCGCAGCCCCACGAAGGCGCGCTGGTTGTTTGGTATCTCAATGCCCACCACAGGCTTTCCGGGCACGGGAGCTTCTATACGCACATCCCGCGCCGAAAGGTTCATGGCTATATCGTCTGAAAGGTTCACTATCTTGCTCACCTTCACGCCCGCCGCGGGCTGCACCTCGTAACGGGTGACAACCGGGCCGTGGCTCACATTCACCACCTTGGCGTTCACATTGAAGCTTTCCAGCGTACGTTCCAGTATTTCCACATTTTTGCGCATATCCGCCGCCGAGCTTTTTGCGCTCTTGGGCGGTGCGGAAAGCAGATTGAGCGGCGGCTTCACATATGGCTTTTCAGCCGCCGGCTCGCCCGTTTGCACCGCTATGGGCTGCGTGCGCTCACGTATGGGCGGCTCCTCTTCAGGCTCTGCCTCAACATCTGTAGAGACCGGCTCCAGCGTGTGCTCTGAAAGGTCTATCCTGCGCTTGCTGCGCGCAGGCGGTTTTGCCTCATCATCAAATTGTATATCCGTATCCGCAAACACCTCGCGGTAAGGCTCCGGGTTATAGTCTATCTCCGCATCCCGCTCCTCGCCCTTGTGCTGCAGCTCCTCTATCTTTTGGTGTACGGAGTTATCAAAGGAACGAATGCGCAGGTCAAACTGGTTTTCACGCTCCCGCTCCACCTTTGCCATTTCCTCCTGCTCCAGGCTTTCCACATAAAGCCTGCGCTGCTCACGCTTTTCTTCAGCGCGGGTGCGGTAACCATCGTAACTTGTTTTTACCACCTTGCCAATATCTTTGCTTATTTTCTTTATGGAAAGGTTTGTAAGCAGTATAAGGCAAACCGTAAGCCCCACTATGCAAACTATGTAGCTGCCGCCCACGCGCAAAAACCTGTATGTCCAGTATACCAGCAGCGAGCCTATAGCCCCGCCGCCCGTCATATCCGTCTTGCCTATCTCATAAGAGCGCGCAACAAACTCTCCCCACTCGCTCTTGCCGCCGTAGGCAAGCTCCGTCACGCTTATGTGCGCAATGGAGAATATAAAGAAGAGCACCAGCCCCATAAGCACCAGCTTGCCCGCGTTTGCATTCTTTTTGCGCGCCGCTATAAACAGCACGCCCACCGCGCCCAGCAGTATGGGTACAATATACCCCAGTACGCCGCACAGACCGAATATGAAATCCTTTATTAGGTTGCCAAAAACGCTGTCTATATTGAAATACACAGTTATGGCTGCAAAGGCCGCTATGCCAATTATCACTATACCAATTATTTCATTCCGCTTGCTGTCAGACTTCTTTTTCTTTCGCGCCATAAAACTCCCCGGCCAATACTATTGCAGCCCATCAAAATATTGCGCAGCAAAATTTTGATAAAAACTGCTATGCAACGCACTTTACTGTATCTGCGCTGTACGCCGCTATTATAAATTACTGTAAAACACCATGCCCTACGCGCTTAGCGCCGCAGGAAACGTGCCCTGCTTTTTATATGACATCGGTATAAAACCACCACATACCAGTATAGCACAAATACGGCGGTTTTCAAATATACCACCCATGCAAACTATGCGGTTTTTCAATCCAGCTCGTATCCCTTCTTTTCCGAAAGCCCGTGCTGGCGGTCAAAGTTTTCCTTGTTTTTTTCAATGTACAGCGCAAATAATTCGTTTGCGTCCATACCCGTCTTTATGCACATGCTCACAAAAAAGTGCAGTATATCAACCAGCTCGCCCTTCACCGCTCCAACGTCTGTGGGCTTGGGGTTTTTCCACCATTTAAACTGCACTTCGTCTATTAGCTCTGCCAGCTCAGACATCATTGCCAGCGTTTCCTTTTGTATCCATTCCTCCATAGAAAAGGAAAGGCCGCGTTTTTCTATTATTTCGCTGTCGAATTTATTTTGATATTCAAATATTCGCTCCAGCTTATCCATTCGTCACCGCCTTGAGCGCGTTTTTATCTCCCAGCTTTCCTACATAGGTGGCCGTTACATCGTCCGGCTTTATTATCTCTTCTATAACGCGCGCTACATCGTCCATAGTTACCGCGCTCACCATTTCAATTATTTCCTCGTCAGAATATACCCTGTCCGTCAAAAGTGCCGATTTACCAATGGCGTTCATTTTGGAAGAGGTGCTCTCAAGCGAGAGTATCATATTTCCCTTCAGCTGCTCTTTGCTTTGCAAAAACTCATCTTTGGTTATGCCGTGCGCTTTTATGTTTCTAAGCTCCTCCACCATCAGCGCGGCAACCTGCTCTGTATTTTGCGCCATAGTGCCTGCGTATAGCGAATACATGCCCGTATCGCTGTACATAACGGGGTGCGAATATACAGAGTAGGCCATGCCCATCTCCTCGCGTATCTTCTGGAACAGGCGAGAGCTCATAGAGCCGCCAATAACGTTGTTCAGCACATATATGGGGTAACGCATACCGCTTTTCATGCTGTATGAGGGCAGCGCCATACATATGTGCATCTGCTCCACATCCTTTTCAATGCAGTCAAAGCCTTTTTCCGCCCTGAACGCGGAGCAATCCGGCACGCCTGGCGCGCTCTTGTCCGCATGCTTCACCTTTACGTATTTATTCAGCGCATCGCGCAGTCTTGCCTCGTCAAAATTTCCGGCTACGGATATTATCATATTTTCGGCCGTGTAATGCTTATCCATATAGGCCACAAGGTCTGCCCTGGTGTAACCCTTAATATTTTCCGGCGGACCAAGTATGGTTTTATCAAGAGGGCATCCCTTAAAAAATGTGCTGGCAATAAGATCCATCGCCACATCTTCCGGATCGTCATTGTTCATGGCTATTTCTTCCAGTATTACGCCGCGCTCCTTGTTTAGCTCCCCTTCGTCAAGCTGTGCATTGCAAAAGAGGTCTGCCAGTATCTCTATGCCCTCCTCCAGCTTTTCGTCTATCGTTTTTATATAATAGCAGGTCAGCTCCTTTGAGGTGAATGCATTCATCTGCCCGCCTATATTGTCCACATCAACGGCTATCTGCTTTGCCGTACGCTTTTCCGTACCCTTGAACAGCATGTGCTCTATAAAGTGAGAAAGCCCGTTCTCTGCCGCGCTCTCCGTAACAGAGCCGGCGCGCACCCACATTCCCACCGTTACCGAATGGAAGTTGGGCAGCTTTTCGGCTATGAGATTTATGTTGCTTGCCAGTTTTTCTCTAATAAACATTTTTTGTTTCCCGCCCTTTCTGTAATGTTTTTTTTCTAAAGAAAGCCGGTAAAGCGAGCTTCACCGGCTTTTTACATCATGTTTTGAAAAACTTTTTTAGTCGTTCTTTTTCTCTGGTATAAGACCCTTGTGCGTTAGGTTTATCCTGCCCTGCTTGTCTATTTCTATTACCTTCACAAGCAGCTCATCACCCGTATCACACACATCCTCCACCTTTTTAACGTATTCGTTTGACAGGTTGGATATGCGGCACATGCCCTCTTTGCCGGGAGCCAGCTCCACAAAAGCGCCAAAGTTCATTATGCGCGTTACCTTGCCCAGATACAGATCGCCCACCTTTACGTCTTTAACTATATTTTCTATAATGGTGCGCGCCTTGTCAGAAGCTTCCTGATCAGCCGTAAGTATGGACACTCTGCCATCGTCCTCTATGTCTATCTTCACGCCGGTTTCTTCAATTATCTTATTTATAACCTTTCCGCCCGCTCCAATAACCTCTCTTATTTTATCGGGATCTATGGAGAACTGTATTATCTTGGGTGCGTAGGGCGAAAGCTGTTCGCGCGGTGCGGAAAGCACCTCGTTCATCTTACCAAGTATGTGCAGCCTGCCGGTAAGCGCCTGTGCCAAAGCTCTCTCCAGTATCTCCCTGTCTATACCCTTTATTTTTATGTCCATCTGAATGGCGGTTATGCCCTTTGCGGTACCCGCCACTTTAAAGTCCATATCGCCAAGGAAATCCTCAAGACCCTGTATGTCCGTAAGCACTACCACCTTGCCGTCCAGTTTTATAAGACCCATCGCGCAGCCCGCTACGGGTGCTTTTATGGGTACGCCAGCATCCATAAGCGCAAGGCAGCTGGAGCAAACGCTGGCCTGAGATGTTGAGCCGTTAGAGCTTATGCATTCAGATACAGAACGTATAGCATAGGGGAATTCCTCTTCGCTCGGCAGCACCGGCTCAAGCGCACGTTCTGCCAGCGCGCCGTGGCCTATCTCACGCCTTGAGGTTGAGCGCATCATCTTAGCTTCACCTGTAGAGTAGGGCGGCATGTTGTAATGGTGCATATAGCGCTTGAACGTATCTTCCGAAACGCCGTCCAAATTTTGGCCTTCGCGCATAGAGCCCAGCGTTACAAAGTTCATAGCCTGCGTTTCGCCGCGTGTGAACACCGCGCTGCCGTGCGTGCGGGCAAACATGCCCACTTCGCACCATATAGGCCGTATATCCTCATATTTTCTGCCGTCCGGACGGATCTCCTGGTTCACTATCTTGTCACGAACAACTTCCTTCATCATGGCATACAGTATATTGCCCACGTGAATTGCGCTGTCCGGATAAATCTCGGCGAAGTGTTCCTTCGTTTCCTTCTTCACCTGCTCTTCGCGGGCTTCGCGCTCTTTGCGCTCAAATGTATCCACGCTCCAGATAACTTTATCCATAGCGTATTCGCGTACGGCCGCCTCTATTTCTTCGGGAACCTTATATAGCTCCACTTCCTTCTCAGGCTTGCCTATCTCCGCCTTTATGCCCTCTATAAATTCGCATATGCGCTTTATTTCCTCGTGGGCGAAAAGTATAGCGTCCAGCATTTCCTGCTCTGTTATCTCGTTTGCGCCCGCCTCAACCATCATTACGGCGTCCTTTGTACCGGAAACCGTCAGGTTAAGCCTGCTCTTTTCGCGCTGAGCAGAGTCGGGGTTTATTATATATTCTCCATCAACAAAACCCACCGCAACAGAACCCGTGGGGCCGGCAAAGGGTATGCCGGATATGGAAAGCGCCGCCGAAGAGCCTATCATGCCATAGATTTCCGGCGGTATATCCTGATCTACGGAAATAACCGTGGCAACCACCTGTACGTCGTTAAAATATCCCTTGGGGAACAACGGACGTATGGGACGGTCTATGAGGCGTGACGCCAATATGGCCTTTTCGGAGGGTCTGCCCTCGCGCTTTATGAAGCCGCCGGGTATTTTTCCCACAGAATACATTTTTTCTTCAAATTCAACGCTGAGCGGAAAAAAGTCTATTCCCTCGCGCTGGTTTTTGGAAGCGGTGGCAGTTACCATTACGGCCGTGTCTCCACAGCGGACTATTACCGCGCCGTCTGCCTGAAAGGCGTATTTACCGCTCTCCACCGTGAGAGTCCGGCCGCCCAATTCCATCTGGTAAACATTGTTTTGCATTATTATCTCCTTCATCCTTCACACTTAATATATTTCAATATATTATATTTTATATTAGTTCCATCAAAAAACACTGTGTATTTTTTAAAGCGCGCAACGCGTTTGGAACTGCATGAGACGCGCCGCGTAGTGGCAGGGCGAGAAGCGCCCCATTCCAAATTAATGATTTTAATTTGGTTTTAGTATTACACGCCATCTTAAGCGTTTTAAACCAAACAAATATAGAGCGGGAAAACCCGCTCTACATGGAATTACTTTCTCAAATGCAAGCTCTCTATAAGCGTTCTGTAGCGTTCTATGTCCTTTTCGCGCAAATAGTTCAAAAGACCTCTTCTTTTACCAACCATTTTCAAAAGGCCGCGCCTTGAGTGCGAATCCTTCTTGTTTATTTTGAGATGCTCGTTCAGATGGTTTATTCTGAATGTCAGCAGTGCCACCTGCACCTCAGGAGAACCGGTATCGCCCTCTTTTTGAGCGTACTTTTCAATTATTTCGGTCTTTGTTGCCTTGTCCATTTCTTTCTTCCTCCATATTTTTTCATACCATTGCACTATGTCTGCGTCGGAGTTGTCGACAAACAGAGCGCACGGTCAAGTATTTGGCGGGCAAACCCGCGCATATTTAGATATTGTATCACATCAAAACATAAAAGTAAACCTTGGGCAATGCGGCACAATTTGGGCAAATTACAGCGGCATTCCTTATTAAGTGCTGCTGCATCCAAAACACTTGAAATAGCGCCGCTATTCTTGCGCTTTTATCTTTGCCGCCCGCACAAAGATGCATCACCATTCCGGCTGCATTCATTTGTGCAACATTGCCCCTCCTGCTTTTATGCCCACTCCTTTGCCAGTATCTGCCGCGCGCTTTCGCTGTCTTTGGCAATTTGTACTCTAAGCTGCTCCACATCGGCAAACCGCACTTCGTCCCTTATCTTTTCCACAAAGCACACGCGCATAACACTGCCGTAAAGATCGCCGCTGTGATCCAGCAAAAATGTTTCCACGTTCGCAGTATCATCCCGTTTCACGGTTGGCTTGGTTCCCACATTCGTCACCGCGGCAAAATATTTCCCGTCTATCTTCGCCCTTGTTGCATATACGCCATAGGATGGCAGCAGCTTGGCTGTTGATATGTTCGCCGTGGGAAAACCTATAGAACTTCCTATGCGGCGGCCTGGCTCTATCTTGCCTTCTATAAAATATTCGCGCGTCAGCAGCCTTGCCGCGCCGCGCATATCCCCCGCAGTTATGAGCGCCCTTATTGCGCTGCTTGAGACCTTGCTGCCGTCAAGCTGCACCTCCGGCATCACGCTTACGCCAAAACCGTGCTCTTTGCCCATAGCCTCCAAAAGCTTTGTATCTCCCGCCGCGCCCCTGCCAAAGCGGAAATCAAAACCCACCGTTATGTGCGCCATATCCATATCCTCAAGCAGCGACAATATAAATTCTTCCGGAGCACGCGCAGAAAATTCTTCGCTAAACTCACGCTGAAAGTATAAGTCCACACCCAGCTCGCCGGCTATGGCGCATTTTTCCTCGTGAGTATATATGAGGTCGGTAGCTCCCGGCTTTATGTCAAAAGTATAGATCGCGCTTTTTAAGCCTTTGCGCTCTATGTCACGCACCAGCTCCAGATGCCCCGCGTGAAAGCCGTCAAACAGCCCCACCGCCACAGCGGTTTTTTGCTTCAGCGGCAAATCTTTTTCGTGTAATACTATCATAAATATATCTCAGTTCAGCTTTACAAGCATTTTCAGCATATTTTCCGCACGCGCCCCCACTCCCATAAAGACGCCATTGCAATAAACGCGCACATTTCCATCCGGCACGCTTATGCGCACCCTGCCAAGGTCTATTGCCGCGCCGGAATCCACTATGGGAAAAAGATGCTCCGGCAGCGTTACATTCTCCATAAAATCAAGCGCAGCCTCCGGCGAAACAATGGCTTTCGCAAGAGTTTTTTCGTTTTGCAGCTCATCAATAGTATATGCGTGCTCTACATCAAAGCCACAGCTTTTGCTTCTTAACAAAAAAGAAGTATACGCGCAGCTTTTAAGCTCTGCTGCCATATCGGCAATGAGGCTGCGTATATACGTACCCTTTGAACAGCATATTTTCAGCAAAAAGCTGTCCCCTTCATGCCCCAACAGCTCTATTCCGTAAACCGTCACTGTGCGCGGCGGCTTTTCCACCGTCATGCCTGCGCGCGCCAGCTTGTAAAGCGGCTGCCCGTTCTGCTTGACCGCAGAATACATTGGCGCGTACTGCTCTATCTCTCCGCAAAACCGCGGAACAATCTCTTCCAGCTCCGCGCGGCCCACGCTCCTGCCGCCCGTTTGCACCACGCTGCCATAGCTGTCCAGCGTATCTGTTGCCATTCCAAAGGTCGCCTCGGCTATATATTCCTTTTCGCCGTTCATTATATAGTCCGCAATGCGTGTGGCCCTGCCCACGCATATGGGCAGTACGCCCGCCGCCCCAGGATCCAGCGTGCCCGTATGGCCCACCTTCTTTATTCCCGTAAGCCTTCGCAATGCGCCCACCGCCTGGCCGGAGCTCATTGCCGGCGGCTTTAGTATGTTCAGCACGCCGTTCACAGCATCACTTCCTCCGCCGTCATTATCACGGTCTGCAAAACATCGTTTATATCGCCGCGCAGCATGAACCCCGCAGCGCGAACATGCCCGCCACCGTCAAAGCGCGAGGCCAGCTCCGAAACATCCACACCGCCTTTAGAGCGCAGACTTATTTTGTATGTGTCCTTTTTTATTTCGCGCACGAATACCGCCAGCTCCACGCTGTCTATATCCCGCGCGTAATTTATGAGCACCTCGCAATCATCCACCTTCGCGCCTACAGATTTTATGTCATCCAGCGTAATTATGGACATCGCCATTTTATTGTCTATATACATTCTCAGCTTTTCTATAAAAAGGCTTATTAGCTTGGTTGCGCCCAGCGTGCGATTGTTGTATATCCTGCCCGCTATGTAGCTTATATCCAGCCCCGCATCCACCAGCTCAGAGCATATGTGCAGCGTTTTGGGAGTGGTGTTCTGATAGGTAAAGTTGCCCGTATCTGTGGATAGCGCCATGTAAATAGCCGTCCTCATTATGCCGTCTGTCTCCACATGGAGCGCCTTTATTATATCGTATACCATCTGACCCGTGGCAGGCGCGTCCTGCACATAATTTACCTGCGCAAAACCCGTGTTTGAAATATGATGATCTATATTTGCGTTAGGCTTTGTGAAAAAAAGCTCTTTCAAACCGTTTCCCAGCCTGCGCATATCCGCACAATCTACAGATATACAGGCCTCATAGGAAGAAACGTCAAAGCCCTCTTTCCAAACCGTGTACAGCCCTGCAAATTCAGCAAAGGCGTACTTTCCCGGCAGCTCATCCAAAAGCAGCACAGCCGCCTTTTTACCGCAGCTGCGCAAAGCCTGCGAGAGCGAAAACGCGCTTCCCAGCGCGTCGCCA
Organism: uncultured Christensenella sp.; assembly: GCA_964463305.1. Lineage (GTDB taxonomy): Bacteria > Bacillota > Clostridia > Christensenellales > Christensenellaceae > UBA5399. Next base: position 13,469 of record CAYXBW010000027.1, on the reverse strand, counting down.
TCCGGATTTATATGGGTATATACCAAAAAACTCCCGTGTTTTTCTATAAATTCCAGTACCTTGTCCATCATGCTCCTATCGGTTATTTATCCTTTACCTCATCCAGCAGCTTTGCAATTTTGATGCTGTACTCTATGGAATCATCCAGCACAAAGGTAAGCTCCGGCACGCGGCGTATATTTACCGCTTTCGCCAGCTTTGTGCGTATAAATGACGCGCCGTGATTTAGCGCCTCTATACTGGCATCCCGCTTTTTATCTGTATCTAAAACGGATATGAAAACTTTGCCGTACATAAGGTCTGGCGTTATTTCCACGTGCGTAACGCTTGCCATACGCGAAAGCCTGTCGTCCTTCACATCGTTCATTATTATGCCGGAAAGCGCCCGCTTAACCTCTTCGTCTATCCTGTTTATTCTCTTGGTAGCCACAAAAGCACCTTCTTTACAAATATATTACCGCTCTATCTCTTTCATCTCAAAGCACTCCACAACATCCAGTTCCTTTATGTCGTTGAAGTTTTCCAGCGAAAGACCGCATTCGTAACCCGAAGCCACTTCCTTCGCATCGTCTTTGAATCTCTTGAGCGAGCTTAGCTTGCCCTCATACACAACCACGTTGTCACGCAGCAAACGCACCTCTGAATTGCGCTTTATATTGCCGTCCGTAACGTAGCAGCCCGCAATAGTGCCAATGCTTGAAACCTTGAAGGTTTGCCTGATCTCCGCGTGACCCGTTACCACTTCCTCAAATTCTGGCTCCAGCATGCCCTTCATGGCGTTTGTGATATCCTCTATGGCCTTGTATATTATCCTGTACAGGCGGATATCCACCTTTTCATGCTCTGCCGCCGTTACAGCCATATTGTTTGGACGCACGTTGAAGCCTATTATTATGGCGTTGCCCGCCGAGGCCAGCATAACGTCCGCCTCTGTTATGGCGCCCACGCCGCTGTGTATGGTGCGCACGCGCACCTCCTCATTGGAAAGCTTCTCAAGCGACTGGCGTACCGCCTCAACAGAACCTTGCACGTCCGCCTTTATAACTATGTTAAGGTCTTTGATCTGCCCCTGCGCTATCTGGCTAAAGAGGTCGTCCAGCGAAACCTGCGAAACCTTCTTGAGCATCTCCGCCTTCTGGCGATCCCTGCGCTGCTCTGCAACCTGCTTTGTCAGCTTATCTGCCGGAGCGGCGTGCATTATATCACCCGCCACAGGCACCTCGGAAAAACCTATTACCTCCACAGGCTGAGAGGGTGAAGCCGTCTCCACGCTGTGCCCCAGATCATCTATCATGGCGCGCACTCTGCCATAGGCCGTGCCCGCTATTATGGTATCGCCCACGCGCAGCGTACCCGTTTCCACCAGTACGGTGGCAACCGGGCCTCTGCCCTTGTCAAGCTGCGCTTCTATTATGGTTCCCTTTGCCAGCCTGTCCGGATTGGCCTTTAGCTCCTGCACCTCGGCCACCAGCAATATCATCTCCAGCAGCTTGTCTATGCCCTCGCCCGTCTTTGCCGAAACGGGAACCACCACTGTGTCGCCGCCCCATTCTTCGGGCAGCAGCTCGTACTCTGTAAGCGCCTGCATTATGCGCTGCAGATTGGCGTTTTCCTTGTCTATCTTGTTTATTGCCACTATTATGGGCACATTAGCGGATTTGGCGTGGTTTATGGCCTCCACCGTCTGCGGCATTATGCCGTCGTCCGCCGCCACAACTATTATGGCTATATCCGTCACCTGCGCGCCCCTCGCGCGCATTGCGGTAAAGGCTTCATGTCCGGGTGTATCTATGAAGGTGATACGCTCTCCGTTCTTCACCACCTGATAAGCGCCTATGTGCTGCGTTATGCCGCCTGCTTCACTCTCCGTCACCTGCGAAGCACGGATCTTATCCAGCAGCGAAGTCTTACCGTGGTCAACGTGACCCATTATGGTAACTACGGGCGGACGCTTTTTGAGCTGATCCGCGGTATCCTCAATTTCTTCTATGAGTATATCCTCAGCCGTTTTTTCTATTTTCTGCTCCAGCTCCACTCCAAATTCGGAGGCTATGAGCTGTGCGGTGTCAAAATCTATCTGAGAGTTTATTGTGCTCATGTTGCCCAGCAAAAGCAGCTTTTTCAAAAGCTCTGAAACGGGCTTGCCTATCTTCTCTGAAAGCAGCTTAACGGAAACAGTCTCCTCCGTTATAACGGCCTTCTCTATTTTGATTGGCTCCATAACGATCTTGGGCTGCTGCTGTTTCTTTTGCTTGTAGCGCTTTGAACCTCTTGGGAAATCGTCGTCATCTATATTGAAAACACGTTCCTTTATAACGCCCTTCTTAGCACGCTTGTTTCTCTCGTCCTCGGCAGCCTTCTTTTTACGCGCCGCCTCATGCGCCTTTGCGTCACCCTTGGGCGGCGGCGTAACTCCCTCGCTCCTAGGCGCGGTGCTGCCCCGCCTGTCATCTCTAGGCGCACGCGAATCTCCCGCCGCTGCGGGTCTGTCTGTACGCTTGGGGCGCTCCTCGCCGGGTTTGCTGTCACGGCGTTCACCATCACGTCCACCGCGCTGCTCATCATTCGGACGGCGCTGCTGCTCCGGTCTGGCACTCTGCGCTTCGGGCGCTTTGGCCGCAACAGGCTCTGCCGCTTTTGCCGCTTCGGGCGCTTTGGCTGCCTGCTCTGGCGCTTTATTCGCCGCTTCTGTAACCTTGGCAATCTGCTCAGGCACTTTTTCAGCTGCGGGTTCAGCCGCTTTGGGCGGCTCTGGCGCTTTTTCGGTCTCTGCGGCATCGGCTACAGGCGAAGTTTTGGGCGGCTCGGCTGCCTTTTGTTCGGCCTCCTGCCTTGCGCGCTCCTCAGCTTCCTGTTTTAAGCGAAGCTCCTCTGCCTGCTGCGCTTTGAGTTTTTCCTGCTGCTCCTTTTTGGCCTTTTCTATGTCTATTATTTTAGACTCTATAGCCTTTATAGACTTTATTTGTTGCTCGGCCTGCGTTTGCATCTCAAGAATGCCGTCAAACAGCGTTTGCGCGTTTCCCAATAAATTTTTATTTGTTTCCAGTATCTTAATTTTGCTCAAGTTTTTTCACCCCCGGAGCCCAACGCCACTTTTTTTATTGCATTCTTTGCAAAACCGGCATCTTTGATTCCTATTACCTTCCTACCCGGTTTACCCAGGCAATCCCCCAGTTTTTCGCGTTCTTCCAATATTATAAGCTGTACGCCGTAATGCCCGCATGCATCGGAAAAGGCCTTTTTTGTGCTTTCCGATGCGCCGCCATCCACTATTGCCAGCTTTATTTTGCCGCTCTTTATGCCGCCGTCTACGGCATCAGCGCCGTATACCGCCGCGCCCGCGCGCGCCGCCAGCCCCAAAAAGCTGTAAAAAGCGTCGCCGCCCTGCGCATATATTATTTCCAATTAATGTTGACCCGTCCTTTATTCCAGCGTTTCGCGAAGCCTGTCATATATATCCGCGCCCACGTCCGTTTTGAACGTTCGTGACAGCGCCCGTTTTTTTCGCGCCAGCTCCACACACTCCGGGCTTTTGCAAATATACGCACCGCGTCCGTTCATACGTCCGCTTACATCCACAACCGCGCCGCCCTCCGGCGTTTTCACCACACGCACAAGCTCGCTTTTATCCCTGCTCTGCCTGCAAGCCACGCAGGTACGCACAGGCTTTTTGCGCCCATCCATTTCCTATTCTTTTTCCTCCGCATCCGGCAGCTCCAATTCACCCTCTGCCATTGCCTCTTCTATGAGGTCTTCTTCTATTTCCTCCACGCGCTCTTCATCGTTCAGCTCGTCTATAAGGCCAAATTCCGCTCCGAAGCTTGCGGGGCGGTCATCGTCTATACTGGTGTCCGCATTGGCAAAGGCCTCTCCAAACACCTGCTGCTCCACCTGAGACTGGCTCTTTATATCTATTTTCCAGCCGGTCAGCTTTGCCGCCAGACGGGCATTTTGCCCCTCTTTGCCAATTGCCAGCGAAAGCTGATAATCCGGCACAATTACCTTGGCGGCCTTCTCGTCTTCATTTATCTGCACCATAACGACCTTTGCCGGGCGCAGGGCATTTGCAATAAACTCTATGGGGTCTGCGCTCCACGGCACAACGTCTATCTTTTCGCCATTTAGCTCATCTACCACTCGCTCTATGCGCGTTCCCTTGTGTCCCACGCAGGCGCCTACCGGATCAATATCCTTTTCCTCGCTCCACACCGCTATTTTGGTGCGTCCGCCCGCCTCACGCGCTATGCTTTTTATCTGTACAATATCCTGACGGATCTCCGGCACTTCCAGCTCAAACAAGCGCTTTATCAAAAGCGGATGAGTTCTGGAAACTATTATCTGCGGTCCCTTGTTTGTCTTTTTCACTTCAAGCACGTACACCTTTAAGCGCTCATTTATGTTGTAGCGCTCATTGTATACCGTTTCGCCCACAGGAATAATGCCCTCAGCGCGCCCCAGCTCCACATACACGCTGCCACGCTCTATGCGGTGCACAATAGCTGTCAAAACCTCATTTTCCTTTTCGGCAAACTGGTCATATATTATGCCTCGCTCCGCCTCGCGTATGCGCTGCACCACCACCTGCTTGGCAGTCTGCGCCGCTATACGTCCAAACTCCTTGGGGGTCACCTCTGTTTCAAGGGTGTCTCCCACTTCAAAGGCCGGGTTTATCTCCTTGGCTTCGGGAAGCAGTATCTCCGCTCCGTCCTCTTCTATTTCATCCACCACGCGCTTTATTGCAAAAACCTTTATTTCGCCCGTTTCGGGGTCTATTTCCACACGCGCGTTCTCGTTGTTTCCAAAATGCCTTTTATACGCGGAAATAAGCGCCATTTCTATGGCTTCCAGCAGTACATCCTTTTTAATGCCCTTTTCATGCTCCAGCTCACCCAGCGCATTTATAAATTCCGTGTTCATAGCATCCTTGTCTCCATTGTGTTTATTCTCCTTTATACTGATACGCATCAATCAACGTTGCATTTTTTATGCGATCAGGCGGTTACCGCCTTCATATAGCTTTTTGCTATTCCACTGCGTTTTATGCGCAGCGTCAATCTTATTTATATATCCAGGTGCAGGCATATTTTTGCCGTTTCCTTTAGTTCGAAAATTATCTCTTCCTCATCCGTTTCTATTGTGAGGCTGTCCTCAGCATAGGCGGATACCCTTCCCGTGTAAAGCTTGTTTCCGTTGAACGGCTTATACAGCTTCACATCCACCAGCTCACCCATTGCCCGCTCAAAATCCCGAACATTTCTAAGCGGCCGGTCAAGCCCCGGAGAGGAAACACACAGGCAGTAGGCATCCGGTATGAAATCCCGCTCATCCAGCACCGCTTCAACCGCGCGGCTCACCGCCTCGCAATCTTCCAGCGTTACGCCGCCCTTTTTATCTATATACACTGTGAGCAAATAGTCCTTGCCCTGCTTCGCGTACTCTGTATCCACATACACATAGCCAAGTTTTTCGGCTATTGGCTGCGCAAATTCCTCCACAGCAGTTTTTACGTTTTTTGCCATTCAACTCTCCATATTGCCCCTGCAAAAACAAAGAGCGGGATTTGCCCACTCTCGTTAACTCAAGCTTCTATTCGTAAAAAATTATAACACACGCCAATCCGCTTGGCAAGCGTTTTTTGGCGCAAAACACAGGAAAAACCGCCTCCAAATACGCACCCCTCTTATTTTTTTGAAAGATTCAGCTTGTTTTCCTCTCCGCGTACCAGCCGCGCAATATTTTCACGGTGGCTAAAAATACCCATAGCCGCTATTATGAGCACGGCAATATTCCAATATATGTTGCCACCAGAGAGCAAAAACGCAGCAATAGCGCTGGCTATAAGACCAATTATGGAGCCTATGCTCATTATTTTTGTTATCACCACCACCATTATACAGCAGCCAAAAATTATTATTGTGGGGAGCGGCTGTATTATCAGCAGCACGCCCGTTGTGGTGGCAATGCCCTTGCCGCCTTTGAATTTTAGATATATTGAAAAATTGTGCCCCGCCACAGCACAAACACTTGCCAAGTAAAGCCCCACGGCTCCGGCCAGCCACAGCCCTATAAGCGCCGCCGCAACACCTTTTAGCACATCGCAAACAAGAGTAAGTATGCCCATGCCCCAGCCGTAGTTTCTCAAGGCGTTGGTGGTCCCCACGTTGCCGCTGCCTTTTTTGCGTATGTCCTCACCCTTTATGGCCTTAGTGAAAATATATGAAAACGGTATAGAGCCCAGCAGGTAGGCGATCACCGCCGCCAATACCAGCATCCCTATGGCTGTGCCGTTCATCATCAGTTTACTTCCCCCTTATCTTCGTCTCGCTGCCTTATTATTATTCTAATTGGCGTACCGGTAAAGTCAAATGTTTTTCTCAGAAAATTTTCCAGATATCTCTTGTAAGAAAAATGCATGAGCGATACGTCGTTCACAAAAATTATGAATGTGGGCGGCTTCACGGCGGCCTGCGTCACATAATATATCTTTAACCTGCGCCCCTTATCTGTGGGCGGCTCAACAGCCATAATCGCGTCCCTCAGGCAATCGTTCAAAATACCCGTCTTTATGCGCTTGTGGTTGTTTTCCACCGCCTCGTGTATAAGCTCAAACAGCTTTTCCACACGCTGTCCGGTCTCCGCCGAAATATAGATAGTGCGCGCGTAAGGCATGAAAGCCAGGTCTGTGCGTATTTTTTTATTGTATTCCTCTATTGTGAACGTGTCCTTTTCCACCGCATCCCACTTGTTTACGGCTATAAGCACGGGCTTGCCCTCATCCGTAACGTAGCCCGCCACCTTTACATCCTGTTCCGTTATGCCCTCTGTGGCGTCTATCATCACCACGGCAACGTCTGCGCGGCGCACCGCGCCCAACGAACGTATAACGCTGTAACGCTCTATAGATTTATCGTCTATGCGGGCTTTTTTGCGCATTCCCGCCGTGTCTATTATGGTATATTTTTCGCCGTCGCGTTCAAAATTTGAATCTATCGCATCCCGCGTGGTGCCGGGAATATTGCTCACAATGGTGCGCTCATAACCAAGGATTTTGTTGGAGAGCGAAGATTTTCCCACATTGGGCTTGCCCACCAGCGCGATTTTTATACGGTCGCCCTCGTCCTCATCATCATAATCTTCTATATAATTCATCATCTCATCTAAAAGATCACCCAGACCAAGCCCCTGCGTGGATGATATGCCCAGCACCTCTCCCAGCCCCAGCTCGTAAAAATCGTATATATTGTCCTCATCGCGGCGGGTGTCCACCTTGTTCACCACCACTATGACCGGCTTATATGACTTGCGAAGCATTTTCGCCACCTCGTAGTCCTCCGCCGTTATGCCCGTTTTACCGTCTACAAAAAACAGTATGAGCTGCGCCGAATCTATTGCCAGCTCTGCCTGCCAGCGCATCTGCTTAAGTATAACATCCTCCGTTACCGTGTCTATTCCGCCCGTGTCTATGAGCGTGAATTCACGCCCCAGCCACTCCGCGTCCGCAAATATACGGTCGCGCGTTACGCCGGGCGTATCCTCTATTATAGCCAGCTTAGTGCCCGTTATTCTGTTAAAAAATGTGGATTTGCCCACGTTGGGGCGCCCCACAATAGCTATCAATGGTTTAGCCATTCACTTCCTCCATCTCTGTTGCGGCTCTTTATACCGCACTGCCGCACGCCCGCATAGGCTGTGCTCTATATTTTATCTGCAAGCTGCAAAAACGCCTCTACAAAACAATATCCGTCCACATCCACCACACGGCACTCCACACCCAGCGCAGCCGAAAGCTGCTCCAGCGTCACTCCATCCAGCATACAATCCGTGTTTTCTCTAAAGCACACGCGCGGCAGCAGCGCCACACCCTTTAGCTTTCCCTTCAGCTGGGCCATTACATCCCCGCCCGTAAGCAGCCCCGCCACCGTTACGCTCTCGCCAAAAAAATCGTTTCTGACCGCATGCACGGTTATATTGGCACCAAAGCTCCGCCGCACCTTATCAGCCAGCACCTCAATATAGGGCTGTGCGTCCACGCCCGTTATTATGTGAAAAACTTCCTCGGCCGCCGCGCTTCCCGCGTACCCGGCAACCGCTTCTTCCACCTCGCGGGTAAGCTTGGCAATTAGCCCTACTCCATTTTCTATCTGCGGAAAATCCTCGTATTCTTCAAAGCCCGGCAGCTTCATCTCCGCGCGGATGTACAGCTCATCTGAGGCAAAGGCAAATCGCTCTGCGCTCTCCTGTAGGCTGCGCGCCTGCACCGCCGCCACCCTTGCCGCCGCATCAGCCGCACAAGCCTTTGATATAGTGCCCAAAGGGTGCAGCCCCTCGCGGTGCTTCGTAAGCCCGGCCGGCACGACCGCAACAGAGCGCACGGCGGGGCGAAGCGCGTAAAGCGCCTCCAGCGTTTGCGTCAGCTGCTCTGCATCATTCAGCCCCTCGCACATCACTATTTGCGTGTGCATGGCTATGCCGCCCTCAGCAAAACGTTTCATAAGCTCCATAGAGCTTCGCGCGGCCTCCGTGCCAAGCAGTTTTACACGCAGATCATCATCCGCCGCGTGTACGGAAATATATATAGGCGATATCCTCTGCGCCAGTATTCGCTCTATTTCTGTCTCCGAAAGATTGGTGAGCGTTATATAGCTTCCCATTAGAAAGGAAAGCCGCCAATCATCATCTTTTACGTACAGCGTTTTACGCATGCCTTTGGGCATCTGATCTACAAAGCAAAAAAGACATTTGTTTCTGCAAACCAGCTTTTGCTTCAGCCCGTCACGCTCAAACTCCAGGCCTATATCACAGTAGGCCTCCTTTTCGACCTCCGCTTCATAAACCTCGCCGTCCGCCCCGCGCAATGTGAGCAGCACGTCCTCCTCCGCCATGAGGTAGGAGTAGTCTATTATATCGCGCACCGCCTCCCCGTTTATGGAGAGCAGCGCGTCTCCGGGAGCTATGCCCAGCTCCTCCGCTATACCGCCGCGCGCAACACTTTTTACTATCAATCCATCGTCCATACTGCAAAACATTATACATTATGCGCATGGCATTGGCAAATGGCAAGCATTTCCATACAAAAAAGCCCGCATACTTCCCCTTGGCGCAACATTAGCACATACAAAAAAACCGCGCGTTGCCGCGCGGCTTGAAACTTTGCTTATTACTTGTTGTAAAGCGGAAAAGCAGAGCACAGCTCCACCACCTTGGCCTTTACGGCCTCCGTCTTGGCTTCTCCTCCGTCTATAAGCTCAGCTATGAATCCGGCTATCTTTGCCATTTCCGCCTCGCACATGCCGCGCGTTGTAACCGAAGGCGTGCCTATGCGTACGCCGCTTGTAACAAAGGGGCTAAGCTTTTCGAAGGGTATGGTGTTTTTGTTTACCGTTATATTAGCCATATCCAGCAGCGCTTCTATTTCCTTACCCGTCTTTTCCTTCACGCTGAGATCAACCAGCATGAGATGGTTGTCTGTACCGCCCGAAACAAGGCGCAGGCCATTCTCCGTAAGCGCGGCAGCAAGCGCGGCGGCGTTTTTCACCACCTGCTGCTGATATGTTTTGAAATCATCGGAAAGCGCTTCTTTGAATGAAACCGCCTTGGCCGCTATCACGTGCATAAGCGGGCCGCCCTGTATGCCGGGGAATATTGCCTTATCCACATCCTTGGCAAACTCCTCAGATGTGAGTATCATTCCGCCTCTGGGGCCGCGCAGCGTCTTGTGCGTGGTGGTGGTGGTGAAGTGCGCGTAGGGCACGGGATTTGGGTGCAGCCCCGCCGCCACCAGCCCGGCTATGTGCGCCATGTCCACCATGAGGTAAGCGCCAACCGCCTCCGCTATCTCGCGGAACTTGGCGAAATCTATAGTACGCGGGTACGCGCTGGCTCCGGCCACTATCATCTTGGGTTTGGAATCCACCGCCAGATCATAGAGCGCGTCATAGTCTATCTTTTCATCCGTCTCCGAAACGCCGTACGGCACTATATTGAAATATTTTCCGGAAATGTTCACCGGGCTTCCGTGTGTGAGATGTCCGCCGTGGGAGAGGTTCATCCCCAGAATGGTATCGCCCGGGTTCAGCATGGCGAAATACACAGCCGTGTTTGCCTGCGCACCCGAATGGGGCTGAACGTTGGCATGCTCCGCGCCGAAAAGCTGCTTTGCGCGATCTCTTGCCAGGTTTTCCACCTCGTCTACATACACGCAGCCGCCGTAATAGCGCTTGCCGGGATAACCCTCCGCGTATTTATTTGTAAGCGGCGAGCCCATGGCCTGCATAACGGCTTCAGACACAAAATTTTCAGAAGCTATAAGCTCCAGATTGTGCTCTTGGCGGGAAAGCTCCCTCATCATAGAGTCGTAAACTTCGGGATCTGTTTGTTTCACACAGGGAAAATCAAGCATAGTTTTACTCCTTTTGGCAATAAAGCCTGAAAAAATTATTTTACGGCGCATAATACCCCGCCGCACTGTAGACTTCAAAAAACATCCGCAACGCTGCCCCATCAAGCAAAAATGCGCGCTGATGTATCTGCTATAATTTCTTTGAAACCGCAATCTCAACGGCAATAGTATAACACCGCCCGCCATAAAACCGCAATGCCTCAGGAAGCGTTATTTATTTCACACAGACAAACCCTCAGCCGCAAACAATACCATCACGCGCCGTCATATATTTTTTCAAAATTCGCTATTGCATACTTGGCGGCGTTTTGCTCCGCCTCTTTTTTGGATGAACCCACGCCCTCGCAGATAACATCCTGCCCCACTATGAGCCGCACGTAAAATGTGGTATTGTGCGGCGGACCCTCCTGCCTGCTCACAAGATAGTTTATCTCTTTTTTTACCGTTTTCTGCACCATTTCCTGCAAGTTTGATTTATAGTCGTTTGCGCCCGCGCCCGCCATGGAGCGCTTCACCGCATTGAAAAACAGTCCTTTCACAATGCTTTGCACAGCGTAAAATCCGCCGTCCAAATATATCGCGCCAATTATGGCCTCCAGCACGTTTTCCAGTATGGAGGGCTTTTCGCGTCCGCCGGATTGCTCTTCCCCCTTGCCCAGGTATATATATTTGCCCAGCTCTATCTCCCGCGCAATGTGCGTGAGTGACTTTGCGCAAACTATCTCCGCCCGCTTCTGCGTGAGTGTGCCTTCGGAAAGGTCGCGCGTCTGGCGGTACAGCGTGTCGCTTATTATCAGCTCCAGTACCGCGTCTCCCAAAAACTCCAGCCGCTCATAGTTATACCCCAGTCCGCAGGAGGGGTGTGTGAGCGCCGTTTTCAGAAGCTCGCTGTTTTCAAATTCATAGCCAAGGCAGGCCTCCAGCGGCCTTTTAGATTCACCGTTCAATTCAGATTCTCCTCAATATAGGTAACAACGTCCTGTATAGTTATAAGGTTGGGCATTTCCTCGTCCGGTATGTCTATATCAAACTCATGCTCCACAATCACCACATATTCCAGAAGATCCAGCGAATCTATGTGCAGGTCATCTTGCAAATTCGTTTCCAAAGCCAGATCGTCCTTATCTATATTGAGCTGCTGCGCTATAATATCGCACACTTTATCAAATATCATTTGTTTTCCCCCTCTTCCTTGCCCTCTTCATAGGCCGCTATCTCTTTTTTTATTACCTCCACCACATCACCCGCCACAAAGCGCCTGGCACCGGCAACCGCCTTATATATGGCCAGTTCATCAGAGCTGCCGTGAGCTTTCATAACGCCGCCGCGCAGCCCCAATAAAAGCGCGCCGCCGTATTCTTTATAGTCCATCTTCTTTTTGAGTTTACCGAACGCGCCCTTCATGAAAACATAACCCAGCTTTGCGCTGCCGCTCTCCATAACGTAGCCCTTCAGCATGCCCAGTATGGTTTTGGCGCAGCCCTCCAAAAACTTCAGCAATATATTTCCGGTAAAACCGTCGCAGACCAGCACGTCAAAATCGCCAGTCAAAAGCTCGCGCCCCTCCGCGTTGCCCACAAAATTTATGTTTGCCTGTTTTAAAAGCTTGTACGCTTCCTTGGTCAGCTCGCTGCCCTTTTCCTCTTCGCCGCCGTTGTTCACAAGCCCCACGCGCGGCGCGCCCACGCCAAAAACCTTATTCATGTATATACTGCCCATTATGCCGAACTGCTGCAAATATTGCGGCTTGCAATCCGCGTTCGCGCCAACGTCTATAAGCAGCACCTCTCCGGTCATTGTGGGTATCACAGGCGCAAGCGCAGGCCTCTTTATGCCCGGCACACGCTTAACTATAAGCGTAGCGCCCGCAACCAGTGCGCCGGTGTTTCCGGCGGATATCATCATTGCCTTGCTGTTTTGCGTTAGCAAATTCAACGCGACCACCATAGAAGAATCCGGCTTGTCTTTTATTGCCTTAACTGGTGAATCACACATTTCTATAACTTGCGCGGCGGGCACTATTTTCACACGAGCCGCGTCATATTCTCTGCCCGCCAGCTCCGCTTCTATTGCCTCTTTATTACCCGTAAATGTTATATTTATATCAGAAAACTCACTCAGAGCTGCCATGCTGCCCGCTATTACTGCCTTGGGCGCATTGTCTCCCCCCATAGCGTCTATAATTATATCCATATCTACCTCGTAAATTTTTGTATATTCAATACTGCAAATGCGCCGTGCAGGCAATACCAGCCGCGGCGCAGACAGATATCCCGGCACGTATACGGAACGCCATCTCTGTTCTGCAATAATAGTATATTAAATCATAAGCATTTTTTCAATTTATTTAAATCCATTTTGACACAAAGTAAAAAAACTGTCGCTTTTTAGACAAAAAACACGCCTTGCGTCAACATTTTTCGCAAGGCGTATGCTCAGCATTTTTTTGTTAAAAAGAGTTTAGGCAGGCGGCAGAACCAAAACAAGCTATACCGTAAACGTTCTTTTATATGCATTATTAGCGGCTACTTATTTGCCTGCCCGCAAAAAGATCATCCCATCAAAAGCTCCAGCACACGCTGCGCCATTGTGTTTGACTGCGCTATCACCCAAGCAGAAAGCTGCATGCGCATCTGCGCCTGCACAAGGTTCATCATTTCCTCGGCTATATCCGCGTCCCTTATACGGCTTTCGGCCTCCGCCAGATTGAGCGCCTGATTTTTGAGGTTGTTATATTTATGGTCAAAACGGTTTTGCATGGCTCCCAGCGTGGTGCGCGCGTCTATGGCCTTCTCCTGCGCCTTCTTCACCGCCGTTATAGCCTTGCTTGCCGCCTCCTGGGTATCTATGCTCACGCCGTCCAGCCCCAGTGAGTTTGTATTCAGTATGGGTATGCGTATCTCGGTCTGTTGCCCCTCCAACGCGCCCGTCTGTATCTTATAAACGAGGTCGCCCGGCTTGGGTCTTGCCTCCGAGGGTCTGAAAAACACCTCTGCCTTGCCGTCCACCGTTATTTGGAAGCCGCTTCTTTGGGAATCGGGCAGGTTCAGCCCGTTTGTGAGGTCTGCCA
>CAYXBW010000026.1:0-26929 GCA_964463305.1 uncultured Christensenella sp. | reverse complement strand
CACCCCAAGCAACAGCAAAAAAGCCATGCCGCAGGCTGAATAACGCAGCCACAAAATTTCATATAGCACAAAAACGATAGAAAGAAAAGATCACCTCAACCGCGCATCAAGCAACGGAGTTGTTGGATACAAAAGGACGAATTTATGGCTAATACGCACTAAAGGGCGGGACTACACTAATGTGCAATAAAATCCACTATAGCGGAAACAGCCTCATCCTGCTGCTGTTCTGCGCTTATAGTGGCGGGCGGATCACCCTTCTGCGCACCGTAATTGCCAAACTGGGCATGGTTACCACCCTCAATTTTCACTATGTTCTCAGTATAGTGTATATCCTTCTCAAGATCGGAGTTGAATGTTCCATACACGGTGAGCGCGTCTGCCGGAGGATAATCTCCATATATGTACGCTCCCAGCAATATAAGCCCGCTCAGCTTATCTTTGTGCCCGGAGGCATAGCTGCTTGCCATCGCGCCGCCCAGCGAATGCCCGCCAATATACCAGTTCTTTATTTCGGGCAGTTTTGCGTACACGCCGTCCGCCGCGTTTACGTTAAACACCGCCAAATTGAAAGGCATCTGCACCAGCACGCAGTTTATGCCGTTATCCGCCAGCTTTTGCAGTATGGGCAGGTATGCCGTATGCTCCACCTTGCCGCCAGGGTAAAATATGAGCGCGGTATCGCTTGGAGTAGCGGAGGGTATTATGGTGAGGTTGCCGTCCGCCACTATGTTGGGGTTGTTCTTCTGCACGGCCTGCGCCACATCGTCTGCACGGTAATAATCTGCAGAGTATATGAAAAGCGCAGCCACCATGCCTATTATCACCACCGCCAGCACAATAAGCACCCGCTTCAATATCTTTTTTCCCTTTGTCTTTTCCATTGATGTCCCTCTCTCCCGCTAAATACCGCGCCGCCGCTCACTCTTCCGGAAACAGCAGCTCCGGCAGTATATGATTGAAAACGTAGTTTTTCAGCATATATATGCCGCCGTGCAATTGGTAGGCATCCGTATCGCACAGCTCTATATTCACATCATGATCCAGTATGCGCGAAACATAGTGCTTTATGCGTGCCAGCACAACATCGTTGCCCTTGCCCACTACGCCGCCCAAAAGTATTATATCCGGATCCAGCAGCGCGCAAATATTTATAACCGCGATAGCCCATTTTTTCATGGTATCGTCAAAAACGTCCATAACGTCCAGATCCTGCATCAGCACCACTCGCTCTATAAGCGCCAGATCCAGCCTTTCCCGCGCCTCAAGCAGCATGGTTTCCTTTAATATATTGGCGCGCCCGCGTGCCAGCAGCTTTTCCAGCCTGCCATACAGCACGCCCACGCCCGCCATTGCCTCAAGGCAGCCCTCATCCTCTGAGTGACCGTTTTCAAAATTGTGTATATCTACTAATATATCCCCAATTTCCCCAGCGAAACCGTTTCTTCCGTCCACCAGAGCGCCGTTCACAATTATGCCAGAGCCTATGCCGCTGTACCGCGTGAAATCTATATACACAAGATTTTTCATATTGGGAAAATCGTGTATGTGACCGCCCGTTGCAGAAAGCCGCGCCTCGTTGTTTATTATCACCGGCACATCAAGCGCGCTGGACGCATAATTCTTTAGATTTACGTTTCTGAAATTCACGAAGTTTGGTATGCGGCGCACCACCGCCGCGCCCTCGTCCACAAGACCGGGTACGGAAACGCCCGCCGCCAGTATGCGCGAGGCATCCAGCTTATGCTCCGCCGCCAGCCGCTCTGTGCAGCGCGCCAGCTTTTCGCTGAACTCAGCGGGCGTGATGTCTCCATCCGCCTCCGCTTCCACGCTGCCCAGCAGCTTTCCGCAAAAATCTGACATATAGGCTCTTATGCCGCCATCCCCCACAAAAAAATGCAGCAGCAGCCCATAGCCGGGGTTTATGCCCAATATGGCCGGCCTCCTGCCCATTTCCGTATGCTCCTTCCCCAGGCTTTTCACCACGCGCGCCTTTTTTAGCGCGGCTATGCCCCTGCTTATTGTTGCCAAACTTAGGCCGGTTGCCTCCACTATATCAGTGGCGGAGGTTTCCTCTTTGCCGGCTATATGATCCAATATCATCAGTATATTTTTTTGTCTCTCATTTGATGCGATAGTATTGAAATCTATCATATACTCTCCTATTACCCCTTCCAAAACATGGCTTGCCATATTTATTTCCAAATAAAGGATAACACAGCGGACGCGCCTTTTCAATCAATAGATTAAACGATTCCCCTGCCAAACACAGCTATGTGCGGCGCACGAAAAAATCCGCCCGAATGAGCGGATTTCCTCGTCTTTTCATGTATACAAAAAATCGGTGAACGCAAATGTTATTTTGTTCCCCGCCGTAAGCCGGAGAAGAAGCGGAGCCTATGGTATAGCTATATCTATTTTGTTATTGTTACCTTTTTTATATTGCGCGGCGCGTCCGGTGTGCGGCGCTTTGCCTCCGCCAGCCCGCAGGCAAACATCTGCGCTATTACGGCTGTGTGGAAGGGTGCGGCGTACTTGCCGGAAGGCTCTGCCATTATCACGCGCTGGGCGTGCTTGGCACAGTCAGCGTCGTTTGTCACCATTGTTATATATGCGCCCAGATTGGCGTAGTTTTCCACCATCGCCAGCACATCCGCCTTTGCGTCGTCATCTGAGCAATATACGAATATGGGCGTGTTGTCGCTCACAAGAGCCAGCGGCCCATGCTGAAAATCTGATATGGCAAAGCCGCGCGCGTTTGTGTAGGTGGTCTCCATCATTTTGAGAGAGCCTTCCATAGCTATGGGATACATAAGGCCGCGACCCAGCACAAAGCATTCCTGCATGAATGTGTATTCCCTGGCAAGCGCCATTATGTCCTTCGCCTTTTTCAGCTCTTTTTCTATGCCCGCGGGAAGCGCGGCAAGCTGCCCAGAAAGCTCTGCATTGCCGGACCATTTCGCCACCAGCAGCGCAAGGCAATACATCTGCGCCGTAAAGGTCTTTGTGGCGGCTACGCTGGTCTCCTTGCCGGCAGCGCACAGCAGGCTGTATTTCGCCTCCTTGGCCAGCGGCGAATCAGGCTCGTTCGTTACCGAAACCGTTATGCCGCCGTTCTTGTTCGCGTCGCGCACAACGGCCAGGGCGTCCGCCGCCATACCGGACTGTGATACCGCTATCACCAGCGTTTTATCATATTTCACACTTGCTCCGTACAGCGTGCATACTGAGGGCGCACAAAGCGAGACCTGCACGCCCATGAGTATTTCGGAAAGATATTTTATGTATATGCCGCAGTGGTCTGAAGTGCCCCTTGCCGCTATTGCTATCCTGTCCACACCCGCCGCCTTTATTTCGCTCAGCAGCGCGGTATAAACCGCTTCGTTGGCGCTCTCTATGCCCGCAAGCACGCGCGCCTGCTCCATGATTTCATCGTACATTATAGACATCTGTGTTTTCCCCCTTTTTCCTCCGTTGGGTCGCTGCGCTCCCGCACGGAAATGGTCATAAATTTATTATTGTATCCAACGCGCACTTGTTTGAATATATGGGCACGTATGGAAAATCACTGTAGTTTGGCAGTATCTCAAGCGTCAGGTAATCATCGTAGCCTATGCTTTTGAGCGCCGCCATAACGGCGCGGTAATCAACATCGCCGGATAAAAGATCCACAAAGGCGCCCAAACCCGCCTGAGAAGCGCGGTAATCACAAAAATGCATCTTCTTTATGCGGCTGCCCAGTATCTCTATCCAGTGCTGCGGGTAGCCTATGTATATTATATTGCCCGCGTCGAAATATACGCCCACATAAGCGGAGCCTATCTCGTCCACAAAACGGCGCATCTCTATGGGAGAAAGCAAAAAGCGGTTCCACACGTTTTCCACGCCTATGTTCACCTTTAGCTGCTCCGCCTTTTTGGCAAGGCGTGAAATCGCCTCCTGCGCCCTGTCATAAGCCAGATCATAGCGCACCAGCTCTTTTTTTGCGGCAAAATCGTTGCCCACGCTGCCCGGCACCACCAGTATGGTATCCGCGCCTAAAAGCGCGGCTATCTCTAGCTGGCGCGAAATTATTGCCTCCGCATCCGCGCGCATTTTTTCGTCAGCGGAAACGAGGTTGTTGTCCCAGAGCGACCACACGCCCACACTGGGTATCTCAAGCCCCATATCCTCCGCCATAGTGCGCATGGCGGTAACGTCCGCGTCCGCTGTTTTCATGTTCAGATATCCCGCGTCGCTTAAAACCAGCTCCACGCCGTCATATCCCGCGCTTTTGCAATGCCCCATTGCCTCGCGCACATTTACATCCTGTGCGAACGAATAAAAACTTGCTCCCAGTTTCATATGTATATCTCCCCGTGCGCAGCCGCATTTGCGCGGCACGCAAGCGCATTTATTTTAGCCCAGCTCCACCACGCCGCCCGTCTCAAGCGACTGCTTTATGGCGCAGATTATCTCTATTACATGGCGCGAGTCCTCCGGCGTGATGACCTCAAAGGGTCTGCCGTTCTCCACACAGTCCACAAAGTATTCCAGTTCGTTTTGGTATGCATCGTTTTCCACTATGGGCAGCTTCTCCGGCTCGCAATCCTTTTCGTATTTCATGGCGGCACGCTTGGCGTTTGCCACGTCCTCAAGATTGAAGCCCGCCACCATCTGGTAGTCCACCGTCTGCTTATCTCCCACTATGCGGAAGGTCATTGTGAAGGGGTAGCCCGCCGTCATATCAAATATGCCCTCAGCCGTTGCACACACGCCGTTTTTGAATTTTAGCGTGCTCATTACGTGGTTCCAGCAGCCTGTGGGGCTTGCTTTGCCCACCGCGTATACGCTGGCTACATCGCCAAACATATACTGCAAAAAGTCTATATCATGCAGATGCAAATCAAATAATCCGCCGCCGCTCTTGTTTGGGTCGGCCTGCCAGGTGGACCAGTTTGGGTGCTGCGCCAAACGGTTTGCGTACACCATCTTGGCCTCACCTATCTCGCCCGCGGCGTAGCGCCGCTTTATTTCCACATACTCCGGCCAAAAGCGCACCACCTGCGCCACCATGAAGCGCACGCCCGCCTCCTTTGCCGCGTTTATTATGCGGTCTGCTGATTCCAGCGTTAGCGTGAGCGGCTTTTCGCACAGTATGTGCTTTTTGTACTTTGCCGCCAAAAGAGCGTATTGCTCATGCAGAAAGGAGGGCAGGCAGATGTCCACAAAGTCTATCTGCTCCGTTTTCAGCATCTCCTCCGCATCCGCATACCACTTGCAGCCGTATTTTTCGGCTATCTCTCTGCCCTTTGCCTCGTCTACATCGGCAACGGCGGCAAGCTTTGCGCCGCTCATATTTCCGTAGGCCTTCGCGTGGTCGTGACCTATCACGCCCGCGCCTATTATTGCCGCGTTAAGCATATATTTATCCTCGATTCTTATCTAGTTGTTGCCCTTGCGAATGTTGCTTATATTACTCAGCACCACCGCGCCCACAATTATGATGCCCGTGATTATGGTTTGCGTGTATGATTCCACGCCCAGTATTACCATGGCGTTTGTTACTATACCCATAAACAGGCAGCCGAGGAATGCACCGGGAATGGTGCCGCGCCCTCCCTCAAAGGTGATACCGCCTATTATAGCGGCTGTAAGGGCGTTCAGCTCATAGCCCGCGCCCGCGTTTGCGCTAACAGAATCCAGCCTGGCGGAGAACACTATGGCGGCTATTGCGCAGAACAGCCCGCTTATTATGTATATAGCTATTTTATGGCCGTCCACATTTATGCCGGAGAGGAAGGCGTTTTTCTCGTTACCGCCTATGGCAACCAGCCTGCGGCCGAATTTTGTGTAGTTTATTATTATGTAGGCTATTATTACCATGGCAATGAGGAAGAATATCATTACCGGGAAAACATCGCCAATCTTGGCGCGGCCTATCATATCCAGCTTGCCCTTGAAGCTCATTATTCGCCCCTGAGAAACGGTGAGCGAAAGCCCATAGAACACCTGGCTGGTTCCCAGCGAGATTATTAGCGGAACGCACTTGCTCTTGGCAATTATAACGCCGTTGAGCGCACCGCACACCAGACCCACCAAAAGGCCCGCTATTATGCCTGTGGGCATCGTCCACCCATCCATTACAAGGTTTGCCATCACTATGGCGGAAAGCCCCATTATATTTCCTATAGAAAGGTCTATGCCGCCGCTTATAAGCAGCATTGCCATTGCCATTGTGAGTATACCCATAACGGATATCTGCTGGAATATGGCAAGTATGTTTTTCACGTCAATAAACTTTGGGTTTATAGCGGAAACCACCACCACCATAATTATCATCACCAGCACCAGCAGTATGCGCTGATCCTTCAGCCAGTTTCCCTTGTTTTTGTTTATCATTTGTTCGTTCATGACTTCTCTACCCCCAAGGCTCTCTTTATAATTTCCTGCTCAGTTATCTTGTCGCCCGTAAGCTCATCCTTTATTTCACCGTCACGCACCACCAGCACTCTGTCGCTCATGGATATTAGCTCCGGCATATCTGAGCTTATCATTATTATGCATTTGCCCGCCTTTGTAAGCTCAGACATCTGTCCGTAAAACTCCGCCTTGGCGTTTACGTCTATGCCGCGCGTGGGTTCATCAAATATATATACCTCCTGATCGGCAAAGAGCCACTTGCCCAGCACCACCTTCTGCTGGTTTCCGCCCGAAAGGTATATTACCTCCTGCATAACGGAAGGCGTTTTTATTTTCAGCTTCCCAACAAGCCCCTCCACTAGAGGCGGCATACCTTTGAGGTTTATGAAGCCCCCCTTTATCTTGCGCCTAAGCCCCACCACCAGCATATTCTCAAGCACGCTGGCCTTTAGCGAAAGCCCCAGCTTTTGCCGGTCTTCCGTTATGTGGGCAATGCCCGCGTCTATACCGTTCGCCGGATTTTTTATGGTGAGCATATTGCCGTTCAGGTACACCTCTCCGGCGTAGCGTTTATCCGCACCGGAGATCGCGCGTATTATTTCCGTGCGCCCGGAGCCTACCATGCCCGCAAAGCCAAGTATTTCTCCCTTGCGCACGGAAAAGCTCACCTCCGGTGAATTTTTGTTTAGCTTGAGGCCGCGCACCTCAAACATAACATCTCCAATATCGTGCTTTTCCTTGCTGTAAAACATATCCACAGGACGGCCAACCATGTCCCGCGTGATATCTGAAAGCGGCACGTCCCTTTTTTCATTGTCGTATGTGTTCACCACCGCGCCGTCACGAATAACGGTTATGCGGTCTGCTATCTCCTGCACCTCGTTCAAATAGTGGGATATGTATATTATGCTTATGCCGCGTGCCGCTATTCGCTTGCACAGCGTAAGAACTCTGCCCGCGTCCTCCACGTTGAACATGGAGGTGGGTTCGTCCATAATAAGTATTTTGGGGTGTGCCGATATGGCCTTTAATATTTTTACAAACTGCTGCTCCGCAACAGATAGATTTTCGATTGTTGTGTTTAGATCCAGCTGTATATCAAGATCTTTCATTTCGGCGGCGATCTCGCTGCGCATGGCCTTAAAATCCATGAAGCCCAAAAACTTTGTTTTTTCGCTGCCTACGTATATGTTTTCCACCACGTTTGTGGTCTGCACCAGGTCATTTTCCTGATAAACTATGCTTATCCCCAGCTCCTGAGACAGGTTTGGGTTCAGCGTTTTGTATTGCTTTCCTTCCACTGTGATACTGCCGCCGTCAGGACGGTACGCACCTGAAAGCACTTTCATAAGCGTGCTTTTGCCCGCGCCGTTTTCTCCCACAAGGCAGTGTATCTCCCCTTTGTAAAGGTCGAATGTGATATCGGACAACGCCCTCACGCCGGAGAACTCTTTCACTATGTTCTTCATTTCTATGACGGGCTTTTGGTTTTGGTAATCTATGCTCATATCTATCACAACCTTATTTGCTCCGCAATGAAAAAATGCTTTTCATTTGCCGCGTGTATAGTAGATTCCACAATTTGCCGCGCGTTCCCCCCAAAAGGGGGAGCGCACAGGCATTTTGTGATTCAGTTTAGAAAATCGTTATTTTTTAAGATACGTACTCGTAAGCCGCAGCGTAGTCGTCCCACTTTATGAACTGGGCGAGGTCTGTAGCAGATACGGGTATAACGGGCAGGGGCTGGAATTTTTCAGCCGGAGTTGTTCCGTCCTTTACGAACTCAAATATGTTTTTGAAAGTCTGAACGCCCTGAATGTTAACGGGAGCCGTCATGTTGGCGGACTCTATGCCCTGCTCCAGCATGTCGTAATCGTCCATGGAACCGCCTGTTGAAACGATCGGTATATCAGCCATGTCTGCATCCTGCAGCGCCTGGTATGCACCCTTTGCCATAGCGCCGTTGTTCGCGAATATGTAATCAAACTCTTCGCCGGCCTGTATAACGTTCTGTGTAACCGTCATAGCCTTGTCTGTAGCCCAGTCCGCGTGCTCTGTGCGAACTATTGTAACCTTGTCGCCCAGCTCTTCAAGCGCGCGGTCTATGCCTTCCTGATACTTCTCGTATACGCCTGCGCCCTGCTGACCGGCTACGAAGAATACCTTTGCGCCCGGCTTCTGCTCTGCAATATACTGCATAGCGGCATAGCCGATGTCATCATAACGGCAGGCAACTGCTGCCAGATAGTCGCCGGAGTTTTCCGGATCCATCTCAAAGTTTTCAACGGTCACGGGTATGCCCGCATCGTTTGCCATTTTGATGAGCTGTGTGCCCTGCTCTACAGAGATGGGGAATATGGATATACCGTCAACCTCTTCCTGTATAAGGGATTCCATAACCTTTACAGACTCTTCCACGCTGTTTTTGGAATCTCTCACCAGCACCTCAACGGGTACGTCTGCCTGAGTTGCCGCATACTCGAAAGCCTTCGCGGAATAATCGTTCCACGGGTCTGTCATGTCGTAAGCGATGTAGCCCAGCTTTATTGGCTCTCCGGCAGGTGCTGCGGCAGGCTCTTCGCTTGCGGCAGGAGCCTCAGAAGCCGGAGCCTCGGAAGCTGCGGGAGCCTCAGAAGCCGGAGCCTCAGTAGCAGCGGGAGCCGCAGAAGCAGCCTCGCTTGCAGCGGGAGCCGCCGCGGGAGCCTGTTCTTTACATCCGGCCAGACCAACGGCCAGCGCTATTACAAGCACTACCGCCAAGATTGTAACTAATGTTTTTTTCATGTTCTACCTCCATGTTTTTATATATATTCAGGGATTGTCCCTAAATTTAACTTGGTTTATATTTTTGTGCCTTGAGTCAGAATTATACTTCATGTATACTCAAATATACGTTTTTCTTTAAGGATTGTTCAAATTCTGCCTATAGACTTCAAATATTTATAAGAATCCACCATTGCCTTGTTTGCAACCTCAATATCTCCGGATTGCTTCTCTCTCATGGTAAATTCTTCCGTGTACTCTATTTCTATACAGTACGGCCCGGTATACCCTGCGCCGTCCATGTATTCCATAAATTCCTTGAGCTTCAGCTCTCCAGAGCCAACCGCCGGGAAGTTCCACTCGCCCGGCTCTCCCGCCTTGTCCTTCAGGTGAACGTATTTCACGCCCTCCGCGCAGGTGGTTATCTCCTGCTCCGGGTATTTTTTGCCGTAATATACCACGTTTGCGGTATCGTAATTCACTCCCACATATTCGGAGCCTACCGCCTTCACTATGTTATAAAGCGATTCGCCCGTGCCGTATTCTCCGTGCACCTCCAGCACCATTGTGATGCCGTGCAGCTTTAGCTTGGGCACTACGCGCTTTATGTTTTCCACCAGCACATCGTCTGCGAAGCTCTCGTTTTCGCCAAAGTGCGCCTCGCCCGTGGATGTAACTATATATGCACAGCCAAATTTATCAGCCAGCTCTATATTTTTTTCAAAATCCGCCAGCCGCGTCTCGTCCATAAGATTGCAATGGCCGCTAAGAGATATTGCCTCCAGCCCGTAATGCTTCAGCTTCTTTTTCACGTCCTCTATCTGCTCATCTGTCATATCAGATATAACGTGCTCTGTCCAGCCGCGCACCGCCGTAAGCTCCACATATTTGAAGCCCGCCGCCGCAATGCCGGCTAGCGCCTCATCCAGCGTGAATCCGTGATAACTATTCGTGTGTACAGCTATTTTATTTTTCATATCCGACCTCCGTAAAGATTATCCCACGCGCATACCGCGCGCTTATGCCAATCCCGCTTCAAAAGCATGCGCCGCTCTTGGTTGCTCAAAGCGCGCAAGGGTGGGTTTGGTGGTGCTTTATCAAAGAAAATATTTTTTGGTTTGAAATATTTACAGCTCCCGCAGGGTTTTTGCTACCGCCAGCAGGTTTTCAGCCGGCGTAAACTTGGGCACCTCACAGCCCGCCGCGCTTATGCCGCCCGGCTTGGCGCAATCTTTCACCGCGCTCTCCACCTGCTGCGCGCTGCCCTGCAGCAGCACTGCCACGGGATCATAATTTCCGCTTACAACGCTCTTTCCCGCCGCCAGCTCCGCCGCTCTTTGAAGAGGCACCATCCAATCTACATCAAATATATCCACATATTCGTAGGGTATCTGCTCCAAAAAGGGCGTTGTGTTGCCGCATATGTGCAGCTTGGTCTTTGCACCCATTTCACGTATTGCTTTCAAAAGCCGCCTTTGGTAGCCGCCCGCCAGCCTTTCATACATTCTTGGCCCGGCAACGGAGGCTATTGCGTCTCCCACGCCTATTATATCTGCGCCCGCCTCTATCTGCGCCCGCGCGTATACTATCGCCTGCTCCAGGCAAAGCTCCAAAAGCTCTGTCACAAAGGCTTCATCATCCATTATATCCACTAAAAATTCATTTACGCCCCTTAGGTCTGCCGCTTCGGCAAAGCAGCCCTCCACCCAGCCTATAACGGGGTATTCGTCTTGCAGCTCACGTTTGTAATAGGCCACCGTTTCCACGTTTTCGCTCATGCGCCTGCCGTCCTCCGGCTTTGTTACCTTCAGCTGCTTTAACGCCGCTTTATCTTCAAGCAGGCTTACGCGGGGGTAGGGCACATCGTCTTCGGGGAATACCACATCCGTGCCGTAGTCATGCGCCTCACGCATGGGGTCTGACATCACGGTAACGCAATCTATGCCGTATTTTTGCGCGCAGGCTATGTTTCCCTGCGCCAGCTTTTTATAGTCGGAGCAATATTCGCTGTAGGAAACGCCTATCTCTCGCGCGGCAAACTGCATTATTATATTGAGGTTGGGTATCCTGTCCGTTTTTTCTCCGGCCAGAAAACCCATCAATCTTTCCTTTGCTGTCATGCGCCATTCTCCTCCGCTACCTTACGGCCTCTTTCATAATTATCCGGCTGTTCACATATTCACGCAGCTCATGCAATCCGCCGTAAAGCTGCGCCTCCTCGCCCGTTACGCTCATTTGTACATTGGGCTGAAAAAGGCTGAGCATATTCATTCTGTCACTCAGAAGACTGAGCATATATTTGTTTTTTACCGAAAGGCAGCCACCCAGCACTATGAACTCCGGATTTATTATGAAGTTCAAATTAGCCACCACGCCTGCCCATATATCCGCCGCACCCTCCAGTATTTCTATCACGGTGCGCTCTCCGCCAAGCGCCGCTTTCTCCAGCATATTTAAACTGAAGCATCCGTCGCCGGACTCCGCGCGCAGCTTTTGCAGTATGGGCGCGCTTCCCTCTTTTATAGCTCGCTCCGCTTTATCGTATATATTTTTCATGCTGGCCGTATGTTCCAGCATACCCTTACCTTCCGCATAATCTTTGAAAGTATAGTTCCTGTCAAACCAGGTCTGCCCTATTTCACCCGCGTAGTGCATACCTCCGCGGATAAGATCGTTTTTATATATTATGCCTGCGCCCACACCGTAATAATTGTTGAACAGCAGATATACCAAACTGTTTGCGTATGGATAGACTCTGGTTTTCTCCCCCACAGCCGACAGCCAGGAGATGTTATTTGCTATAATGGGCATATCCAGAACGCGCCGCGCATATTCAAAAAACTTTATGTTATTTAACTGGTACACATCCGGTATTGTATAAACGGTACCGTTGCCTTGATTCACTACACCCGGTATGGAGAAGCCGGCCGCCAGTATGCCGCCCTTGCGGTTTCTTATGGCGCTGCTCAGTTTTTTTCTTATAGCTCCAATTATTGTAAAAAAGTCATCCAGCGTGTCATTTTCGCCGTAGCCTATGTACGCCTTCTCTATCACTTCGCCGTCCAAATTGGCAAGATAGCCTATTATCGCTTTATTTGTGACATAGTAGTGCAGCAAAAAACCATATTCACAGTTATAACAATACAGATCAGGATTTCGCCCCTTTTCCGTTTTCACTTTACCGTTGAAAAGTATTAGCTCCTTATCCCGAAGATCACGAAACACTCTGCATACCGTCGCCGCGCTCAGATTTGTTTTTCTTGCCATATCCGTTGCGGATACCGGTCTTCCATCCATAAGCTGGCGCAATATCAATATTTGATTTCTATCTTTTTCCGACAAGCTTATTGCTTCCATTTTGGAAATACCACTCTATAACAATAGTTTTGCATTTGGGATTTTGCTTGACAATATGTTAAAATAAAAGAGCACGGTATGTCAACATTTTTTTCTCTAAAAAAATAAACTATTTTCCCGCCTGCCTTGCGCAATTGATAAAAATGCGCACAGTGCCGCCATTTTCAATAATTTGTGAACTTTTCGCACAGCCCCGCACAGCCAAAACAATTAATTTCAGTTTTGAAATTAATTGAATGTTATAGCTATTTGCCGAAACACAGAGCATACGGGATCATTTATGCCACTATCTTTACATAACAGCCAATACCCGGTATTGCGAACGGGGAAATTTTTTTGCTACTATAAGCGTATCTTTTTTTAATGCTATCAATATGTTCAATATACAGTACCGCTAAAAGCACAGGAGGATATCCCCATGAGTCTTTTTTCAGAGAATGAAACAATATTTATACCGGACGGCGCTGCAGAGCCTGCAGCCTTTGCAAAAACAACGGCGCTTTGCTTTTCCGCGCATCAGGACGATATAGAATTTATGGCATACAACGCCATAGCCGAATGCTTTGGCAAGCCGCACGCCTGGTTTTCCGCCTGCGTGGTAACGGACGGCGCGGGCAGCCCCCGCTCCGGCATATACGCAAATTATACAAATGAAGATATGAAAGACATACGCATAAAGGAGCAAAACAAGGCCGCCATCGTGGGCGAATACGCCGCCATGGTGCAGCTTGGCTACCCCAGCGGAGCCGTGAAGGACGCGAAAAACGAGGCGGTGGTCAAGAGCATTGCCGCGCTCATAGAAAAGTGCCGCCCGGAGGTTGTGTATACGCACAATTTTGCAGACAAGCACGACACGCACGTGGCAGTTGCTCTGCGCGTGGTGGCTGCCATACGTTCGCTCCCCAGGGAGCATCGCCCCAAAAAGCTGTTTGGCATGGAGGTTTGGCGCGGGCTGGACTGGCTGCCGGACAGTGAAAAGACTGTGTTTGACGCATCCGCTCACCCCAATCTTGCGGCGGCTCTTATGGGCGTATACGATTCGCAAATAACGGGCGGTAAGCGCTACGACGCAGCCGTGCTGGGCAGGCGCGCCGCAAACGCCACATTCTTTGAGAGCCACGGCACAGATACCATGACAGAGGCTATATACGGGCTGGACCTTTCTGCCATGATAAACACAGATATCTCGCCCGCCGCCATGATAAAGGAAAAAATAGACAGCTTTGCCTCCGAGGTGGCGCTGCGGCTCGGCAAATTTGAATAATTATAAAGGAGCACGATTTATATAATGGAATGGAACGGACTCAGTTTTGATGTGAAAAACACACCCGCGCTGGACGGCGGGTTTATACCCATGATGGCCGCGCTGCGCGCGCACAACGCCAGCACAGCCAAAAACGGCGGCGTGCCCGTGGCAATAGCCGTACGCCGTAGCGCCGAAGCGGTATCGGTATACGAAACAATGTTGCACGCATCCGGCTTTGAAGATGCGGACAGGCTGCTCATGGAGCGTATAGTAAAGTTTTTGCTATGGATGAAGGGCGGCTATGAGGTAACAGTATACGGCGCAGACAGCATAGGGCAGCACATAAAACAATCTTACGCAAAAGGCGGCGCGCGCGAGTTTGACGCGGAGTTCATGAGCCGCGTATACGAGCGGCCTTTTTCCGTGAAAACAGCGCCCTATTCGGAAAAGATAGCCGAAAACGACCGTCCGGTGAAGATAGGCGGCAACGAAAAGGGCTGCCGCATAGGCTTCGACGCGGGCGGAAGCGACCGCAAGGTCTCCGCCGTAATAGACGGCAAGGCGGTATTCAGCAATGAGGTGGTGTGGCACCCCAAGCTGAACGAAGATCCGCAATACCACTACGAGGGCATAATGGATTCTCTCAAAACGGCGCAGAGCTATCTTCCGCGCGTGGATGCCATAGGCGTTTCCTCTGCGGGAATATACGTGGACAACCGCTGCATGGTGGCCTCACTTTTCATAAAGGTGCCGCAGGACAAGTTTGACGCGCAGGCCAAGGACATATATATACGCGCGGCAGCAGAGATCGGCGCGCCGCTCACCGTGGCTAATGATGGAGACGTTGCCGCGCTGGCAGGGGCTATGGGCATGGGCAGAAACAATCTGCTGGGCATAGCCATGGGCACATCAGAAGCGGCGGGCTTTGTGGATGAGGCGGGTCTCATAAAGGGCTGGCTGAATGAGCTGGCTTTCGCGCCGGTAGATCTTTCCACGGAAGCCATGAAAGACGAATGGTCTGGCGAT
This sequence comes from uncultured Christensenella sp., assembly GCA_964463305.1. Taxonomy (GTDB): domain Bacteria; phylum Bacillota; class Clostridia; order Christensenellales; family Christensenellaceae; genus UBA5399. The sequence goes on along the minus strand of CAYXBW010000026.1, from coordinate 12,135 downwards.
ATTGGCTGCGGCGTAAAATATTTCTCTCAGGACGGAGCCATAAAGCTGGCGGGAAACGGCGGCATACCGCTTACCGCGCAAACGCCCGCAGAAAAGCTGAAGCAGATACAGGAGCTTTTTTTGGCGGATCGCGAAAAAGCGCTGCCCATATATGAATCTATGGGCGTATATCTTGGGCACTCCGCCGCGCTGTACCATTATTTTTACGGAATGACGGGCGTGCTGCTGATGGGGCGCATAATGTCCGGTGAGGGCGGCGAGGTGATACTGTCTGCCGCCCGCCGCGTGCTGGCGGAGGAGTATCCCGAATACGCGGATGCCATAGAGCTGTCCCTGCCGGACGAAAAGACGCGCAGGGTCGGGCAGAGTGTGGCTGCTGCCAGTTTGTAAGGTCGTGGGCGCTGCCCACACCAGCCAAAGGCTCTGCCTTTGGAAACCGCTGGGGATTTGATCCCCAGACCCCGCGAAAACGCCGAAGGCGTTTTCTGGCTTATGTACTTACACAAAGCCGGAGCTGTGTGCCTTTTAGGCCGAAGGGAGGTACCCCTCCCTCCTACAACATTGTTTTGCGGAGCACCGGCTGCTTATATTACCAAGCACAAGGTTTTTTGAAGTCCTTAGAAACTTTTTTGCAAAAAAGTTTCTAAGCCGCCGGAGGCAAACACACAAAGGAGCATCAAATTATGAATATACTTGGAATAGGCTGTCACCCCGATGATCTGGAGATCGCCTGCGGCGGTACTTTGGCGCGGTATGCGCGGCAGGGGCATAAGGTTTTTATGTGCCACATAGCAAACGGTTCGCTTGGGCATATGGTAATAATGCCAGCAGAGCTCAAAAAAATACGCGATAATGAGGCAAGGAAAGCCGCCGCGCTGCTGGGCGCGGAATCCATAAGCATAGATGTGGACGATCTGGCGGTGGATTCTGCAGACAGGGCCATACGTGAAAAGCTTACAGAGGTGGTTCGCCAAACCAAAGCGGACGTTATAATAACGCACAACCCGGACGACTATATGCGCGACCATATGGAATCAAGCCGCCTTGCCTACGATGCCTCCTTTAACTGCACAATACCCCACTTTGCGCAAAGCGAGCCTGCGTGGGCAAATTTTCCGCCCGTGTTTTATATGGATACGCTGGCAGGAATAGGCTTTATACCAACAGAGTATGTGGATATAACCGAAGAAATGGAGCGCAAGCTGGAGGCTGTGGCCTGCCACGAAAGTCAGGTGAAGTGGATGCTGGAGCATGACCACATAGATTTTTTGGATTTTGTGCGCACCTGCAATAAATACCGCGGGCTGCAGGCAAGCTGCGCCTACGCGGAGGGTTTCAGGCAATACGCGGGCTGGCCCCGCTTTAGAACGCAAAGGCTGCTGCCGTAGGGCGACTGTATAAAAATAGTACACGGAGGAAAATTTATGGACATGCTTTCTACAATAAAAGGCTCCAACATGGAAAACTACTACCCCGCGGGCTGGGATCTCAAAAAAATCGACGAGTGCTGCTCTCATAGGGCAGAGGATGTGCTGGAGCGCCAAAGCTTCTGGCACAGGGATTTTTCGCCCATAGCCTGCGATGATGACACAGTTTTCGGCATGATGATGGGGCATGAGATCGCCATGACGGTGAAGCGCACACGAGACGAGGGCAAGAAGCTTGCCATGATCTGGCCGGTAGGCCCAATGGGTATGTACCGCTGGGCGGTATATTTTCTGCGTGAATGGAATGTGGATATGAAGCATGTTTACGGCTTCAATATGGATGAATGGAGCGACTCCACCGGCCAAACGCTGCCCGCCTCACACAAAGGCTCTTTCCAGCACGCAATGGAGGACGCGCTCTACGGACCAATGGGCGAGCTTACCGTACCTGAATCTCAGCGAAATTTTGCCACGCAGGACAGCCTGCCCGCTTACGCCGAAAAAATAGCCGCGCTCAAGGCACAGGGCGCGGAGCTGGTGACGGTTTTCGGCATAGGCCGCGTTTTCCACATAGCGTTTTGGGAGCCGCAGTTTGCCGCCGAATACTCTGGCGAGGCGGAGTGGCGTGCGCAAACGCATAGACTGGGCGCAAAGCTGAATCCGCTCACAATAGAGCAAAACGCGCTGCACAGCTTCAAAAGCCGCACCACAATGGTGCCCTGCTTTGCAAACACAATAGGCCCCGCGCTGTTTTTGCAGTCAGACCGCATAATTGGCGGCTGCGACGGCACGTATAGCCGCGGCTTCATGTGGCAGGGCATGTCGCTTTGGGTAACGCTGCGGTACACGCCAAACATTTGGGTGCCCGCAAGCTATATGCCCACGCTGCCGGGAAAGCTGTTCTTCATAAAAGAACTGGCAGGCCCGCTTGGCGCGGATATAAACTGATATCAACAGATGATATACATACGCAAAAAACGCCGGACGATGCAATATATCGCCCGGCGTTTTTGCAGCCTAGCGGCTTTTGGCTTGACCGTACGCCCCGCCCGCGCTAGTATATCTTTATAGCACAGGCAGCCTGTTTAAAACATTATTTTGCTGGCTGCGCGCAATTTAGCGAGGTACCGTTATGAATGATATTGCCAATGAAAAAATAAAGCAGCTTACAGAAATGCTGTCTTGCGGCGGCGTGGTGTTTTTTGGAGGGGCGGGGGTTTCCACAGAGAGCGGCATACCGGATTTTCGCTCTGAAAGCGGGCTTTTCAAGGCAAAGCGCGAATATGGCGCAAGCCCGGAAGAGCTTTTGAGCCACCATTTTTTTATGGCAGACCCCTCCACATTTTTCCGCTACTACCGCGAGAACCTCATATACAGTGAGGCGCGCCCCGGCCCGGCGCATATTGCGCTGGCAGAGCTTGAGGCGTCGGGGCTGCTCTTTGCCGTGGTAACCCAAAATATAGACGGTCTGCACCAGCTTGCGGGCAGCAAAAATGTTTTTGAGCTGCACGGCTCCGTGCTGAAAAACTATTGCATGAGCTGCCTAAAGCGCTATACCCTTGAGTATATAATGGATGACGCCAATGCAGAAAACAATGTTCCGCACTGTAAAAGCTGCGGCGGCATAGTGCGGCCTGAGGTTGTGCTCTACGAGGAGGGATTGAGCGAGAGCGTCATGCAGGGGGCTATAGGGGCAATCTCCACGGCAGATACCCTCATTGTGGGCGGCACCTCTTTGGCCGTGTATCCCGCAGCCGGACTGCTCAATTACTTTGGCGGTAAAAACGTTGTGCTCATAAACAAAACGCCCACCCCCTATGACAGCAGAGCAGATCTGGTGCTGCATGACAGCATTGGAAAGGTTCTTGGCAAGGCTTTAAAGCCGCTTTACGGCAATATTTAAAACATTTTTGTTCATCTTTTGCGTATGCACCATAATACACATTGGTTGTTACAACTATTTTTGGAAACCGCGTGTTTTTACCCCGCGGGTATTTGTTCGCTCTTTTTTGTGTGTATGCATAGCCAATATCATTTTGCTCAATAACAGCATATTTCCTCCGCAAATGGAGGAGGGCGCACGGTGATCCGCACGCCCAAAGGTCTATATATGGTTTTGAATCAGGAATCCGCCCAACCTGCGGGCGAAACTTTTCCGCTGCTTACAAACGTATGCCCCCGCTTTACGCAACGTGCCAACAGCACGGAGAAGAAGCGCAAACGCGCAGGCTCTACGCCACAAACGGCAGCCCGGCGGGAAAACCCGTTTGCGAATTCGGGTTAGCCCTCGCTAACTGCAATCCAAGAATAACACGCTTTCAATAAGACTGTCAATCTTTTTTTTCTGTAAATTTTTTCATGTGTTCAAAGCTTACCTGACTTATAACATGCTCTATACGGCAGGCATCCGCGCTGGCAGTGGCTTCATCCACCCCCAACGTATCCGCCAGAAAGCGCGTTATTATGCGGTGCCGTTCATATATGGCCTCCGCCTTGGCCCGCCCCGTTTCCGTGAAATCTATAAATCCGCTGTTGTCTATGGTGATCAGCCCGTCATCCTTTAAAATGCCCATAGCGCGGCTTATGCTGGGCTTGGAAAAATTTAGCTCATTGGCAATATCTATAGAGCGTACTGCGTTGCTCCTGTTTTTTAATATTAAAATAGTTTCAAGATAGTTTTCGCCGGATTCCTGCATTTTTTAAAAATCTCCGTTTTGTGTAAATGTTACCACCCGCACGGGCGCGTACTCAATTTTTTTGCTCAGTATAACACAAGGTGAACGCAATCTCAACCCGCATAGGCGCACAAACGCAGAACAAAAACATTCTTTTGAGCGATGTACTTTAAAAAACCACAAGTTAGCCATTGACAACTCTAGTTAGCGATGGTAAACTGCATTTGGGTTAGCGTCCGCTTACCCACTTGTGTTGGGAGGAGATAAATAATGCCATTGATTATGTACCCGCCGGGCAAACCGGCTCTTATAAAAAAGATAGGCGCACAGGGTGAAACACGGCGTTTTTTGAACAGTTTGGGTTTTCTTCCCGGCGAATGCGTTACCGTCATTTCAGAAATGGGCGGAAATATGATAGTGAACATAAAGGGTACCCGCATAGCTCTTGATAAGAGCCTGGCGCAAAAAATAGTAGTTTGAGCTTGCGAAACATTGTTGTGCAATAATATAGATTATAATAATTGGGAGGTAGTATTTATGACACTTAAGGATCTGCCGGTGGGCACAGGCGGGAAGGTTGGCAAAATAACGGGCGAGGCCGCGCTCAAAAGAAGGATAATGGATATGGGCATAACGCGCGGCGCGGATATTTTTGTGCGCAGGCTGGCGCCGCTGGGAGACCCCATGGAGGTGACAGTTCGGGGCTACGAGCTTTCACTGCGCGCGGAGGATGCGAAAAATATATTTATTCTTTAGCCGGTTCAGGGAGGCGGCTTTGCGCCGCGTATTTTTTTGATCGCGCGGTTAGCTTGTGCTAACACGCGGTTACGCTTTGGTATATAACATGGAAGGAGCAAAATATGGGCAATGGTATAAATATAGCGCTGGCGGGAAACCCCAACAGCGGCAAAACAACGCTTTTCAACGCACTAACCGGCAGCTATCAGCATGTGGGCAACTGGCCGGGGGTCACCGTGGAAAAAAAGGAGGGCAGGCTAAAAGGCAATAAAGACGTGCTGGTGGCTGATCTGCCGGGAATATATTCGCTTTCCCCCTACACATTGGAGGAGGTGATAACGCGGGATCATCTGCTAAGCGCCTCGCCCGACGTGATAATAAATATAGTGGACGCGTCCAACCTGGAGCGAAACCTATACCTCACCACGCAGCTTTTGGAAATGGGCATACCCGTTGTAACGGCGCTCAATATGATGGATGTGGTAAAAAAACGCGGTGACAGTATAAACGCGCCGCTGCTGAGCGAAAAGCTGGGCTGCCCCGTGGTGGAGATAACCGCTAGAAGCGGTGCGGGCGTGGATAAATTGATAAAGGCCGCGCTAACGGCGGCAAAGGGCAAAGCGCCCCGACCGCTAAGCTTTGACGGCGCGGAGGAAACACTGCTTTCCATTTCAGAGCTAATAGCTCCGCTGGTGCCTGCGGAAAGATTGCGCTGGTACACAATAAAGCTTTTCGAGCGAGACGAAAAAGCCACGCTCCCACTGGCTGCCGATGCGGGCGCAATGCTTGAACAGCTCACAGCAAAAACGGAAACCGCCCTTGATGACGACAGTGAAAGCATAATAACGAACGGACGCTACGACAATATAAGCGCAATAATAAAAAGATGCTATAAAAAGCAGCGTACAGCCGGGCTTTCCCTCTCAGACAAAATAGACCGCGTGGTAACGAACAAGTGGGCGGCGCTGCCCATTTTCTTCGGCATAATGTGGATAGTTTACTATATATCCATAACAACGGTGGGCGACCTGTGCATTGGCTACGTGGAGGAGTTTTTCGGCTGGCTGGGCGAGGGCGCGGCGGCAGGGTTGGCTTCCGCAGGCGCGGCGGACTGGGCGCAAAGCCTTGTGGTGGACGGCATAATAGGCAGCATAGGCACCATCTTCACCTTCGTCCCGCAGCTTATGATACTATTTCTATTCCTCTCTATATTGGAAGACAGCGGCTATATGGCGCGCGTGGCCTTCATAATGGACAGGATATTCCGCAAGTTCGGGCTTTCGGGCAAATCATTCATACCCATGCTGATTGGCACGGGCTGCTCCATACCCGGCATTATGGCCAGCCGCACAATAGAAAACGAGCGGGACAGACGCATGACGATCATGCTCACGCCATTCATACCCTGCGGAGCCAAGCTTCCCGTTTTCGCCATGTTTGCCGCAATGATGTTCCCTCAGCAATCATGGGTTGGCCCCAGCATGTATCTGATAGGCATTGCCTGCGTGATCGTTTCGGGCATATTGTTAAAGCGCACCAAGGGTTTTCGGGGCGACCCGGCGCCCTTCGTTATGGAGCTGCCCGAATATAAAGCCCCAAGAGCCAAGGGCGTGCTTATACACATGTGGGAAAAGGGCAGATCCTTCATCATAAAAGCGGGCACAATAATATTTGTGGCCTGCGCGGCGATATGGTTTTTGCAAAGCTTCAGCCCCACGCTGCAATACCTCGGCCCGGACGGCATAGACGGCAGCATACTCGCCTACATAGGCAACGGCATAAAATGGATATTCGTGCCTTTGGGCTTTGGCGATACCTGGGCGGCGCCCGTGGCGGCTGTTACCGGCCTTTTGGCAAAGGAAGCCGTGGTATCCACCTTCGCCTCTATCGGTACGGCAATGCCCGTAGTTTTCACGCAGGTCACGGCCTATGCCTTTATGGTGTTCACGCTGCTGTCCGCTCCCTGCTTCGCGGCGATAGGCGCAATGCGCAGGGAGTTTGGCAACATGAAATGGACGCTTATAGCCATACTGTATCAAACGGGTCTTGCATACGTGCTGGCCATGCTCATAAACCTCATAGGCGGCGCGGCGCTTGCGGGCACGGCGGCAACGACCGTGCAAGCGCTTGATTACGGCGCTATGGAAGCTGCCTCCGAGGGAAGCGTGGTGGAGGGAGATATCACGCTTATAATATTCGGCGTAATACTGGCGGCGGCTGTGGTATTCATAATTGCCAGCTCCATATACAGGCGAAAGCGTTCGGCTCTGCCGAATGGTTCACGCGCATAGAGGGGGGATAATATGGAGGCTACAATAATAATAGTCGCGGTGGCGGGCGCATTGCTCTTTTTGGCGGTACGCAGTCTGGTAAAAAACCGCAAGAACGGCTGCGCGGGCTGCCCCGGCTGCGGCGGCGGCAGGTGCGGCGAAGAAACAAAACCCCAAACATAAACAACGCAGAGGCGCGGAACTGAAAAATGGTTTCGCGCCTTTACAATGCGCACGGGAATTGAACAAATATTTAAAAATGGTTTATATACCTCGCGCGGAGTGGTATTATAACAATATTGGAAAAATACTTATACGGAGAGTTTGACATGGCTGGTTTTATAGAATTTACCGATGTTACCAAAGTATACAAAATGGGCGAGGTGTCCATAAACGCTGTGGACGGCGTCACCTTTACAATAGAGGAGGGCGAGTTTTGCGTGATAGTGGGGCCATCCGGCGCGGGCAAAACCACCATACTAAACATGCTGGGCGGTATGGACAGCGCCAGCGGCGGGCACATAATGCTGGACGGAACGGAGGTCTCCGCCATGAACCAGCGGCAGCTCACCACCTTCCGCCGCTATGACGTGGGCTTTGTTTTTCAGTTTTACAATCTGATACAAAACCTCACCGCTCTTGAAAATGTGGAGCTGGCCTCCCAGATATGCAAGGACCCGCTGGACGCTGAAACGGTGCTAAAAGAGGTGGGGCTGGCTCACCGCATGAACAATTTTCCCTCACAGCTTTCGGGCGGAGAGCAGCAACGCGTAGCCATTGCGCGCGCGCTGGCCAAAAACCCCAAGCTGCTCTTGTGTGACGAACCAACGGGCGCGCTGGATGACGAAACGGGAAAATCTATACTGCACCTTTTGCAGGATACTTGCAGGCAAAACGGCATGACCGTTATAGTTATAACGCACAACACCGCCATAACGCAAATGGCAGACAGGGTGATAAAAATAAAGAACGGACGGGTTGCCAATATGCGGCTCAATGAAAACCCCGCCTCGGTAGACAGCATAGAATGGTAAAAAAGGCTGGCGCCATTTGTGCGGCGCAAGCTTGACGGTGTGACATGAGATCTGCGCTTATAAAGGATATATTCAAAGAAATACATAGGGCCGCCGGACGCTTCATCGCCATATTTGCAATAGTGGCGCTGGGCGTTGGTTTTTTTGCGGGTTTAAAAGCCACCACGCCCGATATGAAGGCCACTGCAGATAAATATTTTGACGAACAAAATCTTATGGATATACGCCTGCTTTCCACCTTCGGCTTTACGGCGGAGGATATTTCCGCCCTGCGGAGCCAGCCCGGCGTACTGGACGTTATGCCCACTTACGGCATGGACGCGCTTATGGATATGCCGGACGGCACCAAGGCGGTAAAGGTGCACGCGATGGATTTTTCGCTGCCCGTATCTCAGCGTATGAACGAGCCTGTGCTAACTGAGGGCAGGCTGCCCGCCGCGCCAAACGAATGCCTTATGGACGCGCATTCGCTTGCGTTGGACGATTCTGCAAAGATAGGCGACAATATAACGGTATCGGCAGATAATACGGAAGAAACAAGGGATATGTTCGCCCAGAAAACATTTACGGTGGTGGGCATGGTAAATTCTCCGTATTATATTTCCTTTCAGCGCGGAAACACAGGCATAGGCAACGGCAAGATATCAAGCTATGTAATAATACCCACGCAGTCCGTTGAGAGCGAGTATTACACAGAGGTTTTCGCCACGGTAAAGGGCGCCTCCGCATTGGGTACATATTCAGACAAATATAAAGACCTTATAGACGCTCGTGTAACAGAGCTGGAGAGCTTCGGCAAAACGCGAGCCGCGCTGCGCTACCAGGATGTGAAAACCGAGGCGCAGACCAAAATAGACGAGGCGGAGCAAAAGCTTACTGACGCAAAGCAAAAGCTTGCCGACGGTCAGGCAGAGCTGAACGACAAAACAGCCGAATATAAAGACGCGCAGACCGAATTTGAAGATAAAAAGGCAGAGGCAGAGCAAAAGCTGGCAGACGCAGAAAAACAGCTGGCGGAAGGCGCAGACGCAATAGCATCCGCAAAGGGCGATATTGCCGCCAATAAAAAGAAGCTGGATGATGGCGAAGCTGAGTACGCGGCGCAAAAAAGCGAATTTGAAAAGCAAACGGCTGATGCTCAGGCACAGATAGACTCGCTCAGGGCTGCGCTTGAACCGCAAAAACAGCAATACGAGCAAGCCAAGGCAGAGCTTGACGCGGCGTGGGCGCAATATGGTGCGATGCTGGAGCAGATAGAGCAGCTAAAGCAGGCGGGCAGGCTGGAGGAAGCGGCGGCGCTGCAGGCTCAGGCGGACGCGCTAAAGCCTCAGCTTGAGCAAAAGCAAACCGAGCTTGACGCGGCTGCACAGCAAATAGCGGCGGCGCAGCAGCAGCTTGATGAAGCGCAGCAAACGCTGGACGCTAAAAGCGCAGAGGCGAGCGCACAGCTTGCGGCGGCGCGGCAAACGCTGGACAGCGGCAGGGCGCAGCTTGCGGCGGGTCAGGCCAAGCTGGATGCCTCGCAAAAGGAGCTAACGCAGGGCAGAGCAGATTATGAGAAGGCGCGGCAGACCGCTGATACCGAGATAGCAGACGCTCAGCAAAAGCTGGACGATGCCAATGTAAAGCTGGAAGACGCGCAAAAAGAGATAGATGAGGGCAACGCCGAGGTGGCGGAAAAGGAGCCGGAGCTAAAGGACGCAAAGAAAGAGCTTGCCGATCTGGAGCCGCCGGAGTGGTATGTTTTGACGCGGGAAACAAACCCCGGCTATGTGGGCTTTGGCTCTGATGCAGACAGGGTGGGCGCGGTATCATCCGTTTTCCCCGTATTTTTCTTTCTTGTGGCGGCGCTTGTGTGCCTCACCACAATGACGCGCATGGTGGAGGAGCAGCGCACACAGATAGGCGTGCTGAAAGCGCTGGGCTACAGCCGCGGCGCGGTGGCGGCAAAGTTTATAAGCTACGCGCTTATAGCCAGCATATCGGGCAGCGTGGTGGGGCTGCTGGTCGGTTTTTGGGTATTCCCCAACGCGGTGTTCAACGCCTATGAAATAATGTACACAATGCCGCCCATAATAGCGGCGTTCCAGCCGGATCTGGCGCTCATATCCTCTGGCGCGGCTATAGCCTGCACTGTGCTTGCCGCGTTGTGGGCCTGCATGAACGAGCTGATGGCTGTTCCCGCGGAGCTTATTCGCCCCAAGGCGCCGCCCGCCGGCAAACGCGTTTTTCTGGAAAAACTCACAGGGCTATGGAAAAGGCTCAATTTCACGCAAAAGGTGACTGTGCGCAATCTTTTCCGTTACAAAAAACGCTTTTTCATGACAGTGATAGGCATAGGCGGCTGCGCGGCGCTCATGCTTACCGGCTTTGGTCTGCGTGACTCCATAGCGGGCATAGTTTCCAGGCAATTTTCGGACATACACCGTTATGACGCCGCTATTGCGGTGGAAACCCCCTCCTCTTCAAGCGAGGATACGCAGCTAAACACACTGCTTTCAGGCATCACGCAGGAGCATATATATGTTTTGCAGCAGCCCGTCACCGCCAAAAAGAACGGCAAGAGTTTGGAGGGTTATGTTTTAGCCGCAGAGGACGCGGCACGGCTCCACGACTTCATAAACTTCAAGGATCGCGTTTCCGGCGCGCCGGTAGCTTTTCCCTCAGAGGGTGTGGTGGTGGCGGAAAAGCTGGCGAACACGCTGGGGCTAAAGGTGGGAGATACATTCACGCTCACCAAAGGCGATACGGAAAACGCCGAGCTGACCGTGGGCGGTATTACGGAAAACTATATTTACAATTATGTATATATTACAGCGGACGACTATGCATCCGCCTATGGCGCGCCCGAGTTTAAAGAGCTTTTCATAAAGGCGGGCGAGGGACTAAACGAAGCGGCCGAATCTCAAATATCTACCGCGCTGCTGGCAGAGCCGGGCGTGGAATCTGTAAGCTTCACCACCAAGATATCCCGGGATTTTGATGATATTATGAAAAGCCTTGATTCAGTGGTGTGGCTGCTTATAGGCTGCGCCAATCTGCTGGCATTCATTGTGCTGTACAATCTTGTGAACATAAATATCACCGAGCGTATGCGGGAGATCGCCACCATAAAGGTGCTGGGCTTTTACGGAGGGGAGGTTTCCGCCTACGTTTACCGCGAAAACATTGCGCTCACCGCAATAGGCGCGGCGCTGGGGCTTATTGGCGGCGTGTTTTTGCATCAGTTTGTGGTTTCCACCGCCGAGGTGGATATGGTTATGTTTGAGCGCAGTATTGCGCCTTTGAGCTATGTTTATTCTGTGGCGCTCACTTTCGGGTTTGCCTTTGTTGTTAATCTGCTTATGAATTTCCGCTTGCGCAGAATAAGCATGGTTGAGTCTTTGAAGAGTATGGAATGATGCGCCTTGCTTTGGCGGGGAGGGGTTTCGCTGCGCGAGGCCTTTTTTTTGCTTTTTTCGCTGCACGCGGGGTTTCTTGATTATGCGGTTTTTTTCGCTCAGCCGCGAGGGGGCATTTTTCCCGCGCGCTGCGCGGGGAAAATATATATAGCACATCCGGCGCGTTTGGCGGGAGGTTTGTTTTGTTGGTGGTTGGATGGCTGGTTTTTTGGTTTTTGGTTTGATGTGCGCTATAGATTGATGGCTGATTTTTTGTTTTGTGGTGGTTCTTTGGTTTTTGGTTGGTGCGTGGTTTTTTTGTTTGTATATTCTGATATGGTGGGTTTGATTTAGGCTTTTGTTTGCGTGTATCGCTGCGGAACAGGGGGCATTTTCCGGGCGCGCGGCGTAACTGGCAAAGGCTTGGGTACAGAAGCGCCGCTCACGCTCCACGCGCGGTGGGGTTATTATAAGGCGTGGGTGTGCGGGGATGCGCGCTGCGCTAAGGCCCGGAGAAACGCCCCCTGCCCCTCCGCTGCGGTCGGTTTGGCAATGCCGGATGTGGGGGTTAGGGGGAGAGGGATGGTTCAGCGGTCATTGGCATAGGCGTG
>CAYXBW010000025.1:0-27107 GCA_964463305.1 uncultured Christensenella sp. | reverse complement strand
GATTGTGCCTAAGACTCTCAACCTATTTCTGGACGAGAAATCGGGGGCTGGCCATTTCCGGTATAATAAGCGGAATCTGTGATATGGCTGAAAAGATGGGCATAAAGATTCTGTTTTTTGGAACGAACGAAACGGTAAGTGTGGAGCACGCCGCACTGAAAACCGTACAGGAGCAGCGGCTGAAAGGTGTTATTGTTACACCTATCTCTGAGGAAGACAGCATTACGCGAGGCATATTGCGCAGAATGAACAAAAGCGGCATTCCGGTTGTGCTTGTGGACAGAGAGTTTCCCGGAGAAAACTTTGACAGCATAATGACGGATAATGTTAAAGCCTCTTATGAGGGGGTGCGCGAGCTTATACGTGCCGGTCACACAAGAATTGCAACAATTGCCGGCCCCACCACATCCAAACCGGGAAAGGGACGCTTGCAGGGCTATAAAATGGCCATGGAAGAAGCGGGGGCAGAGCTGCGGCAGGAATACATAAAAATTGGTGATTTCAAACAGGAAATGGCGTATGAAATGACGGAGGAGCTGCTGGAGCTACAAGAGCCGCCCACGGCCATTTTCACTTCAAACAACATGACGACACTGGGGTGCCTAAGAAGACTTACACAACGGCACATTAGACCCAATAAAGATATTGCGGTTTTGGGATTTGACGGAATCGAAGAATTGAACGCGATAGGATACAATCTTCCGGCGATAGAAAGAGACACAAAACAAATAGGCAGAGAAGCCATGATGCTGCTTGCGCAAAGACTGGCAGGAGATGATGAACAAACGGCAGCTGAATGCATTATGATACCGTATACACTCAATTTGCGAGGGGTAGACCTTAGGATATAAAAGTATAGGTTAATCAAATTTATTTTATTTTAAAGCAATATGTAAGGCGTTACATATTTTGCGGAAATGCAATCGGGGGGAGGAAGGCAAGTTGATTGAAGTTCGTGGATTGTGCAAACAATACGGAAAGACAACGGCGCTGCAAGACGTTTCTTTTGACGTGAAAAAGGGAGAGATCCTTGGTTTGCTTGGGCGCAACGGAGCGGGAAAATCTACAACCATGAATATTGTGACGGGCTATCTGTCTTCTGACGCGGGTGATGTTATTGTAGATGGCTTTGATATATTTGAACAGCCGCTGCAAGCCAAAAAGAGAATAGGGTATCTGCCGGAGCAGCCGCCGCTATACCACGAAATGACCGTAAAAGACTATTTGCAATTTGTGTGCAAGCTAAAGGATGTGCCCGGTGAGGAAATTCCCAGGCAGCTTGACCGTATTTTAGAGCAAATTGGCATAGGGCAGGTTCAGGGAAGGCTTATTGGCAATCTTTCAAAGGGATATAAGCAGCGCGTAGGCTTGGCGCAGGCGCTTTGCGGGAATCCGCAGGTGGTTATATTGGATGAGCCAACCGTGGGGCTTGACCCTTCGCAGGTGATTGAGGTGCGCAATGCGATCCGCAATCTGGGTGAAGAGCATATAGTGATTTTGTCTTCACATATCTTGAAAGAAATATCCAATATTTGCAATAAAGTGGTTATATTGCACAAAGGGCGCGTGAAGGCGAACGCAAGCATGGATGAACTGCTGAACTCTTTGGAAGGCCAAAGAACCTGCATGGTGAGGGTGTCTGGCAATGTGGAGGAATTTGGGTGGCAGCTTGGCGAGATAGGCGGCGTGCAGAGCGTGCAAAACAAGGGCGAAGCAGAGGCGGGGCATTATGATTTTGAAGTGATACACGCAAATGACGCAGACGTTCGCGGAGCGATATTTGAGGCGGCGGTAAAAACCGGATGCGTTATGGTGGCGCTGCAATCAAAAGAAAGAACGCTGGAGGAGGTATTCTCCGGTGTTACGGCGGAGGAGTGAGCAATGGGGGCAATATTAGTTCGTGAGATAGATGCTTACTATAAAACAATGATAGGCTATGTGTTTACAAGCATTTGCCTGCTTGTGGGCGGTATACTGTTTGTAACCAGCAATATTTTGGCCGGCTCCGCAAGTTTTGCAAGTGTTATAGGCAGCATAAGCTATGTGTTTATTCTGGTTATTCCGCTGCTTACGATGCGTCTGTTTGCGGAGGAGCGCAAAAACAAATCAGATCAGCTGCTTTTGACCGCGCCAATATCCGTGGGCAAAATAGTGATGGGCAAGTTTTTTGCCGCGGTAATGGTGATGCTTATAGCGCTGGCTATAACACTTATATACCCTTTGATATTGGTTATATTTGGCGAACCATATGCCGGTGAGATAGTTTTGGGATATTTGGGATTGATACTTCTGGGCGGCGCATTTTTGTCGGTAGGGATATTTATTTCATCCGTTACGGAAAATCAGCTGACGGCATCTGTGGCTACAATGGGTATCTTGTTCTTCTTATGGCTTATGGACAGTCTGGTGGGCAGCATAACCAATCCGGCGTTGAGCGCGTTTTTAAGCTCGCTGTCCCTATATCAGAAATTCTCGGAATTTCAAATGGGCGTGTTGAGCCTCTCCTCGGTAGCGTATTTTCTGACTTTTATTTCGCTGTTTCTATTCCTCACCATCAAGGTGATTGAAGCAAGAAGGTGGGGGAAACAATGAAAAAGAAGAAAACGGCTAAAATTTTTGTTGTTTCCACTGTTTTGCTTATGATAGCAGCGGTAGTACTGCTCAATGTGGTATTGTCGCTTGTGGAGCAGCGGCAAAATTTGAAATTAGATTTTTCCAAAGAAAAGTATTTTACGCTTTCACAGCAATCTTTAGACGTGATCGATGCGCTTAGCGGTGAGGTTGACATATATACGCTATATGCAACAGGCAATGAGGACGAAAATATTGCGGGGCTGCTCAGCAGCTACGGGGCGGCCTCTGAAAAGATATTTGTGCAAAATATTGACCCTAATTTGAACCCCGCCTTTGTACAGCAATATGACCCTGAAGGCAAAGGTATTGGCACAGGCTCTGTAATTGTGAGCCGGCGCGGCGCCACAAATTATAAGGTGCTTTCCGTATATGATCTGTATTGGATAGATACGGCGAGCGCTATACCCATAGCCATACAGGCAGAGCAGAGGATCACCTCTATATTGAATTATTTTGAGACCGGCCAAATACCGTCTATTAAGCTGCTTGCCGGCCACAACGAGACAAGCATGGACGAGCTTGCAGACCTGCTGACATCGCTAAAGGCGCTCAATTATGATATTTCTGCCTATGAGCCGTCCATATCAAACGATATTTTAGATCCGCAGTTTGACACATTGATGGTGATAAGTCCCAAGGAGGATTTGAACGAAGCGGAATACGAAAAGATAAAGGCATTTTTGGATGCAGGCGGAAATGCGGTATTTATGATAGACAGTGTGGTGCTGGACGAGAACACAAACACAAATTATATCGTTGCAGATCCGCTGGAACGGTTCCGTTCTTTGCTGATGCTATATGATATCACAGTGAATCAGGATCTTATAGTTGGCGGTGATCCGAATAAAGTGGTGGGGAAGGTGACGGCATTGATACCCGAAATGTACCCCCATATAATTACGGATTCAATAATACAATCGGGCAGAACGCCTGTTTTGACCGATGTTTCCAGTATCACGCTGACGGGCGACAATACAATTTCCGGTCCGCTGCTGCAAACGGATGCAAACACCTGGGCAAAGGAGATCTCCAAAGCGGTGGAAATTGCGCAAAAGCCGGAAGACCCAACAGGCCCGTTCATTATTGCCGCGATCGCGCAGCGGGATGCCTCTAAGATAGCCGTATACGGTACATCGTCATTTGTTACGGCAACAGAGATACAGCGCAGCGCGAACCGCAGCCTTATAGTGAACACTATCGCAAGCCTGCAAGAGCAGGGAACGGGCATAAGCATAGCGCCCAAAAGCTTGCTTCCGGGCATGATGGAGCTGCAAAACAATACGCAGCAGAATATATTGATAGCACTGGTGCTGGTGGTGCTGCCGCTTGCGGTTATTGTGATAGGCATTGTGGTGTGGGTGAAAAGGAAGAGGTTGTAGGCATGGAGCAACGGAAAAATTTAATCACTACCGTGGTTTTGGCCGTTTTGGTTGCCATACTTGCAATATGCGCGGGTGTATTGCTTGCGGATGTGAAGGGCGCCAACAGTATAACGCCAAACATTGTGGTGAATGAGGTAAACGCAAATACTGTGACCGGCATGACAATAGTTCGTGACGGCGCGCAGATAGATCTTATAAGAGAAAATGAAGTGTGGAGAAATGCGGACGGCAGTACGGATGTAGACCAAACACTCACAGAGGCCGCTTCCACATTTGTATCGTACGTATACGCAAGCGCGGTGCTGCAGGAAGACCAAGAGGGGCTGGAGCGTTTTGGCCTTGATCAGCCACGGCTTATGATATCCATTACAAATGCAGACGGCAGGCAGATCGCTTATGGCTTTGGCAGTGAAACGGCGGATCGTACGGGGGTGTATTTCATAGCAAGCAATGACCCCAAAGTTTACGTTATGAGCAAAGAGAATTTTGACCAGATAGACAAGGGCACTAGCGTGCTGAAAGATCTGGCTTTACCAATAGTTAAAGAAGAGCTTACCTCCATTGAGGTGCAGATGAGCGGTAAACCGCTGCTGTCTATGCGGAGAATTGAAGAAGCGCAGCGCGTGGGGAACGAAACATGGCAAATTAGCTCGCCTTATGATGCGCTGGCAAACGCGGATGTGGCAAAACTTGTGGAGATGCTGCTTACGCCCACCAAGCTGGAAAGATTTGTTTCCGGGGAAAACGATGCGCAGTACGGCATAGATAAAAGCCAGTGGATAGAGCTTAAGGACGCGCAGGGAAGCACTGTGAAGCTGTGGATAGGAAACAAGACCGAAGATGGCGGATATTATTGCATGGCAGAGGGCAAAGAGGGCGTTTATACGGTGTATCGCGGGTATTCGGAGCTGCTGGATATGGAGGCCGCAAATGCAATACACAAGCCCGTATTGCTTGTGGACGGCGCTCATGTGAACAGCTTTGTGTGGACATATGGCGGCGACGAGGTGGTGTTTGACGCACAAAAAATGACTTTGAACGGCAATGCGGTGAGTGAGGAAAGACTGGATAATATAATGCAGGCGTTAGGGCAGTTCACCTTTGAGGGTATGACGGACGGCACGCAGGCAGCAGAGCCTGTTGCCGAACTGAATATAGGACAAAATGGAAAAACAGTGGCTTTTTACCCATACAAGAATGAGTTTCTGGCTGTTGGCTGGGGCGGAGATTCTCCTGTGTATGTAAAGAAGAGCAACTTTGAAGCACTGTATACAGCACTCAAAAACTTTGCGTGATTGTATAAATAATAACAAGGAGGAGAGAGTGGATCATGTTGAGAGGTATACCTAATTGCATTTCGCCGGAGCTTTTAAAAGTGCTGGCGGAAATGGGGCACGGCGATAAACTGGTCATAGCGGATGCGTTTTATCCGGCGGCATCTTCCGCGCGCCACAGTATGCTGGTTCGTGCGGATGGAGTGCGTGCACCGGAGCTGCTGGATGGGATTTTAAAATTGTTTCCCCTGGACGCTTCTGTGGAAAAGCCCGTGATGATAATGGATCTTCAGGATTGCGATCGTGGAAAGGTGCAGACGCCTATCTGGGATGAGTATATTTCTGTGGTAAAGCGGTATGATGAACGCGGTGCAGACGCGGTGGGCTTTGTTGAACGATTTGCCTTTTACAAGGAAGCGGAATCGGCCTATGCGGTGCTGGCCACGGGAGAAGAATCTTTGTACGGATGCATCATAATACAAAAGGGAACGAAATAGGCGCGTATATGCATTTAAAGCAAAACGCAAATAAAAAGCGCTTAGAAAAAAGCTAAAACACACGAATGTGTTTTAATAGAGCGCGATTACAATGCAAAACTGCGGCGAAAAAGCGCTCAAAAAGAAAAAACGGAGGTTGAAAAATGAAAAAAGTAAGTGTTGTTGTGGTATGTTTCTTACTCGTTGTTTCCATGCTGATGGTGGCTGCGTGCGCACCGGCGGCACCGGCGGCACCCTCGGCATCTGATGCAGCGGCAGCTCCGGCGTCTGAGGCTCCGGCAGCTCCGGCATCCGAAGCTCCTGCGGCGGCTGATCCGGCGGCGGACACAGCGAAGGCAGAAGCTGCTGCGGGCGGCGGCTCCTATGTTATCCCGACCATCGTAAAGCTGATCGGTATAGGCTGGTTCGACCGTATGGCTGAGGGTACTACCGAATTTGCCGAAAAGACAGGCAATAAAACTTCTCTGCTGGGACCGCCTCAGGCAGACGCTGCGCTGCAGAACCAAATAATTGAAGATCAGATAGCTCAGTCTGTTGACGCCATCTCAATAGTTCCCTTCTCACCCGAGGCTTGTGAGCCTGTGCTCAAAAAAGCTATGGATAAAGGAATAGTTGTTATTGCTCACGAAGCGGACAATCTAAACAATTGCGACTTTGACCTTGAGGCTTTTGACAACAATGCCTACGGTGCTGAACTTATGAAAGTTTTGGCCGACAAAATGGGCGGCGAAGGCAAATACGTTACAACTGTAGGTTCCGTAACATCCAAATCCCAGAACCAGTGGGAAGAGGGCGGCGTAACAGAGCAGGAGACCAATTTCCCCAAAATGGAGCTGGTTGAAAGAAAGCTGGAGACGCAGGATCAGCAGAAGAACGCCCAGGACATAATGGTTCAGATGCTCAAAAAGTATCCTGACCTTAAAGGCTTCCAGGGCGCTACATCTCAGGATGCTCCCGGAGCCGCGCAGGCTGTTGAGGATGCAGGTCTTGTAGGAAAGGTATTCGTTGTTGGAACATCTATGCCTTCCATAGCAGCGAAGTACATGGAAAACGGATCTCTGGCCGCAATGGGCCTGTGGGACCCCAAACTGGCAGGTATGGCTATGGACGAAATGGCAGTTATGATACTTGACGGTAAGAAAGATCAGATCAAACCCGGCGTTTCTCTGGGAGTTGAAGGATACGAGAATTTGCAGCTCAATGCGAACGCATCCGGAGAAGACATGAGCAAATACTATGTTGGTAACGCTATGATAATGATCACCACGCCTGAGCAGATGGCGGAGTACAACTTCTAATACTGATTGCAATTAGAAATATTGGAATATTGCATATAGCTTTCTATGTGCAATGCCGCTACGCGGCGCGTCTCATACCACCCCGTACTTATTTACGCGGAGTTGGCGTAAGACAAACTTGCTTGAGACCGGGGGGGGATATATTCCCCCCTTAGGCCAAGCAAAATAATAGTAAAGGAAGGTTACGATATGCCAAACTCATTCCTTCATGTAAAAAACATTTATAAATCTTTTGCGGGCGTAAAAGCTTTGCAAAATATAGATTTTGAGATAAAAGAAGGCGAGGTAAGATGCCTCGTTGGAGAAAACGGATGTGGAAAATCTACGCTTATAAAAATCATATCAGGCGTATATGAGGCGGATTCCGGCGTTGTGGAAATGAATGGGAAAACATACACAAAGCTTTCGCCTATGGACGCTATAGACAATGGCGTGCAGGTAATCTATCAAGACTTTTCCATTTTTCCAAATTTGACGGTGGCAGAAAACATTGCCATGAATACCTACCGCGCACAACGCGCGAAGATGATCAATTGGAAAGAAATAAAGAAAACAGCGACCGAAGCGTTGCAAAAGCTGGGAGTAAAGATGGATCTTGATCAGGTGGTGGAAAAACTGTCTGTGGCGGATAAGCAGCTGATTGCAATTTGCAGAGCGCTTCTGCACGGTGTTAAGTTGATAATTATGGATGAACCTACCACAGCATTGACCAAAAAGGAAGTCAACGCTTTGTTAAGCATTATTCATAAACTAAAGGAACAGGGTATTGCGATCGTTTTTGTAAGCCACAAGCTGGACGAAGTGTTTGAGGTGAGCGATACGGTTACAATAATGCGAAACGGCGAAGTGGTGACGGGCGGTCTGGTAAGTGATTTTGATATGTCAAAGTTTGTATATTATATGACGGGCAGGGATCTTACAACTTCAAGCTTTGTACCGGCAATAAAAGACGGTGAAGAGCTGCTGCGGCTGGAAAACCTAAGCGCAACGGGAGGCTTCAAGGATGTGAGCTTCACATTGAAGCGCGGCGAAATCATTGGCGTTACAGGCCTTTTAGGCTCCGGACGTTCAGAATTGGCGCAGGTGCTGTTTGGCTATAACCAAGCCGCAAGCGGCAAGGTTTTTGTGCGGGGCAAAGAGGTAAACATTTCAGACATACCTGACGCAATGAAAAACAAGATCGCTTACGTTCCGGAGGATCGCTTGACGGAGGGGCTTTTCCTCACCCGCTCCATAAGCCTTAATATTGTTGCAAGTGGATTGGATAAATATGTAAAAAGAGGAAAGGTTATAGATCTGGCGGCGCGCAAGGAATGTGCCAATCACTGGGTAAAGGAATTTACAATAAAGACTCCGGATCCTGAAAATCCTGTAAATACGCTTTCGGGCGGCAACCAGCAGCGCGTGGTGCTGGGCAAATGGATAGCAACGGAACCGGATATCTTGATTTTGAACTGCCCAACGGTAGGCGTGGATATAGGATCAAAATTTGATATCCACAATATAGTGCGCGATCTTGCAAATCAAGGTATGGGTGTGATCATTATTTCAGACGATGTTTCTGAGGTGATCACCAATTGTAACCGAATCTTTATCATGAAGCACGGCAGATTGGTGAGCAGCTTTACCAATGAAGAGGTTACGGCGGCAGAGCTGGATGCCCAGCTAAGCTGATAGAGAGGAGGAGAGAGATATGGGAAAAACCTTACGAAGTTTGACAAAGAAAAATGAATTTTTTGTTTTTTTGACGGTGGTTGCTATCATCATTATAATAAGCGCAATAAACAACGCGTTTGCAACCTTCTCCAGCATGACTGATATACTGCGCTCCGGAACTGAGCTTGGTATTTTTGCCGTGGGCATGTTCATAATTATAGTTGCGGGTGGAATAGACGTTTCTTGCGCGGCTATTGCCATGTTTGCCATGTTTACCACAACAAAAATTTTGTTTGAAGTAAACTATGAGGGCGGCATATGGCTGGCATACCTTATGGCAGCGGCTTTTGGGCTGGGATGGGGGCTGGTGAACGGTTTTGTTATAACACAGCTGAAGATACCGCCGCTTATTGGCACGCTTGCCACAAACGGTATCATAATGGGAGTTTTGCTGTTTTTTATTGGAAGCAGGGAAATCTCGCAGGTTCCGGCGGCAATGCGCTTTGAAAATAAGAATTTCATATATACGGTAGAAAATGAATTTGGAATAAAATCTTCCTTACCATTCACCTTTTTGGTGCTGGTGGCAATACTAATTATAACGTTTATTCTTTTAAGATACACTATGCTTGGGCGAAACATATACGCGGTGGGCGGAGATACCACCTCTGCAGAACGTGCCGGTATAAGGGTGAGGGGCACGCAGATGTTCACTTATGCCTATGGCGGTATAATATTTGGTATGGCCGGCATGGTGCACACAATTATGATGGCAAACTCAAACCCTGTAGATCTTATGGGAAGGGAAATGCTTACCATAGCAACCGTTGTGATTGGAGGTACGCGCCTTACGGGCGGCAGGGGCACGCTGACGGGCACCATGCTGGGTGTGATACTTGTAACCA
This sequence comes from uncultured Christensenella sp., assembly GCA_964463305.1. Classification (GTDB taxonomy): domain Bacteria; phylum Bacillota; class Clostridia; order Christensenellales; family Christensenellaceae; genus UBA5399. The sequence continues at coordinate 17,461 of CAYXBW010000025.1, read as the reverse complement.
TTATAAGCAACAGCCTTATACTGGTGGGAGTGCCATCTTTCTGGCAGAGGTTCGTAACTGGTCTGGTAATTGTGATAGGCGCAAGCATAAGCGCTTACCAGGAGCTGCGTGTTAATAGACAAATGCATGTTGAAGTAGCGGAATGAGAGGAGGAATATTTTTATGAAAAAAGCAAATACTAACCCTGTTTCCATTCCCAAAAAACTCAATTTGAATTCAAACTTGCTGGGCCTCTTTATATTCATGATTGTAGTGTTCTTTGTGATGGGAGCAATTAAGCCGGATAGTTATTTTTCCGAAGCTAATTTTCAATCGATGTGTTTCCAATTTCCTGAAATTGGAATTTTTGCAATAGGTGTTATGTTCCCCATGATAACGGGCGGAATAGACCTGTCTATGGTGGGCATGGCAAATATTGCGTCAATAGTTGCGGCAATTTTTATGACTCAAGCAATACCCAAAGACGCAGCGCCGGAGGTGCAGGCGGTAATGGTTATTGTGGCGTTTGCCATTGCGGTATTTGTTGGATTGGGCGCGGGCCTTGTAAACGGAACCATAATAACCCGTTTGGGAACGCCACCCATGATAGTTACGCTGGGAACGCAATATGTATTCATGGGTCTGGCGGTTATTTTGACTGAGGGCAAGCCTATTCTTGGTTTTCCGTCCTTCTTTGCGGAGATAGGCAACGGCACGCTGGCCGGCATACCAATACCGCTTATAATATTTGTGGCTATTGCGCTTGTGACGTATTATATATTGCAAAAGACGCCGTTTGGAACAAAGCTGTATTTGATTGGCAGCAATATAAAGGCTTCTGAATACAGCGGTATAAGGGTGCGCAAGGTCTTGACGCAAACATACGGAATGGCCGGTCTGCTGTCCGGTATTGCGGGCTTTATACTTATAGCCAGAACAAACCAGGCCAATGCAGATTACGGAACAACATATACGCTGCAGTCTATAATGATAGCCGTGCTGGGCGGCACAAACCCAAATGGCGGTGAGGGAACCGTTTCCGGTACTATCATGGCTGTATTGGTAATGCAGTTCATATCCACCGGAATGAACATGATAGGCCTTGATAACGTAAACTTCCTGCGCCAGCTTGTTTGGGGCGTTGCGCTGATAGGCGTTATGGTGCTGAATTTGGTAATAGCAGACAGAAAGGCAAAGAAGGCTATGCGCAAAATGGCATAGGCCTTGCGCAGATGAATAAAAATTTAGGCGGCCTTGCCTGGCGGCGCTTTTGTGCCGGATTTATGTGTAACACGCGAAAGCCGGGCAAGGCAGGAGATATGGCGGTATAATGTAAAGTGTTGAGATACCATTTTAAATACTTTATGGTATTGAGCAGTGTTTTTATGTCTTGAAAACTAGAGTGATGACGGAGAGAGAATATGGATAAAAAAAAGATAGTGATGTTCGGAAGCTACGTGTGCGATTTGACGGGAACGGCAGACGGCCTGCCTACTGCGGGGGCCACTATATTTGGAGAATTTTTTAAAACGGGTCCTGGGGGCAAGGGAAGCAATCAGGCAGTGGCGGCGCACCGCGCGGATGCAGATATAACGGTGGTTACAAAAATAGGCAAGGACCTGTTTGGCCAGCAGGTGATAGACTTTTATAACAGCGAGGGCATAGCCACAGATTATGTATTTACGGATGATGAAAAGGGAACGGGCATAGCGCTCATTTGCGTGGATGAAAAAACAAAGCAAAACCAGATTTTGGTGGTGCCGGGCGCGTGCACGAACTTCACAGACGCTGATATTGCAAAGATAGAGCCGCTGGTTAAAGCTGCGGATATATTGCTGGTTCAGTTTGAAGTAAATATGGACGCGCTGGAACGCGTAATGAAAATTGCGAAGGATGCGGGTGTTATGATCGTGCTGAATCCTGCTCCGGCGCGCAAGGTGTCTCGCGAATTTCTTGCGCTGGCGGATGTTATAACCCCAAATGAGGTGGAGGCGGAAACCTTTGTGGGATTTAAAGTGGAAAACGAGCAGGACGCAAAGCGCGCCGCTGATGTGTTCCACGAATGGGGAATTGGGCAGGTGATAATTACAATGGGCAAAAGCGGCGTGTTTGCCAGCACCGGCACAGAGCAGCGCATGATCGCCGCGCGCATTGTGGAGGCGGTTGACACCACGGGCGCGGGCGACGCTTTCAATGGCGGGTTTGTTACGGCGCTGGCGGAAGGCAAAACTATTTTTGAAGCGTCAGAGTTTGGAAATGCGCTTGCCTCTCTTTCCGTGCAGCGGTTTGGCACGGCTCCGTCCATGCCGGCGCGCAGTGAAATAGATTTGGTACTGTGATAAAACATGTGCTGCGGTATGGGGCGCAGTTTGGCATAAAAAGGGTATGGGGGAATCATTATGGATTTGAATATGACGGAGAGAAACCGAAAATTTAGGCAAAGACTTATTGATACATTGCCAAATGTTTGCGCGGAGCGCGCGGTTATTTGGACGCAAAGCTATAAAGAAAATGAGGATCAGCCGCCCATTTTAAAGGCTGCTCTGGCGCTGCGTGATACACTGCAAAATATGACCATCCGCATTTATGACGAAGACCTTTTGGTGGGAAATCAGGGAAACGGGCTTAGGGCGGCTACCCTTAGCCCCACTGTGAACACCTGGTTTGAAGCGGAGCTTGATACCTTTGAAGCGCGGGATGGCTCTCGCTTCACCATAACGCCGCAGGCAAAACAGCAGATACGTGAGATATTGCCATATTGGAAGGGCAAAACGGTGTACGAGAGCACTATGGCAATATTGGGAGCTCAGGAAAAAGAAGCAATGGAATGCGGGCTTTTTACCTGCGGTTACACGCTAAGCAAAGGATGCGGACACTGGCTGCTGAATATTGAAAATGTTTTGAAAAACGGATTTGAAACATTTCAGCGGCAGGCGGAGCAAAAGCTTGAGCAGCTAGACTATTCGGATGCGCAGGGTGTGGAAAAAATTCCGTTTTATCGCTCGATAGTGATAACCTGCGAGGCCGTAAAGGCATTTGCCCGGCGGTACAGTGATCTGGCGCGTGAAATGGCGCGCACGGCAGAGCCGGAGCGCGCGCAAGAGCTGCAAAGAATAGCGGAGGTGTGCGCGCGTGTGCCCTATAAAGCGCCGCAAAACTTTTATGAAGCGCTGCAAACGGTTTACTTTGTACAGCTTCTGACACATATAGAATCTGACGGCACGGGAATTTCGCTTGGACGTCTTGATTACATGCTGTACCCGTTTTATAAAAGGGATATAGAAGAAGGAACTTTGGATAAGGAGTTTGCCAGAGAGCTGCTGGACGCTCTTTGGCTAAAAATAGCCTCAATAATTCAAATTTGGAATGCGGAGGACAGCAAAGCGTTTGGCGGGCATCCCGTTTCGCAGGCGGTCACTCTTGGCGGGCAGGACGAGCAGGGCAGGGACGCCACGAACGAGCTTTCGCATTTGATGCTGGAAACAACGGCGCGTGTGCACATGCCGCAGCCTTCGGTTTGTGTGCGTGTGAGCCGCAGCAGCCCGCAGGATTTTTTGATGCTATGCGCTGAGGTGATCCGTGAGGGGCTGGGAATGCCTGCCATGTACAATGACGATATCGCGATACCGTCGCTTACGATGCGGGGGATAGACCTAAAGGAGGCGCGCAGGCATTATGGCGTGATAGGCTGCGTGGAGATGGGCGTGCAGGGCAAGCTGTGCGCGTTTGCAAACTCCGGGTATTACAACCTTGTAAAAGCGCTTGAACTGGCGCTGAACGGTGGGGGGGACCCCATGACCGGAAAGCAGATCGGTCCCAAAACGCCGGAGCAGCCGCAAACCTTTGAAGAGTTTAAGCAGGCGTATTTTGAACAGGTGGACAGCACGCTCAAATATATGGTGAGCGTTACAAATGTGGTGGACACCATGCACCCGCGAATATTGCCGCTGCCCTTTGTTTCCGCAATAACTGATGATTGCATAGAAAAGGGCGTGGAGGTGCAATCCGGCGGTGCAAGGTATAACTATGATGGAATACAGGGCGTGGGGCTTGCGGACGTGGCGGACTCAATGGCGGCAATAAAGCAGCTTGTTTTTGAGGAGAAGTCTGTTACGTGGATGCAGCTCAAGGAAGCTCTGCACAATAATTTTGAAGGAGCGGAAGAGCTGCGCATGATGCTGGTAAAGCGTGTGCCAAAATATGGAAACAACATAGCGGAGGCTGATGTGCTGGCGCGCGAGGTGGCACAGCGGTTCAGCGAAATGGTGGAGCGCTATAAAAACCCGCGAGGCGGCTTCTTCATTCCGGGAATGTATTCAAATTCGGCTAACGTACCCCTTGGAGAAGTGTGTGGAGCCACACCAAACGGACGCTGTGCAAAAGCGCCCATTGCGGAGGCTTGTTCGCCCAGCCATCATTGTGATAGAAGCGGCTGCACTCAAGCGGCGCTTTCCGTTGCCAAGCTGGATCACCTTATAATGACGAACGGTTCGCAATACAACCAAAAGTTTCACCCCACTGCACTGGCCGGAGAAAAGGGATTGCGCAGTCTGGTGCAATTGATTCAAACGTATTTTGAGGCGGGCGGATATCATATACAGTTTAATGTTGTTTCTGCTGATACGCTGCGAAAAGCGCAGAAAAACCCGGATGAGCACAGGGATCTTGTGGTGCGGGTGGCCGGATATACCGCGTTTTTTACGGATCTGGATCACAACATACAAAATGATATAATAGACCGTACCGAAATGGATTTTGCGTAATGATTTATGAGATCCAGCGCTATTGCATACATGACGGGCGGGGAATACGCAGCGTAGTTTTCTTCAAGGGCTGCCAGCTGAATTGCGGCTGGTGTGCCAATCCGGAGTCACAAAAATGCGAACGGGAAATAGGCCATTTTGAAAGCAGATGCAAGCGGTGCGGCGGCTGCGAGCGCAAGTGCGGTAAAAATGCGTGGAATGGGCAAAAGCTTGATCGTTCGCGGTGCGCTTTGTGTGGGGAGTGCGAATATTTTTGCCCGCAATACGCAATAAAGCTATATGGGCAGGAGCTTGACGCAATAGAACTGGCAGATATATTGTGCGCAGATTCGGCCTTTTACGCGAAATCAGGCGGCGGGGTCACCGCGTCCGGCGGAGAGCCGACGCTGCAAATGGAGCTGCTTACTTCGTTGTTTGGAACTTTAAAAGAGCGCGGTATACATACGGCTATTGAAAGCCACGGGTATTTTTCGGCAGAGGTGCGTGAGCGGCTTATTGGTGTAACGGATCAGTTTTTGATAGACCTCAAGCATGTGGACCCAGGCGCCCATGAAAGGGAAGTGGGCGTTAACAATGAGCTTATATTAAACAATTTGAGAGCCTTGGCGGCGTATGACCTAACGGTGCGCATTCCGCTGATTCCCAGGTTTAACGATGATGACGAAAGCGTTTTACGCATGGCGGAGTTTGTGAAAGAGCTGGGTGCTCCTGTTCATTTGCTGCGGTTTCACAATATGGCTGGGGCAAAGTATGCCAGTTTGGGCAGGGAATACGCCTATGCGAAAACCGTGCCGCAAACGGATGAGCGAATGCGGCAAATTTTGAGCATATTTCAAGATGCTGGCGTGCGCGCACAGCTTGGAGGATAGCGATTCTGTAAGTGAGCGGCGGCGGGAAAGGCAAGCGGCCGCCTTGCTAAAAAAATATTATTTATTGGGAAGTATGCAGGCTCTATTATAATCGGCAAACCCGGCTATAGAGAGCTTTTTTATTTAGGGGTTAGGCGGCATCAGTTTGGCTGTGGATAGGTATATTTTGCGGTATATATCTGCAGCCTGTTTTTTTAAACAGATTAAATAGGCAGGGCTATATTGATTTTGGAATTTAAAAATCGTATTTGCAAACGATTTTTAGTGGAAAAAAGATGTATGGAAGCACTGCAAAATTATATAAATTTAAAAAACATCTGTAAGAGCCTTGACATTATCACTAATTAGTGATAATGTCAAGGCATGGATAATACACATGCAAACGCAGACGGAAAATTGATAATTGCACTAAGCCGCGCCCTGCGCTGGATACATAAAGACAGCGAAGCAATGTTTCGCGCAGCAGACTTAACTATGGCTCAGTTTGCGGTTTTGGAGGCACTGTATCATAAAGGAGATATGACGGTGGGCGGCCTTATAGAGGCAGTGCTGTCAACCAGCGGAAATATGACGGTGGTAATTCGCAATTTAGAGCAGCATGAGCTGGTGCTCAGAAAGGAGAACCCGTCTGACAAACGCTCATTCATAGTGTGCCTGACAAAACGCGGAGAAGAGCTGATTTCTGAAGTATTTAAAAAGCATATGGAGCTGGTGGCTGAAAGTTTGTCAAAAATTACGGAAGAGGAAAAAGATACTGTTATAAAAATTTTGCGTAAGCTGCAATAATGCGGCTGGGAAGGGAGAACAAAATGGATTTTTATGAAGCAATGAGGAAGAGGCGCAGCAGATACGATATAAAAAACGCCTCACCGATCTCAGACCAACGTATAGAAGAAATACTGGCAGATGCGGTTACATGTACACCATCCGCTTTTCATTCGCAAAGTTCCAGGGTAATGCTGCTTATGGGGGAACGCCACAAAAAGCTGTGGAACATAGTGCTTGAGGCGCTGCGCAAGGTTGCGCCGCCGGATGCGCTGGCGTCTGCTGAGCAAAAAATTGCGGGATTTGCGGCAGGCTATGCCACAATTCTTTACTTTGAAGATATGAAAACAGTGAAGGGTATGCAAGAGGCGGTTCCGCTTTATGCAGATAATTTCCCCATATGGTCGCTGCAAAGTGCGGGAATGCTGCAATACGCGGTGTGGACGGCTCTTTCTCAGGAGGGGCTGGGAGCTTCGCTTCAGCACTATAACCCGCTTATAGACGAGGCCGTAAGCAAAGAATTTGACGTGCCGGACGGGTGGAAGCTGCTGGCGCAAATGCCGTTTGGTACGCCGGTGAGCGAGCCGGGGCCGCTTGAGTATAAGGCCGTAGAAGAGCGCTTGGTAGTGAGGAGAGACTGATATGATAAAAATAATAGACAGTAACAAAATGGGAAGAAGTGAGCGTGGCTGGCTGCATAGTCTGTTCCACTTTTCCTTTGCGGAATATTATAACCCCGGCAATATGGGCTTTGGAGCACTGCGGGTGGTAAATGACGATATTGTGGAACCGGGCAACGGTTTTGACACTCACCCACATGAAAATATGGAAATAATAAGCTATGTGGTAAGCGGCAAGCTAACGCACAAGGACAGCATGGGAAATCAAAGAGAGCTGAGCCGCGGGCAGGTGCAATATATGAGTGCCGGTACCGGAGTTTTTCACAGCGAATACAATCTTACGAACACAGCGCTTCGCTTTTTGCAAATATGGGTACTTCCGGATAAAGACGGGTACAAACCAAATTACGGGGATTTTTTGTTTGAATGGGAAGAGCGCGAAAACAAGTGGCTCAATATAGTTTCCGGCACGAAGGGCGATGCGCCCGTGAAGATACATCAGGACATGAAGATATCCGTACTGAGCCTTGATGCAGGACAGGAGCTAAAATATAGCATGGAGAGCGGGCGGCAGGCTTATCTGATACAGATAGAGGGGGAGAGCCGTATAAACGAAAATGATATGGGGGAAAGGGACGGTGCAGAAATTACAAATGAATCTGAAATAACGCTAAAGGCACTGAATGACTCTCATTTCATATTGCTTGATATGGCGGCTTGAACGGCTTGCTTGTTTTGCGAAAAGCAAATAAGTGAAGCAGGCAGCGGTGTAGGATTGTAATGAGCCAATATTGTAAAGACGACAGGGAAGATATGCAGGCAGTACGATTTTATAAAATAAAAGCCGCGCTTCAATAAGTGAACGACCTATGTATAAGAAAAATATTTTAAATAAAAGAGGCTGAATGGGCACCACCCAAGACAGCCTCTTTTATATATGCGCGAACTTCGCGTGAACCTACAGTGTAAGCAGCTCATCCACTTGAGCATCGGTCAGCTCAGTGTGGTAAAAAAGCTTGTAAAAATCCTGCACTTCTTTTGTTATATCGTAATTGAACTTGTCGGGGTAAAAAGTGTTTGCCAGCCAGCGTACGCCAATAAAACGATTTGGGCCCGGCGGGCGGTCTATCCAGCTAAAAGGTGTTTTGGGCGCGCCCAACACGTTGCCGTTCTTTACCGCGGTTACCTCTGCGTAAGCGGGATCTTCCATTATTGCCTGCGCTGCCTGATTGCCGGAAATGTTGTCCTTTGGCTCGCCGTTCACTATAATGTATTCGGGATCCCACGCCAGCACCTGCTCCAGCGAAACTTTTACCCGGCTGCCCTCTCCCAGTTCTACGTCCGCTATGTTTTCAGCGTTCACCATATCTATTATCTGTGAGCTTGCAGAGCCTTTGGGAGCTGTTTCTAAAGAATCTTCGCCGTTGCCATAGTATACGGTTACCCGCTCCTCCTCCGGAATGGCGGTATCCTGCATGGCCTTTATGGTTTCCTCTGTGTAGGCTGCCAGCTTTTCGGCTTGTTCGCCCGCTCCCAGTATATCTCCCAAAAAGCGGTAGGTATCTGCCGTTTTGCTCATATCGTTGTCACAAAGCACCACGGGTATTCCCAGGCTTTGAGAAAGTTTGTCTGCATCTGCTATTGTGCCGTCGTTCAGCTTGGAAACAACAAGAGCGATATCTGGAGCGGCAGCTATAACCGCTTCATAGCTAATGCTGTCGCCCATGCCAAACACGGGCAGATCAGCGTATTCTTTGGGTATGTACTTACGCTCAAGTTCGTTCAGATTTATGTTCCAGCCCAGCAGCTTGTCTGGTGAGAGCGTATATGTGTATATAGCAGCCAGAGAATCTGTTGTAAATACCTTGTTCACCTGTTCGGGCAGGGTGACCTTACGGCCGGCCATGTCAGTTATTTCTTTTCCCTCTGAAGCTGCCGGTGCAGATTGGGCTGCCGCCGCCTCCGTTTGTGATGCCTCTGGTTCTGCCGGCGCGGGTGTTTGTGCCACCTCGCTCTGAACCGCTGAAGCTGCTGCCGCCGGTGCAGATGCCTGAGGCTGAGCCGTGCATCCCGCAAAGGCGAGCACCGGTATGATAAGTGCCGCGCATACAGCCGCAACATGTTTTTTGAATGTCATAATATCTTCCTTTCCTTACGGCCACGCCATGAAACCTGTGCCGTTATTTATTTCGCATCAATGTGTTTTTATTGACTGAGTCAAAAAAACATGATACAGTTTACTCGTTACCGAATAGTAAAAAAAAACCATTCGATTTGCGAGTTGAGTATACCACCACTCTCAGAGGGATGTCAATAGCTCAGTTAAGTAATATATTGGTGATGTTGGGAGAGCATATGAACGAACATTCTGCGCTGGAGGCGCACACCAGGGCAAAATTCAGGCTTAAAATGGCAATTCTTGCCGCAGCGGCGGTCATTTGCGTATTTGTCTCGTTTCAAATAGGATATTACCCGCTGTCTCCTGCGGATGTTGTGGGGGCCTTTGCATATGGAATGGGGGCGGATGTGCAGGTTCCGGCGCAGGCGGTAACAATATTTTGGAACGTTCGCCTGCCACGCATAGTTGCCGCCGTGCTTATTGGCGCTTCGCTCTCCGTTTCGGGCGCTGTGTATCAGGGTATGTTTAAAAACCCGCTGGTATCTCCCGATATATTGGGCGTATCTGCAGGAGCCAGCCTGGGCGCGGCCATATCTATATTTGGCGGGAACACATACATTTTCACTCAGATATTCGCTTTTGTGGGCGGTTTTTCCGCCGTGGCCCTTTCATATTTCATAAGTACGCGTTCACGCCAATCTCAAACGCTTAGCCTGGTGCTTACGGGAATGATGGTGGCGGCCTTGTGCAATTCCGGTGTGGCGATGATAAAATATGTGGCCGACCCCAACGATGTATTGCAGCAGCTTACATTTTGGCTAATGGGCAGCCTTGCAAAGGTGAATATGGAAAGCGTGCTGCTAAGCATGGGGCCAATGCTGGCAGGAATAATAGCCGTATTTTTGCTGCGCTGGAAGCTTAATGTGCTGTCTCTTAGTGATGACGAGGCGCATTGCCTGGGAGTGAGCGTAAAAAAGTACCGTTTCATATTCACCGTAGCCTCCACGCTAATGAGTGCTGCCGCTGTTTGTCTGGGAGGGCTTATAGGCTGGGTGGGGCTTATGATACCCCATATATGCCGTGCCATATTCGGACCGGAAAACAGAAGGCTGATACCGGCCTGCATCATAATGGGGGCAGCATACCTGCTTTTGATGGACGACATTGCACGCTCGCTTTTGAGTATGGAACTTCCCATAGGCGTTATTACCGCGTTTGTGGGTGCGCCATTCTTTGTGTGGCTCATAGTGGGCAGGAGGAATTCATAATGCTTTTGGAAACACACGCACTGTGCGGCGGCTATCACAGCGGCAGGGATATAGTGAAAAATGTGAGCTTTGGCGTGGAGGGTGGAGAGATACTAAGCGTGCTTGGCCCAAACGGCTGCGGAAAAACCACGCTGTTCAGGCTTATGTTGGGTTTGCTTTCGCCCTCAGACGGGCAGCTTTTCATAGATGGTAAGCGTGCGGAAGAGCTTACCGCCAAAGAGCGTGCGCAAAAAATAGCCTATATACCTCAAAACCACACGCCCATATTTCCTTATTCCGTGCTGGACGTTCTGCTGATGGGCAGAGCCAGCCACTTTTCCGCTTTTTCCAGTCCGGGAAGTGTGGATAGGGATATAGCCTTTGGAGCGCTGGAAAGGCTGAACATATTGTCTCTTGTAAACGAAAAATATACCGCGCTCTCAGGCGGGCAGAGGCAGATGGTTTTGATCGCGCGGGCAATGTGCCAAAGTGCGCGCATATTTATAATGGACGAGCCTGGCGCAAATTTGGATTATGCCAATTTAGAGCTTCTTATGGGCGTGATATCCGCGCTGGCCAAGGAGGGCTATTGCGTGGTGATGTCCACGCACAGCCCGGAGCATCCCTTTTCCATAGCAGACAAGGCGCTGCTTATGAAGGATGGAGGGGTGGTGGCATTTGGCTCACCCAAAGAAGCGCTTAAAAGCGAGGTTTTGGAGCAAGTTTACGGATTAAAAATGGACGTGGTTTCGCTGAGAGACAGAAACGGGAGCGAACACACCATATGTCTGCCCGTAAGAGGCGAATAAAGCCTAGAAGCCAGTATTTGCAAAGGTGCTGTATAAGGCTCTGCCGCATGCTTTTTTGCCGCAGGCAGAAGGTAGATCGCCGCTTAAAATGCAGTATACAAACTTTTTGCCCGTCCACAAATATAAGCAAATATACTGCCTTTGCAGCCAAGGTGGATGCGCGCTCTGCGGAGCCGCTTGCTAAATATGAGAACGAGGCGGCTTATGCAGCCAATTTATGCACTGCCTGAAAATCAGTATATTTTGACCAATCCAGAACGTATCTGCACCATTTCCGCCGCTATGCTTATGGCTATTTCCGCCGGAGTTTCCCCGCCAATGGGAAGACCTATGGGTGAATGCACACGCCTAAGGTCATCCGCCGTAAAGCCGTCTGCCATAAGCTTTTCGGATACGTGCTTTATTTTTGTGCGGCTGCCTATCACGCCTATATAGCAGGCATCTGTGGCCAGAACCTGCCGCTCTACATCATAATCTGAGGCGTGCCCGCGCGTCATCACAACCACATAGTCGTTCTCGGTTATGCTTATATGCCCGCCAAGCGATTTGAAATCGCCTATGATCAACTTTTCCGCCTGCGGGAAAAGCTCTTTTGTGGCAAACTCCGGGCGATCCTCGAACACCACGCAGCGAAAATCTATGTGGTGAAGCACGGGCACAAGCTCGCGCGCCACATGTCCGCCGCCAAATATATACACAAAACCGGCGTTTGCCAGCGGCTCTGCAAAATAGCGTACACCGTTCACATCGGCCTGTACAAGATCGTTTTTAAAAAGGGCGGGGGGCAGCGCGGGGCAATTGGAGCCTTTTTCCACCACGCTCATTTCCCAGCCGCCATCCTTTAGCGCAGTTAAAAGCCAGCTGGGGCGCGCGTTGTTTATGTAGTCCATTATCACTTCAAGCGTTGCCATAATAGCCGTGTCTGACGCGTTCATATACTGAAAATATACGGATACCTCGCCGCCGCACACCATGCCAAGATCCTGCACCTGGTTTGGCGTAAGTATAAAATCATGCAGAAGCGAACGCTTTTCACCCAGCAATGTGGCGGACATCTTTTCGGCCTCGTATTCCACCGCGCCGCCGCCTATAGTGCCGTATATCCTGCCGGTGGAATTTATTATCATACGTGCGCCCGCACCGCGCGGGGTAGAGCCTGAGCTGGCCACCACGGTGACCAATACAAGGTCTCTTCCGGCGGAAAGCTCCCCCAAAATAATATCCATAAGTTTTTTCATAACGCACTGCCCCCTTTAAAAAATACAAATAATATCCGCAAAAATCAAAAGAACGATTTTGAAAAAATACACGGTGCCGCCGCGTTTTTTACCGTATGCATTTCATGTAAATACAGCATGCACCGCACTTTTTGCGTTCGCTTGATTTGTTTTTTGCCAGATGTTATCATTGACAGGATTGAATATAACACAGTTGATTTTGCAATACAAGCGTACACTTTTTTTGGACGGAGGAATAAAAAATGACGGCAGCGCTCATAATAGCATCGGGCGCCACCTCTGGCGCGGTAAAAATAGAACCGCTAAAAAAATCCGGCAGCATTACGGCGTTAAGGCGGCTTGCGCTGCTATTTCGCCAGGCGGGCGTGGAGGACATAATTGTGGTGTGCGGCACAAACCGCGCAGATGTGGAAAAAGAGCTTAACGGCCTTGGCGTCATATTCCTGCAAAACAAAAAAGAAAACGTTCAGATGATAGACAATGTGAAGCTTGCCATAGAGTTTATGGATGAGAGGTACAGCGCTTTTATAATGACGCAGCCCATGTCTCCTCTATTTAGTGCAGAAACGGTGCGCGCATTGATAAGCACGCAGGCAAAGCTGGCGGGGCCGGTGTTTCGCGGAAAGCTGGGGCATCCGCTGCTGGTGGGGCGTGAGCTGTTTGCCGAGGTGCTGGCCTATGACGGCGAGGACGGCATGAAGGGCTTTGTGAAAGAGTATGGAGCCAGCCTAAAAAAGCTAAGCGTGGATGACAGGGGGGTAACGTTTTACGTTGGTCAGCCGGATGCGGAGCGTGCGGCACATAGCCACAGCTTAAGCAAACTGCGGGTGGACGCGGAGTTTTTTATATCGCGTGAAAGATGCTGCTTTGACGCGCAGGCCTGCCTGCTTATGCAGCTTGTGCAGGATACGGGAAATATTCGCGGCGCGTGCGAGCATATGGGAATATCATACAGCAAGGGCTGGAAACGCATTGCTGATATGGAGTCTGCGCTGGGTTTCAGGCTGATAGAGCGAAGGCAGGGGGGCAGCGGCGGCGGCACATCACGGCTCACTGCGAGGGGCGAGGATTTTATGGCGCGCTATAAAGAATTTGTTCAAAAAAGCCGCGGCGCGGCGGAACGCATATTTGATGAGATTTTTGCAGATATGGATGAAAATACGGAGGAAACAAAATGAATCGCGAGCTTATACTGGAATATGCTGAGTCACAAAAGCACAGGGGATTGCTGGAGCAGGCGCAGGGAAGAGGAAGCTGCCGCGAGCCAGAATGCGGAGATGAGCTAATAATAACAATAAAAACAAAGCGAGAGATAATAACGGAGATAGGCTATACCATAACGGAATCCGCCTGCCCGCCCATGAAGGCGTGCGCGGCGGCGGCGGCGGAACTGGCTAAAGACAAGGCCGTGTTGGAGGCATACCTTTTAACAAAGGACAATATTGCCGAGGCGGTGGGCGGTCTTGATAAAGAGAATATACACTGCGCAATGATGGCAGAAATAGCGCTGAAGCAGGCTATTTTGGATTATACCAAGCGCAGGGAGGCGGCGGGCGGTAAATAGCTCAGCCAAAAAGCCGCTGCTTGGGCGGTTCGTGCTCGTTCGCAAATTTGAATGCGGTATCTATGCCGCTCTTTATTTCCTCATCTGAAAGGCGGCTCAGCGCGCCCATGAGGTATACGTGGTAATAGCAGTATTTATCAAGTGTGAGCATAAACGGGTTGTCTGTATATTCTTCATACATACGCTTGCGCGCACCCAGATCCATTATCACCTTCATCATGATCTCCTCGTGGGTGATGCTTTTGCCAAACTGCTGTGCTATATCGCTGTATATTCCGTATATGGTCTGCACCTTGCCCGTCTGCCACTGGTGCATTTGATCTTTATGGTAAAACAGCTCCTGATTGCGCGTGTTTTTCATAACCAGCCTGTACACATAAATATATACTATGCAGTTATGGCAATAAACGTTTGGCACTTCATCAGAATATTGCATTATAAATTTACGGAACGAAGAAAACATTTCCTGTATAAAGTAAGCCACCAGCATATGCTTGTTTTTAAAATGATATGTTATGGCACCCTTTGTTATGCCAAGCTCGTCCGCTATTTTTTGGAATGTTGTACTGTCGTAGCCGTTTTCTCTGAAACCCTTTTCGGATACGCGCAATATTTCGTCTTTCAGGCTGACATTGTCATATTTTTGCAAAAAAATTACCTCTCTTAACGCAATGCATATTGTATTCTGAAAATTACTATAAAATTATAACACAGGGCGGAGCCTTTTTACAAAGCCTCAATTCAAAATCTACAGTAAAAAGGGCTTTTGTTAGTATAAATGACAGGCTGGCAGGCAATGCCTCAGCGGCGGCAAACATTTTTGCATGCTGTCAATTTTGCGTTGATTTATTTGTTGATGCGTTTGGAAAAATCGGCGTAAAAAACGCCCTGTTTTTTTGGTATCAAAAAACAGGGAAAAGTGCAGTATATCAAGGCTTTTTTACACTTGAAACAAGGCCGGCGCTTAATCGGTAAAAAAATATTGATATTTTTTTAACATTTTCATTGACAGAGGTTATTGGCAGTGATAATATTACAGCTATACAAAGTATGTCTTGTATAGTTTGTGTATAGCCGGGGTATGGGGAGGCTATAAAAATATATACAATAAACATCAATCTGGTTAATTAGTTCAAGTATAGCATAACGTATAGCGGAATAGTAAAAACTGAGCATCTATCTGCCGAACAATGACAATATTTTCACAAACATATTGAGGGGTATGGGGAATGAGCAAATCTAACGGCAAGGCTGGTGGCGCGGATGCAAAGCGCCTGAGTGTTTTTGATACCATCTACATGGCAACGGGTTTTGCCATAGGTTCCGGCATAATAACAATGACAGGGCTTGCCATAGGCATGACGGGCAGAAGCGTTCCGCTGGCATTTTTGCTTAGCGCGGCGCTGTTTTTGATAGCCTACATACCAATGATAATAATGTCCTCCACCGTGCCCAGAATGAGCGGCTCTTACGTATATACAAAGGAGCTTCTGGGAAAGCGCGCGGGAGGCTTTTATATTTACATGTTTTTGCTGGGCAGGCTTACCATTGCGGTGCTGGCAATAGGCTTTGCGCAATATTTTACACAGCTCATACCGGGGGCAAATCCGGTGCTGATATCTGTTGCAATACTAACGCTTTTTTATGTACTGAATCTGCTTGGAACGCAAACGGTGGCCAAGGTGCAGAGCATAATGGTTTATTTGCTGCTGGCGGCATTTATTTGCATGATAGTATTTGGGCTTCCCAAAGTAAACTTTGCGGAATATTTTTCCGGGGCAGACTTTTTCAAAAATGGATTCTGGGGGCTTTTCTCCGCCGCATCCATGCTGTTTTTTGCGGTGAGCGGCGCGGGCATACTGTCGGATTTTGGCAGCGGCATACGCAACCCCAAAAAGGTTATACCCGGAGTGATAATTGGCGTGACGCTGGGAGTGACCGCGCTTTACGCGCTGGTGGGCATGGTGTCTTCCGGCGTGCTGCCCTATGAGCTGGTGGCTAACCAGCCGCTTAGCGTGGCCGCAAAAGAGGTGTTTGGCGGCACCAACTTCCTTTACTTCTTCTTTGTTATAGGCGGGGCGCTGCTGGCGCTCTCCACCACGCTTAATTCCAGCTTTATGTGGTATTCCAACGCCATGATAAAGGGCATAGAGGATGGCTGGATACCCAAAGTGATGGCAAAACGCAACCGCTTCAATTCGCCCTATCTGCTGCAAACATTGTTTTACGCAATAGGCATGGTGCTGGTGCTGCTTCAAATAGACTTGCTCATAGTTTCCAAAATGGCGGTGGGGCTAACCATTCTGGTGTGGATGATACCCGTTTGCGGCCTGCTTAACATGAATAAGGTATACCCAAATGAATGGCAGGCATCTAAATTTTCAAAAATTCCAAGACCCGTTCTTTATATATTTGTAATTCTCTCGCTGGTGCTCTTCGGGGCGCAGATGTATTCGCTGTTCCAAGAAAATCCGCCGCTTTCCAATATACTCATAGTGGCCTACGCGGTAATAGTGCTGGTGGTGCTCTTTGCCAAAAAGAAGCTGCCCGTGCCGGGTGACACGGCGCTTTCAGAGGAATAGTTTTTGCGGGGATATGCTTTATGTGTAAGTTTTGGCGGGGGCTGAGACAGCGCGCTGCCATAACTATAAAAGCCGAATAATATGTTTTACTAACAACAGAAGCCGGTAAATGCGGTCAAAGCGCCATGATGGCGCAGGGGAGTTTGACGGTGTGCGGTGATGTTGCGCGGTGAAAATACATATCATTCAGTTTGAAATCAAAATGAATTATGGAGGTAGTATCTATGGCAGAAGAAATCAAACAGAAAAAAGGAGTGAACCGTTGGGTGGTGCTGACGGTGCTGGTGTTGTGCTTCACGCTAACATTCTTCAATCGCTTTGTATGGGCGCCGCTAATGGTATCCGCAGCTCAGGAGATAGGGATGAACATGGCGCTGGCCGGCGGGTATATGTCTGCATTTTATTTGGGATATCTCATCACCCAAATACCGGCGGGCATACTGGCAGACAAATTCCGCGTTAAAATAATACTGTTTTTGGCGGTGGTTATTGGCGGAGTGCTCACTCTCAGCATGTATTTTGTAAACAGCTATGAGTCAGGCTATGCGCTGCGTCTTATGTCCGGTCTTATTGGCGGCTTTGTAATGGCTTGCTGCTCCAGGCTGCTCTCAAACTATTTTGAGCCTAAAACGCGCGCTATGGCATTTGGTTTCCTTATGGCAGGCCCGCCCATAGGCACGCTGATGGCAAACCTCATAGGCCCCCCGCTCAACGCGGCAATGGGCTGGAGAAATACATTTATAGTTGCCGGTATCATTTCCTTTGTGGCAGCTATACTGGTGCTAGTAATAATACGCGAGGCAAAGAAAGCCCCCGTGGCTGCGGGCGCCGTGGAAGCTCCCAAAAAGACCAGCCTGCTGGACGGCCTGAAGGCATACTTTACCAATCCGCAGATACTCATATTGT
>CAYXBW010000024.1:0-27177 GCA_964463305.1 uncultured Christensenella sp. | reverse complement strand
CCATGTGTTCATGGTTTTTTCCCCGTCGCTGGGGAAAAATTGTTTCCCTTCGAATCCGGCATTCTGTGTCCGTACATTTTCCCGTGTCTATTTCAAATGCCTTTCCATATCCCTCCTCACCGCTTTTTCCTTTAGATCCTGACGTTTGTCATATAAATGCTTGCCCCGCGCCACACCTATCTCCAGCTTCACCTTGCCATGCTTGAGATACATTCTAAGCGGAATAAGCGTGTAACCCTTTTGAACGGAAAGCCCCAGAAGCTTGTCTATCTCGCGGCGATGCAAAAGCAGCTTGCGTACGCGCAGCGGGTCACGGTTGAATATGTTGCCCTTTTCGTACGGGCTTATGTGCATGTTCTGCACAAACGCCTCCCCGCGCTTTATCAGCACGTAAGAATCCCTAAGGTTCAGCTTGCCCATACGGCAGCTTTTCACCTCCGTGCCCACAAGCGAAATACCCGCCTCGTAGCTGTCTTCTATAAAATATTCGTGCCGCGCCTTCTTGTTTTGCGCCAGCAGCTTAACACTCTCCATAAAAAACCTTCCCGCAAATAATCCTACCACACATCAAGGTATTATCCAACCAAAATTCATGCTATGTTTGCACTTTTCGCATTGCGTATTTTGGTATTATATCATTCCGCAAACTCAAATTCAATTTTTCCGGCAGCCGTATCCACAGAAACCACCCTTATTTTGGCATTGTCGCCCAGCGTTATCTTTTTTGCCGTGCGCTCGCCCACCACGCAATACAGCTTTTCGTTGTATACGTAATAATCGTCATCCATGCGCGCCAGCGGTATCATGCCCTCTATTGTATTCTCCAGCTCCACAAATATTCCAAACCGCGTCACTCCAGACACCACGCCCTCAAATTCGCTGCCCACGCGCGTGCTCATGTATTCGGCCATCTTCATATCGTCCACCGCGCGCTCCGCTTCTATTGCGTTTCGCTCACGCTCGCTGGCCTGCTTTGCAATGGCGGGAAGATCCTTTTTCAGCCTGGCTATCTCCTTCGCGCTGCCCTGCATCTTTATTATGCGGTGCACCATAAGATCCGGGTAACGCCGTATGGGAGAGGTGAAGTGGCAATACTGCTCCGCCGCAAGGCCGAAATGCGCCACCGGCTCCACGTCATACCTCGCCTTTTTGAGCGAACGCAGCGTAACGCTGTTCACCACGTTGGAAAGCGGCGTTCCCTCCACTCCGTTCAGCACCTCCTGAATGTCCATGGGCTGTATATCCGCCGCGCCGTGCAGCTTTATGCCAAAGTTGCCCAGAAAAACCGCCAGCTCCTGCATCTTTTCGGCGTCCGGCTGCTCATGTATACGGTACAAAAAGGGCATCTCCAGCTTGTAGTAGTGCTGTGCCACCGTTATATTGGCCATCAGCATAAATTCTTCAATCAGCTTTTGCGCGTCTCGGCGGTCACGCACCACCACGTCATAGGGCACGCCCCGCCCGTCCAGCATTATTTCCGCCTCGTTCAAATCAAAATCCACACTGCCCCGCTCAAATCTTCGCCGCCTCAGCTTTTTCGCCAAACGGTTCATATCCAAAAGCAGCTCGCTTATTTCGGCATACTTTCGTGTCAAAGCGCTGTCTCCCTCCAATATGCCGTTCACATCGTCATAAGTCATGCGGTAGCTTGAGCGTATCACGCTGGGCGCAATAACGTGCGAAACCACGCGTCCCAGGCGGTTTATCTCCATAACGCAGGAAACAGTATACTTGTCCTCGTGCGGGTTCAGCGAGCACAGATCATCTGAAAGCGCCTTGGGCAGCATGGGCACCACCCTGTCCACCAGATACACGCTGGTACCGCGCTCAAGCGCCTCGCGGTTCAGTTCACTTCCCGGTCTAACATAGTGCGAAACGTCCGCAATATGCACCGCAAGCTCCACATTCCCGTTTTCCAGCGGATAGAGAGACACCGCGTCATCAAGATCCTTCGCGTCCGCTCCGTCTATTGTAAGCACCAGCTTGGTGCGAAAATCCAGCCTGCCCTTGGGCGAAAGCTTTTTGCCGCGCAGCGCGTTTGCTTCCTCCTCGCATTCTGGCGGAAATTCCGCCACCAGCCCAAACCGCCGCACGTAGGCCAGCACGTCCATGCCCGGCTGACCGGACATTCCCAGCACCTCAAGTATCTTGGCTTCCGGGCGCCTGCCCGCCACCGCCCGCTTGGTGAGCCGCGCCACCACCATCTGATCCTTCTTTGCGCCGTTCGCCTTGTTCTTGGGTATGAAAACCTCGCCCAGCACAGGCTCCCCGCTGTCCACAAACATCATTTTGCGGCTGCAGGTCACGCGCCCCACAATTGTTTTATCAAGAGGCGAAAGTATATCAAGCACCTTCCCCTCAAGGTTTGCGCCGCGTCCCTGATGCTTTTTCAGCCGCACCAGCACAGTGTCTCCATTTAGAGCGCCGTGCCTATCCCCCTGATTGATAAAAATATCGCCCTGCTCGCCCTCCGTGCGCAAAAAGGCAAAGCCCGCCGCCTTAGCCTCCAGCGTGCCTGTAAAATAGCCCAGGGTGGCCGCCATAGCCAGCTTGCCCTGTCCGCTCCTGCCCAGCACGCCCTGTTCCAGCAGCTCCGTAACAGGCGCCTTGAGCTTTTTTACGCTCGTGCCCAGCGCCTTGGCAAGTTGCTCGGTAGAAACGTATACCCGTTTTTCCACCTCGTCCAATATTTTTTGCTTTATATCCAAAATTTTTCCGCCACCATTCCTTTTGTGTCAACCAATTATATATACCCCGTTTGCGATCCCACCACACTGCGCAAACAAAAAAACACCCTCGCGGGTGTTTTGATTTATGCTTATACGTTCATCAGATATTTTTGGATCAGCGCAAGAGCGACAGCCAATATCATGAAACCTACCGCTGCAACCTTTGTGAGCTTCACAAGCAGCGCGTCCATGCCCTTAGCCTTTTTCTTGCCGAATATCTGTTCCGCTCCGCCGCCTATCGCGCCGGGAACGCCCGCCCGCTGACCGGACTGCAGCAATACAACCGCTATAAGAAATACTGAGAAAATAACCAGCACTATCTTTATTATATGAGAAACAACTTCTATACCGTCCATACCAATACCTCCTACATTTGCATAACAATAGACATCATACCATGCCAAAAAGCAAATTGCAACATATTTTTTGGGTTCACGCTCTGCCCTGCACCCACCAAAGACTCTGCCTTTGGAAACTGCTGGGGTCTGTGGTAACATCAGTTCGCTGTGCGTTTTGCGCCAACGTTAGGCTTTGCCCAAAAACTCGTCAAATATCTGGCGCAATTGCTCCATCGTTTCCACGTGCACCAGCTTCTCTCGCACTCTTGCCGCGCCCTTCATGCCCTTTGTGTAGGCGGGGGCGTGTGTGCGCATTTGCAGCATTGCAAGCTTTTCGCCCTTGTTTTGCACCGTTTGCTCCGCTTGTGTCAGGCACATTGCTATGCGCTGCGCGTCCGTGGGCGGCGAGATTTCGCGTCCTTCATACAGCAACGCCATTGTCTGCGCGAACACAAAAGGGTTGCCCTGCGCGCCGCGCGCTATCATCACCGCGTCGCAGCCCGTGTGCTCCAGCATGGCCTTGGCGTCTCCCGCGCAAAATATGTCGCCGTTGCCTATCACCTCTATGCCCACAGCCGCCTTCACAGCCGCAATTATATCCCAATCCGCCCTGCCGGAATAAAACTGTTCGCGCGTACGCCCATGCACCGTTACAGCATCGCAGCCTGCGTCCTCCGCCATTTTGGCAAACTCCACCGCGTTCACGCTCCCCTCGTCCCACCCCTTGCGGAACTTCACGCTCAGGCGCACGTCCACCGCGCTGCGCACCGCGGATATTATTTTTGCCGCCAGTGCCGGGTCTTTCATTAGCGCGCTGCCCTCGCCGTTGCCCGCTATCTTGGGCGCGGGGCAGCCCATGTTTATGTCTATCACATAAAGCCGCTCGCCCAAAGCATCCAGCACATATTTCGCCGTATCCGCCAGTATATCAGGCTCACTGCCAAAAAGCTGCACGCCCACACGCTTCTCCTGCGGCGAAAGCTCCATTAGCGCTCCCGTTTTCTTATCCCTAAAGGAAACCGCCTTCGCGCTTATCATCTCGGTGAAGGTCATTTGCGCGCCCTGCTGCACGCACAGTCCGCGCATTGCCGCGTCCGTTATGCCCGCCATGGGCGCAAGGTATATTTTTATATCATCCATAGCGGTACCTCCTTTTTTAGCTATTACGCAGAGAAAAACGCCCTGGGCGTTTTTCGTGGTATTGCATATTCACGTTTTCTGCGCCGCTCATTATGAGGGCGATTCGCTTGGCGAAGCGGAGGGTGTGGGCGAAGCCGACGCGCCGGCCGAAGGCTCTTCGCCCGGCAGCACGGTAGGCTCAGGCTCGGTCTCGTCTATCACTATAGGCTCTATAAGCTTCAATTCGCTTATCTTCCAAGATTCGCTCACCTTGTCTTTTTTCAGAGTCACCTCGTACACGCCGTTATCCCAGCTTACCGGCTTATCATTCACCGCTACGGCGTTTTCGTCTTCCTCTGCCTGCATGTCTGTTATCTTCTTGCCCGTGATGTCCCTCACGCGCTCCGTTACTTCAATTGTTGTTTCCTCGTCCCAAGGCCAAACTATGTGAAACTCCACCTCAGAGTTTTCATAGTAGTTTTGTATCTCAAATTCGTCATAATACCGGCTGTTCAGCATATTATCGGTAGACAGCACGCGCGTGGTAAAAAGCTTTTCCAGCATTATTCTGTCAGAGCCGTCGGCAGAGGGCAGCAAAACGGCCTGCGCCCGCTTGGAAAAAGCATCCTTCACCATCATATTCACGTTCATTGTATTCATGGCGGTGTAGTATGCGCCTATTATAAGCATCACCACTATTATTACCGCCACCACGCAGAAGATCACATAAAGCGCTCCTCTGGCCACCTTTACACCGGTATTTCTGCCCAATTGAAATTTATCCTTCCTTTGGCTTCATTGTGGGAAACAGCAGCACGTCCCTTATGGAATATGAATCCGTAAGCAGCATCACCATGCGGTCTATGCCTATTCCCATACCGCCTGTGGGCGGCATTGCATAGGAGAGCGCGTTCACAAAATCCTCATCCATCATATTGGCCTCGTCATCGCCCTCGGCGCGCTTTTTAGCCTGATCCATAAAGCGTTCGCGCTGGTCGTCAGGGTCGTTCAGCTCTGAAAAAGCGTTTGCCAGCTCACGTCCGGTAACAAACAGCTCAAAGCGCTCTGTGAGCCATGGCTCGTCCGCCTTCTTTTTGGCCAGCGGAGAGACCTCCACCGGGTAGTCACATATAAATGTGGGCTGCACCAAGCGTTCCTCCACGCGCTGCTCAAAAGCCTCGTTCAGCAGCATGCCGCGCGTGGGCTTGCCCTCAAACTCTATGCCCGCCTCGTGCGCCGCTCTGCGCGCCGCTTCGTCGTCCTCTAAGGCTCCAAAATCTATTCCCGCGTATTCCTTTACCGCCTCCACCATGGTGTAGCGCTTCCAGGGCGCCTTCAGGCTTATTTCTGTACCGTCAAAAGTAACTGTATCGCTACCCAGAACCGTTTGCGCACAATAGCGGAAAAGGTTTTCGCACAGCTCCATCATTCCCTTATAGTCCGTATACGCCTGATACAGCTCTATTGTGGTAAATTCGGGGTTGTGCCGCGTATCCATTCCCTCGTTGCGGAATATGCGGCCTATCTCATACACCCGCTCAAAGCCGCCCACTATAAGCCGCTTTAGGTGCAGCTCTGTGGCTATGCGCAGGTACATATCTATATCCAGCGTGTTGTGATGGGTTATGAACGGCCTTGCCGTCGCGCCGCCCGCGCTGTCCTGCAAAATGGGCGTCTCCACCTCAATGAAGCCCTGCGAATCCATATAATCGCGTATGCCCTTTATTATTTTTGAACGCATGTAAAACGTCTGCTTAACTTCCGGGTTCACAATAAGGTCAACATAGCGCTGGCGGTACCGCAGATCGGTATCCTTTAGCCCATGGAATTTCTCCGGCAGCGGCAGCAGCGATTTTGAAAGCAGCGTAACGCTGTGCGCCTTTACGGATATCTCTCCCGCGTTTGTGCGGAAAGCCTCGCCCGTTATGCCCACTATATCGCCAATGTCAAATTTTTTGTACTCAGCGTATGGCTCGTCCCCCATAACGTCGCGGCGGGCATACACCTGTATCTGTCCCTCGCCGTCCATTATATGAAAAAAGCTGGCCTTGCCCATAATGCGCTTAGACATTATGCGCCCGGCTATAGCTACCTCTTTGCCCTCATATTTTTCAAAATCGTCTACTATCTGCTTAGACCCGTGCGTCTTGTCAAAAGACGTAAGCTCATAAGGGCATCTGCCCTCCGCGCGCAGCGCATCCAGCTTTTCGCGGCGCACCTTCAATATTTCTGAAAGCTCCTGCGGCTTCTGTTCATTTTGCTGCAAATTTTGTTGCTGCTCCTGCGACATAAATCTATTCCCCCATCAAACTAGTGCAGAATGCTGAATTGAGAATTACTGAGTCCGCAAAGCGGGCTAATAACAATTCTGCATTCTAAATTATTAATTGAAACTTGCGCACGCAAATTTCCTATCTATGTATATCCAATATCTTGTATTTCACAATGCCCCCAGGTGTTTCCACCTTCACGGCAGCGCCTATTTTTCTGCCCAGCAGCGCCCTGCCCACGGGTGACTCGTTTGATATCTTGTTCTTATTGAGGTCTGCCTCGGCGGAACCCACTATCTGGTATTCCTCCTCCTCGCCGTAGCTCTTATCCAGCAGGCGAACTATAGCTCCCACGTTCACCGTTTGAACGTCCACTTCATCCTCGTCCACAATAGAGGCGTTGCGCAGCATTTTCTCAATAGTTACTATCTCGCCCTCAATGCGCGCCTGCTCGTTTTTTGCTTCATCATATTCGGCATTCTCCGAAAGGTCACCAAACGCGCGCGCCTGTTTTATCTCTTCAGCTATCTCCAGCCTTCGCACCGTTTTGAGGTATTCCAGCTTTTCCTCCAGTTCCTTTACGCCTTTAGTAGTGAGTACCACTGTTTCAGCCATTTCAAACTTCCTCCCTTTAATGCCTTAGATTGCGGCAAAACCGCTTTTTACCATATCGTTTTCAAACCGGAAAACACCGGTTTTTTGCCCGCCGCATAGCCGCGGGTCTTTTGCCCCTCCAAACGCGCTATGCACACAAAGCTGCAAGGCGTTTTGAATTGGTTTCAAATCACTATATTATAGTGGCAGATCGGGTTTTGTCAAGCTTTGGCGCGTTGCGCCGCCTACTCCGCCGCCTTTTCAACCAAATACTTATCTATCTTTCCCTTGGCGCGCTGCAAGGCATTGTCTATAGATTTTTCGCTGCGCTCCATTATACGCGCTATCTCCATATAAGATTTGCCGCGAAGATAATACATCAGCACCTTCTTTTCCAGCCCGGAAAGCATCTTTGTGATCTCCAGCTCTATTGTGGAAAAATCCTCACGGTCTATCACTATATCCTCCGGGTTATACACCCGCGTGGCCTCCAGTATATCCACCAGCGTGCGCTCAGAATCTTCGTCATACACCGGCTTGTTAAGCGAAACGTAAGAGTTTAGCGGCTTGTGTTTTTGGCGCGTGGCCGTTTTTATGGCCGTTATTATCTGCCGCGTTATACACAGCTCGGCAAACACCCTAAAAGAGGCTCTTTTATCAATTTCGTAGTCACGTATTGCCTTATACAGGCCTATCATGCCCTCCTGCACTATATCTTCCTTGTCCGCACCTATCAAAAAATAGCTTCTGGCCTTGGAGCGCACAAAGTTTTTATATTTACGAAGCAAAAATTCCTGCGCAAAAGAGTCTTCCCGCGCGGCCACGGCAACCTCCTCATCAGACATGCGCGCATACCTGTCAAAGGCGCAAAGCGCGCCCTGATCTGCAAATTCTTCCCGCATTTCATTCATTGCTTCGCTATAGCGTTGCTCCGTCTCGCTGCCCATAAACCTATCCTTCCAGATCCTGCCGCCGCTTTTCGTAGGCTATCACACTGGCAGCGCAGGCCGCGTTTAAAGACTGTGTTTTGCCCGCCATATCTATTGTTACCGTCATATCGCAAAGCTGCTTTGTGAGGCGGGAAACTCCCTCCCCCTCTCCGCCTATTATCAGTGCCATCGCACCCTTGAGGTTTGATTTTGAGAGCGGCTGCCCATCCATATCCGCCGCTGCCGCCCACACATTTTTTGCCTTTAGCTCCTCAATACAGCGGTTTATGTTCGTCACCTTAACTATGGGTATAAACTCTGCCGCGCCGCTTGAAACCTTAAATACCGCTCCTGTCAAAGAAGCGCTGCGCCGCTTGCCAATTATTACCCCATGCGCGCCCAATGCCTCCGCGCTGCGTATTATTGCGCCCAGATTGTGCGGGTCCATTATGCCGTCCAGCACCATTATGAAGGGAGGCTCTCCCCGCTCCTGCGCCCTTGCGAAAATATCGTCTATTTCGCTGTAAGAAAACGCGGGCACCTGGGCTATTATGCCCTGATGGTTGCCCGGCTTGCCCTCGTGCCCCAGCCCTGCAGCCATCTCGTCCAGCTTGGCTCGCGGCACCTCGCGTATTATTATGTTCGCCTCACGCGCCATGGCAAGGAGCTGGCCAATGCTGCCCTCCCCGCCCTTTGAAACAAATATCCGCTCTATCTGGCTGCCCGCGCGCAATGCCTCGCGCACACTGTTCCTGCCTATTATATACTCGCTTTGATCCGCGCCTTTTTCCCTATCCATTCACATTTTCCTCAAATATTTTATTGTCCAGCATAGCAAGCAGCTCATCCATACGTTCCTCCTGCCCGCTCAAAAAAAGATATCCTATAAGCGCTTCCGCCGCCGTTGCATAGCGATAGTCCGCCACGCTCATATTTTTTGGCACCGTGGCGCTCTTGGCATTTCTGCCCCTCATAAAAACATTTAGCTCACGCTCAGACAGGCGCTCCGCTATTCCGTGGGCAAATGCGGCCTGCGCCCGCGCGTTTACTATTCCGCTGCTTTTTATGTGCAGCACGCCCGTATTGCTGCCGCAGCTTGTAACAAGCGCGGTACGCACATACAGATCAAACACGCTGTCCCCAATATACGCCAGATTCAGCGGTGCTATCTGCGCCGCCGCTTCCGGTGTCAACACTTCTTTGACGTTTATACCAAGCCTCATTGTTCCCTTTCCGTTCATATACCCGCCACCGGCTGCGCGTTTAGGCGCATATCTGCCCGTTCGCCCTTAATGTATGCATAATAGCCCGCAGCGGCTATCATTGCGGCATTGTCTGTACAATATTTCATTTCGGGGAAAAACAGCTCCGTTTCGCTTTCGTACGCAAGATGCGTGAATGCCTCACGAACCTGCGCGTTGGCGCTCACCCCGCCGCACACCGCTATTTTTTCGTAACCAAGCCTGTCCTTCGCCTCAAATGTGTTCTTTACCAGCGTATCCGTCACCGTTTTTAAAAAGGATGCCGCCACGTCCTCGCGCCTGTACTGGCCGCCCGTTTGATCCAGCTTGTGCAGCATGTTTATAACAGAGGTTTTAAGCCCGCTGAAAGAAAAATCAAGGTGCGTCTCCCCCTTGAAGCTGCGCGGAAAACTATATGCTTTTGCGTCTCCCCCCATTGCCAGCCGCTCAAGGTTTGGGCCGCCCGGATAGGCAAGCCCTAAAAGCCGCGCCACCTTGTCTATGGCCTCGCCCGCCGCATCGTCCCGCGTTTGGCCTATTATTTCAAACTCCACATAATCCTTCACTGCCACAAGCTGTGTGTGCCCGCCGGATATAACAAGGCACAAAAACGGCGGCTTCAGCTCCGGATGCGAAATATAGTTGGCGCAGATGTGCCCGGCAATGTGGTTTACCGCAATGAGCGGCTTGCCCCAGGCATAGGCCAGCGCCTTTGCGTATGAAACGCCCGTCAAAAGCGCGCCCACCAGCCCCGGCCCAAATGTTACGGCTATAGCGTCTATCTCGTCCCTGCCGCCCGCCAGATCCACCGCCGCGGGCACTATGTGCGGCAGCTTTTCCACATGGCTGCGAGATGCTATCTCCGGCACCACTCCGCCGTATTCGCCGTGTATATCTATCTGCGAAAAAACCTCGTTGGAAATAACTCTGCGTCCGTTGCTCACAACGGAGGCTGCAGTCTCATCGCAGGAGGTCTCTATTGCCAGTATTTTCACATCATCCACGCTCACGCACCCCCCGCTTTTTTCAGCTGCCTGCCGCGTTTTCTGCTCATTATTCCCGTAACGCACAGCGCCGCCGCCACGCCCGCTATGAATATGGCAAGTATCTTGCCCACCATGTCAAAGAAGAAGGTCTGCTCAAACATGCGTATCAAAAGCGAGGTAGCCGGATCGAACTGCCATAGATCGTTCGTGAAAAACACATGGTGGAAGCTCACCCAGAAGCTGCTAAAATCTGCCGCCGCCCAGGCCGCAATAACGCCAAAGCCCGCCAGCACTATTATTATGCTGTAAAATGCCGCCTGCCAAACAAGCCGCGAATTTTTTGAGATCAGCCTGCCCGCGGCAATGAAAACAACGCCCAGCGGCAGCACTATCCACATGAAGCGCACCGCGTTTTGGTTCAGCACGGCCACATCCACCATGTGCGTTTTTTCGCGTTCGTTGTAAAACTCGCGCTGCTGAGCGCCTATATCCGCAGTCATATCAAGGTTTTCTCTGCCCCCCTCAAGGTAGGAAAGCAGGTTTTCCGTAGCCTCGTCCAGCACCGCCCGCTCCACGCCCACATATTGCGCGCTGTTGAGCTTGTCATACTCTGCCGCGTAAAAGCTGCGGTCAAAAGCCACCACTTCCACAACGCCCACCATGCCTGCCAATATCAAAAGCGCCGTGCCCACAAACACAAATACACGGCACAGCATCCCTATGGTTTTCGGGCTATATTTATTCTCTGTCACTTTAATACTTCGCTTCCCCCCGCAGATACGGCTTTATTTATTCCGCATAGCGGCAAAGGGGGGGCTCCCCCCTCCTTACGCCATGCCTAAGCGCTTTCGCGCCCGTTTTTTATTCGCATACACCCTGCAAAAGGCAGGCGCGTATGGGTGAGCCGTCCGCGGCTATCTTCAGCGGCAGCGCGCACAGCATATATATGCCCGGCTCCGCCTTGGAAAGCTCCAGTGACTCCAGTATAAGGCAGCCCTCTGAAAGCAGTATATCATGCACCTCATCACTGCCTATGGAAAGGCTGTCCGTACCCACTAATCGCACGCCCGCATCCACCAGCTTGCGCGCCTGCGCTTCAGATATCCTGCCGCTCTCCTCGCCATTGCCCTTTATTATTACCCTGCGCATATCTGCAGGTATCTTCATTCCGCTTTTTTCCACAACAACGCACTGCCCCACCATTTCGTTCAATGGTATTTGCGAAACGTGCCGCCCGCCCGATATTACATGGCTGGGCGCATCTATATGAGTGCCGCTGTGCGACCCCATGGAAAGTTTTGTTATTGCAAAGCCGTTTGTATCTACCGTATAAAATTGCTCTATCCTAACGTGCGGGTCTCCCTCGTATATCTTTACCTGGTCGTTCAATTCCCGCGTGATATCTATTATTTTAATATTAAACACCTCTCTATGCCGCAGCTTGCACCCGGCGCCTCCGCGCCAACGCTATATTTTAGCAAAAAACAGATCCCGGCGGGCTGCAAAGCATTGTTATTTCCCCACCACGCAATATATAATTATACGTTTTTTCGCGCCTTTTTTCAAGGTTTGTGGACATTGTTAATATTTTATTACACATTGGTGCCAATACCCCGCCTTTTATGCCGCTCCCGTATAAAAAACACCAGATGTTTTTATATACAAAGACCGCCCCGCTGCGGGACGGTCTGTTTTTTCTTCAATAAACGGCCAAACGGCTCCGCCTTGGTTTTTTGCTCATTTTTTGCTTGGCTTGCTCTTGCTGAAATATTCCTTGTAGCGCACTCTTAAAAGCACAACATATATCACAACGCAGCTCAGTACAAATACTATGCTTATTATAGACCATACGGAGTTAAAGCCCTGCTGATATTCCAAAATGGACAGTATAAGCAGCCCCACGCCCGTTATCCAGCAAAATTTACGCAGCATCTTGGCGTGAGATTCTTTCATTTCCTTTGGATAATCGTTTTCGTAGGCCTTGCCGCTTCCCTTTATGGCGTAGTACAAAAGATATATGGCAATAAAGATATTGAACAGCATCATAAAATTCATGCTGGATGCCATAGGATTTTGCGCAGCCGTCGCGCCCGCAGCGCCTGTGGCCTCTGCGGCCTTAGTGATTAACTGAAACATTAAAATTCCCCCCGGTAAATATTTATACTATATCCGCATTAAAAAACGCGATGTTTTTTTGCTCTGTCTCCGCGCAGCCATTTTGCAAAATGCAATGCGCCTTATTTTATCAGCCTATACGCGTAACCTTCATTCCGTCCTGAGTATCCTTCACCTCAAAGCCCCTTTCTTTCAGGCTGTCTCTTATTTTGTCAGACTTTGCCCAGTCCTTTGCCTCGCGCGCCGCCTTACGCTCTTTAAGCATATCTTCCACTTCTGGCGGTATGCTGGCGTCCGCTTCCTTCAAAAGACCCAGCACATCAAGCCGCTCATCTAGCGCATCAAGCGCCGCCTGCGCCGCCTGCGCGCTGCCTCCGTTTTCAAATAGAGTATTGACCGCTTTCACATATTCAAAAATATCGCCAATCGCGCCCGCAGTATTTAGGTCGTCATCCATGCTGCGTATAAAAGCCGCGTCAAGCTCTGCTATGGCAGCCGAAACATCCACTATGGTGTCCTTCGGGTTTTCCGCAATAAAACGCAGGTTTTCACGGCAATTCTGTATGCGCGCAAAAGCTGTTTTGGATTGCTCTAAAAGCTCTTTTGAAAAGTTTATGGGGCTGGCGTAATGTGAGCTTAAAAGAAAAAGCCGCACCACCACACCGTCAAAATCCTGCAAAATATCCCTCACCGTAAAATAATTGCCCAGTGATTTAGACATTTTTTTATTATCTATATTTATGTAGCCGTTGTGCATCCAATACTTGGAAAAAGGCTTGCCCGTAGCCGCTTCGCTTTGGGCTATCTCGTTTTCGTGGTGCGGAAATTTAAGATCTTGACCGCCGCCGTGTATATCCAGCGTATCTCCCAAATATTTCATGCTCATGGCGGAGCACTCTATGTGCCAGCCGGGTCTGCCCTCTCCCCAGGGGCTTTCCCACGCGGGTTCCCCCTCTTTCTTGGCCTTCCACAGCGCAAAATCCATAGGGTTTTTCTTGTTTTCGTTCACGTCCACGCGCGCGCCCAGCTCCAGCTCCTCAAGATCCTGACCCGAAAGCCTGCCGTAAGCGGGAAAACTTGCCGTGTCAAAATATACGTCCCCGCCCGATTCATAGGCATTGCCGGAATCCACCAGCTTTTGCACCAGCGAAACTATTTCGCCCATGTGCTCTGTGGCCTTGGGGTGCACGTTTGCCTCTTTTATGTTCAGCGCCTTTGCGTCTTTAAAATATTCCGCAATATAGCGCTCTCCCAGCTCCTTCACCGTTATTCCCTCGGCATTTGCCTCGCGTATCATCTTGTCATCCACATCGGTAAAATTTTGCACGTAGGTGACATCGTAGCCGCGGTAGGTAAGGTATCTGCGCAGCGTATCAAAAACTATGAAAGGCCGCGCGTTGCCAATATGAAAATAATTGTACACGGTGGGGCCGCAAGCATATATATTCACGGAACCCTCATTGAGCGGTACAAATTCTTCCTTTTTATTCGTCATTGAGTTAACTATCTTCAAATACGTTCCTCCGTAAAAAGCCTGTCCAAATCATTATTTATCATTATAATACCAAACACCGAAATAACACAAGCATAATATGCGCCCTCTCTTGGCAGCAAATTGTTCGCCAAATCTTTGTATGTGGTATAATATAGTCAACTTAAAAAACAAGGAGTACTAAGCATGCCAAGAATAAGTAACATAGACATTTTGGACCGCGCGCCACAGCCCGTACTGTCTATAAGGGCAACCACGCCCGCAGGCGGCCTGCCTGCGCTTATACAGGAAAAATACCGTGTCATGGCGGCCTACATGAACGAGATGGGGGTAGACCTTTCAGATATACCCTTTGTGGCAATGCACAGCATGGATATGGATGCGCTGGATGTGGAAATGGGCTTTCCGGTAAAGGAAGCCTGTCCGGGCAGCGGCGAAATAAACGCCAGCCTTATGCCGGGGGGCAAATACGCCTTTTGCATGTTTTTGGGAGATTATGACCAATTGGAATCCGTGTACGCCGAAATGGACGAATGGGTGGCCTCAAAGGGCTTGGCACACTCCGGCTCCGTATACGAATTTTACTACAACGGACCGGAAACACCGCCCGAATATCTGCTTACCAAAATAATGTTCGCGGTGAAATAAAGCCTATTGAAAGCAACAAAAAAACGCATTTACAGTGGCAGCAAACATATATTTGCTCTGCCGCCGTGTTTTGCGTTTGTTTTTATATTGCGCGTGACTTTGAACGCGCCGCACCAAAAGCCCACCGCTCTTTGTATTGTGCCGCCGTTCGCGCTTATTTGCTGTTTCCCTTTACAAAATCCGCTATGTCGCTTATTACCTCCGGACTTACGGAGGATTTTACATCATATTCGGAGCTGTCCTTTTTGCCGTTGCTCTCCATAAATAAATGATTTAGATTGTCATACAGCTTTAGCGTGGCGTTTTTCCTGCCTCCCAGCAGCATTTCCCATGCGGCAAAATCGTTTTTCACACTCACTTGAAAATCCGCGCCGCCTTGCAGCACCAGCATGGGTATTTTAAGGCTTTGCGCTATCTTGGATGTATCTATGGCATTTAGGCTTGCCCAATATTCGCCCGGCAAACCGAAATATTGCTGCGTATCTCCGGGCTGTGCGGCCTTTGCCTTGTCCGCCTCCTCCTGCAATTGCTTTTTAGACACTTTTTTTATCACATCCGCCACGTCCGTTTTGTCCATAACATCCATATTTTGATCATAAATTATATCTGCCAGACTGCGCGGCGAGCCTGCCATGATCACTATACCCTTTACATCTTCATTGTCCTGCGCTATCTTGGGCGCCAGCATTCCGCCCTGGCTGTGCCCCAAAACAAATATATCCCCTACGCTTTTTTCCCTTTTCATAATAGAGATGGCGCTGGCCGCATCGTCCAGCACCTCCGCCTCTATGGTAGGTTTTTCTGCAAAATCTTCAGGGTATATGAAAGTGCGCTTATCAAAGCGCAGAGACGCTATGCCGCGCTGCGCCAACCCGTGCGCAATATCTGCAAACGGCTTGTTTTCCCCTATTGTTTCATCCCTGTCGCTTGGGCCGGAGCCTTGCACCAGCACCACAACCGGCGCCGTTCCCGATCCCCGCGGAAGAGTGAGCACTGCCTCAAGCGGCTTTCTGTCCCCGCCCACTTGAATTATTACCTCATCATAAACGCCGCCCGCGCCCTTGGCCGCCGCACCGTAAAAATCGCTTTTGCCGCAGCCCGCGCAAAGAAAAAAACATAATGCAAAAAGCGCCGCCAATAATTTTTTAAACATATAAATACCCAGTTTCGTATAACTCCCAGTACCCCATCTTATTTCCAAATTATACTTGAATAATATTGTTTTTTCAATATCATATATACTATATATATTTTCACCACCAGAAAAAAAACAACGCATATTTTGTGATCAAAAAAAGGAAACATATGTCTATATTATATTTATAAAACATACAATAATATGTTATAATGCATATATTAGCATATGGCGCGGTTTATCAAAATGTTGTGCGGCAAGCTTTTGTTTTTTCTTGTTGCGCAGTGTACAAAAGGGTATCTGCGTTATGCGTTACTTTTTTGATGAAACTGCTGTAAAAATAATCACCGCCCACAACGGTGGGTTCTTTGGAGGGTATAAATGACACAGGACGGCATTAACACGGGTATAAAGGCCGCAAGAGTGGAAAAGCTCAAAAGCATAGTTTTGGCGCGGCTGAAGCGCACATTCGGGCGCACGCTTGAAAACGCCAGCAAAGATCAGCTATACAAGGCCTGCGCGCTGTCTATAAGCGAAATAATAACCAGCAAATGGGCAGACGCAAACGATCAGCTTGCCAAAAAAGGCATGAAGCGGCTTTTTTACCTCTCAGCCGAATTTCTTATGGGGCGCGCGCTTGTAAACAACATGATAAACCTGCATCTTTTGGAGGACTATAAAGACGTTTTTGCTGAGCTGGGCCTCAGCCTGGACGATATTGAAGAGCAAGAGCGAGACGCCGGTCTTGGCAACGGCGGGCTGGGGCGTTTGGCCGCCTGCTTCTTAGATTCTCTCTCCACGCTTGATCTTCCGGTAACAGGCTGCACCATACGCTACGAATACGGTCTTTTTAAGCAAAAGATAGTGAACGGCGAGCAGGTGGAGGTGGACGACAACTGGATGGAATCAGGAAATGTGTGGGAGATCCCGCGCCCTGAAGATCAGGTTGAGGTAAAATACGGCGGCGAAATAGAGGAAAACTGGACGGACGACGGTCTTCAAGTTCACCACAAAAACTATTACAGCCTGCTTGCCATACCGTACGACGTGCCCGTGATAGGCTATGAGAGCAGCATGGTGGCAACGCTGCGGCTGTGGAGCGCCAAGGCCAAGACCGGCCTTGATATGAGCTATTTCAACCGCGGAGAATATTCGCGCGCCGTACAGGAGCGTGAGCTGGCGGAAATAATATCCAAGGTGCTCTACCCTGAAGACAACCACGAGCAGGGCAAGCTGCTTAGGCTAAAGCAGTTCTATTTCTTCACCTCGGCAACCATGCAGCACATAGTGCAAAAGCAGAAAAAGCTGTATGGCGAGCTTACGTCTCTGCCCGATCATTTTACCGTACAAATAAACGACACCCACCCCACGCTTGCAATACCGGAGCTAATGCGCATATTGCTTGACGAGGAGCATCTCAACTGGGAAGATGCTTACGACATTGTTTCGCGCACCTTCAACTATACGAACCACACAATATTGAGCGAGGCGCTTGAGGTGTGGAACACAGATATGTTCAAGGCGCTGCTGCCGCGAATATACCAGATAATACACGTTATAAACGAAAAATTCTGCGAGCAGCTTTGGAGCGCATACCCCGGCCAGTGGGACAAAATAAGCAGGCTTTCCATAGTTTCCTATGACGAGATACGCATGGCAAACCTGTGCATAGCCGTATGCGGCAGAGTGAACGGCGTTTCGCAGCTGCATGCCGAAATATTGAAAACACGCACCTTCCGTGATTTCTTCATTGTTTTTCCGGATAAATTTTTGGGTATCACAAACGGCATAACGCACCGCCGCTGGCTTGCCAAGGCCAACCAGCCGCTCACCGCGCTTCTGGCAGACCATATAGGCACGGGCTTTTTGAAGGACTATCACGAATTTGAGCGCGTAAACGACCTGCTGGAAAATCAGCAGTTTTTGGATGATTTTATGGCTGTGAAACGCCAAAACAAGCAGCGCCTGAGAGACTATCTGGTGCGCACGGAGGGCATAGAGGTAAACGTGGACACCGTTTTTGATGTTCACGCAAAGCGCCTGCACGAGTATAAGCGGCAGCTTCTTAAGGTGCTGCATATACTGCACCTATACAACGTGCTGCGTGAAAACCCCAAGGCGCAGGTGACGCCCTGCACCTTCCTTTTCGCCGCCAAAGCCTCGCCCGGCTATCTGCGCGCCAAAAACATAATCCGCCTTATACTGGCAACGGCAGAGCTGGTGAACAACGATCCGGTTTCCAAGGATATTTTAAAGGTGGTCTTTGTGGAAAACTACAACGTCTCTCCCGCGGAGATACTTATACCCGCCACAGA
Organism: uncultured Christensenella sp.; assembly: GCA_964463305.1. Classification (GTDB taxonomy): domain Bacteria; phylum Bacillota; class Clostridia; order Christensenellales; family Christensenellaceae; genus UBA5399. Next base: position 9,266 of record CAYXBW010000024.1, on the reverse strand, counting down.
TATCTCAGAGCAGATCTCAACGGCAGGTCTTGAGGCCTCCGGTACGGGAAATATGAAATTTATGATGAACGGCGCGGTCACACTGGGCACAATGGACGGCGCAAACGTGGAGATCTTCAATGCCGTGGGCGAGGAGGATATATTTATATTCGGCGCCACCGTGGAGGAGCTTGCGCGCATAGAGCGCTACGGCACCTACCATCCGGGCGAATATTACGAACAGAATGCAGACATACGCAACGCCCTAAACAGCCTTATAGACGGCACGCTGAAATCTGCAGACAGCCGCCAATTTTCAGACCTGTACCATTCCCTGCTCTTTGGCGACAGCGAGCGTGCAGACAAGTATTATCTGCTGTATGATTTTGAATCATATAACCAGGCATTCACAGAAGCCATGGACGCGTACAATAACGGCGAGCTTTGGAAACGCATGGCGGCGAAAAACACCGCCCGCTCTTCCGTTTTCTGCGCGGACAGAACAATTGAGGAGTACAATGACAAGGTGTGGCGCTTAAAGCCGCTCAGAGTAGTGAGCAATATGGGGGAATCATGAAAGAGATTGATTTTACACGGGCATTAGTACACAACAGCGCAAAGGAATGGCACCGCTCTCCGCTGGGGGCGGTTCCGGGCGGAACACGGGTGACCTTCCGGCTTTCCGTGCGGGATTTTTCCTTTGAGAAGGCATATTTTGTGGTGCTTAGAGACAATTTCAAAATTGAAACGGAAATGCACCGCGAGGGCGAAAATGGCGAGATATTGTATGTGGAATACGATACGCCAACGGAGCCGGGTGTGCTATGGTATTGGTTCAGCCTCAGAATAGCGGGCGATAATTGGCTGTATTACGGCGCGTCGGCAGGCGGCCACAGCGGTATAGGCAAGGTGTATTGGAGCGAGCCGCCGGGATTTCAGCTCACCGTTTTTGACCGCGAGTTTTCCACGCCAAACTGGTTCAAATGCGCCACTATGTACCAAATTTTCCCGGACCGCTACAAAAACGGCGATCCGGACAATATCACTGCGGGCGCAGAGCACCACCGCGCACTGGGACGCGATGTAATAATGCATGAAAGCTGGGATGAGGAGCCTCTTTATAAGCCGGCTGAGGGCAAGATGTTTTACCAGCCCTGCGACTATTACGGCGGCGACCTTCAGGGCATAGAGGATTCTCTCGACTATATGAGAGAGCTGGGCGTGAGCGTGATATACCTCAACCCCATATTTGACGCAGCCTCAAACCACCGCTACAACACGGGCGATTACCTGAATGTAGACCGTTTTTTGGGTACGGTGGAAGATTTTGAGCGGCTGGTTGAGAAAGCGGCTCAGCACGATATAAAAATAATGCTGGACGGCGTTTTTTCGCACACGGGTGATGACAGCGTGTATTTCAACCGCTACGGCAATTATGATTCTGTGGGAGCTTACCAAAGTCAGGATTCACCCTACTTCCACTGGTATAATTTCGAAAGCTTCCCTGATAAATATAAGAGCTGGTGGGGCTTTGAAACGCTGCCTGAGGTTGATGAGCTGCAGCAGGACTGGATAGATTTCATAATAGAAAAACCGGACAGTGTACTGGCCACCTGGCTGAAGCGCGGCGCGGCGGGTTTCCGTCTGGATGTTGCGGACGAGCTGCCGGACAGCACAATAGAGCGCATGCGCGCAGAGCTGAAGCACGCCGGTCAAGACAATGTGCTGCTTGGCGAGGTGTGGGAAGACGCCACCACAAAGCAAAGCTACGGCAAAAACCGAAAATATGCTTTGGGGCGCGGGCTTGACAGCGTGATGAACTATCCGTTCACAAACGCCACTACAGATTTTTTGCTCTGCCGCACTGACGCACACGCCTATAAACGCTTTTTGGTTGGCCAAAGCCAAAACTACCCCAAAGAGATGTATTACGCACTCATGAATCTGCTTTCCTCGCATGATATACCGCGCGTTAGAACCGTGCTGGGCACCACAATAGACGTGGCAGAGCTTACGCGTGAGCAGCAGGCTCATTTCGTTATAACGGACGAGCAGGATTTTGCCGCGCAGGGGCTGCAAAGGCTTGCCGCTGCCATACAGTTTTCGCTGCCCGGAGTGCCCTCCATATATTATGGCGATGAAACGGGCATGAACGGCCTCAAAGATCCGTTCAACCGCCGCCCCTTCCGCATGTGGGACGAGGGCATGTGCGAATGGTACAAAACGCTTTCCCGCATAAGAAACAGCCACCACGCTCTAAAACTGGGGCATTGCGCTTTTTACGCGCATTCGGCTGATATGCTGGCAATACTGCGCTACTGCATAAACGGACGCGACGCTTTTGGCAATGAGGCAGAGGACGAGGCCGTATTGACGATTGTAAACCGTTCCAGCAACCCGGAAAAAATAGTTATAGATCTTTTTTCTGAGGAGGAATGCGTAACCGAAAGCCAGCTTGCATTTTTTAGAGAAGTGGAGCTTACAGAAGCCGTGAACCTTATAACAAAGGAACGGTACACTATAAACGAGGGTTTGCTGGAGATCACCGCCGCCCCGCATGAAACTAAAATAATGGAGATACAATGGATTTAAAATACAAAGCTATATTATTCGACTTTGACGGGACGGTGCTCAATACCGGTCCCGGTATATTAAAATGCGCCACGGAAACCATAAGGGAATTTGGCTTTGAACTGCCGGAAGAGCACATAATGCACCGCTTCATCGGTCCGCCGCTAAAGCGGTCTTTTATGGATACCTTCGGCGCGGAGGCAGACATGGCAGACAAGCTGGTGGATTCCTACCGCACCCGCTACAAGCAAAACAAGGGTATGTTTGATGCTTTGCCCTACCCCGGTATGGAAGAGCTTTTGATAGAGCTGAACGAGGCGGGCGCAACTGTGGCTATAGCCTCTGCAAAGCAGGAGCGCATAGTGCGAGATACGCTGGTGCACTTTGACCTCATGAAATATTTTAAGGCGGTGGCGGGCGCAGTGCCAAACTGCGAATTTGCGGACAAGGTGGAAATAATGACAGATTGCCTCACCCGTCTAAACGCCAGCCGCGAGGACTCCATAATGGTGGGAGATACCCGCTACGATGCGGAGGCTTCCGGGGAGCTGAACGTTGATTTTTGCGCCGCCATGTGGGGCTACGGCTTTAAATCTATAGACGATCTAAAGCAATATCGCTGCCGTTATATAGCGCAGGATGTACCCGCACTGCGCCATTTTCTGCTGGACTAAAGCCGTTTTGGCATGATTTCGCGCCATGCCTTCACCTATGCCTTTAGTACACGGTTTGCATATATTACGCGGCAAACCTTGCTAAATCATTTTATTTTCTGCAATAATGACGCATATGCGGCTTAATTTACATCACAGCCCTTTCCCGCCACCACAAGCAAAAGCCGCCGCGGTGCAATTACCAAGGCGGCTTTTGCAGTTTACGCCGGGTTATTTCGCTTCCTTATATTCGCGCAGCTTGGCGTTGAATTCTGCTGATCTCTTTTTCATGTTATTCCACACAACCGCCCATATTGCACAATAAAGCGCAATGAACGACACATAAAACACCGCTATTGGCCAGCCCAGCGGCGGCAGCCAGCCCACGGCATACATAAGCAACGTGCAGCCTCCCACCAGCACGGCGAAGTGAATTATAGAGCGCCGCACATAGGTTATGGGGCTGGCATTTTCTACGTTCAGCCAAATAAGCTGCACAGACGCTATGAATGCCCCCATCGCAAAGTCATAAGCTATCTCGCTTGCGGGTATCATGCTTTCCCCGTGCCCCAGCGTGAATATCATAAACGTTATGAAAACCGCTGCGGTCGTGGCAGTGCCAAATACAAAAAGGAACATGCTTATCGCTGTTTTTATATTTTTCTTCATAATATTTTACCTCCCTATGCCCAGCTTTTGCTTTAATACGGGCGCATATTGCCGTGAAACTATTTGTTTTTCGCCGTTTTCCAGCTCCACCTCCACCCTTCCGTTGAAGAGCGGCGTAATGCTTTTTATTAGCGAAATATTTATTATGGTAGACCTGTTTGCTCTGAAAAAACTGCTGTACTCATAATCTCTTTCTATTTCATACAGCCTTAGCGCACTTTCGTATACCTTATCTTTTGTGTATATAAAAACCTTATCATCTACACTTTCAAAATAGTATACCTCCTCTGGGTCTATTACAAAAATCTGCTTTTCAATACTGCCCGCCAGGCTTTGGCCGGTGCTGCCCGCAAGCGACATTATTTTTATGATAGTCTGGTTCATTTCACGGCATTTTATTATTATTTCTTCCGTTTCCACAGAGCTGCTGCAATCCAATGTTATTTTCATAAATTGCCTCCTTTCCGGACGTCCATGCTTACACTATAAACCTAAAATACACGTTGTCAATGCTGGTTTGGGTCTGTTGCACAGTATGGATGGTTTGTTGCGCTTTTTGCCCTCTCAGGTTGGCGCGGCTTTGTTCCGCTTTTGGCAAAACGGCGTTTTTTCGTACTGTACACTTTTTGCAAATAAAGCGCGAAAACATCGCCGTAAGCATAATGTAAAATAGAGAACAGCAAATGTGATAAAAATTATCATGTTTTTGCAATTTTATTTGTGTAATTAACATGCAGATGTTATAATATCAACATATACTTTGTGCAGGCAGCGGTGTATGCGGTATGCAAAAAAAAGAATTTACAGATCAATATTACCGTAAGGACGGCGTATTGATTCTGATATATAATAACAGGCTTTTATTTGGTTTGATGTCAAAAAATATTTGAACTACATAAACTCACTTGATTGGGGCAAAAAGATGAATTCTGAGAGAAGAGAAGGAATAAAAGAAATGCTGCGTCAGCGCGGCGAGGTAAAATTGAAGGATCTTGAAATAAGCTTTCCGGATTGCTCCAGCATGACTCTCCGGCGCGACCTCAAATACCTTGAGGACAACGGTTTTGTAAAGCGCACCCGCGGCGGCGCGGTGGCAATGAGCCGCCTATCTATAGCCTCTGAAGACATATATTCAGAGCGCGCGCTTGAAAACGTGGCGCAAAAATATCTCATAGCCAAAAAAGCACAGCAGTTTATAGAGCGCGGCCGTTCAATATATGTGGACGCCGGCACCACAATGATGCTTTTTGCGCGTGAAATGAAGGACGAATACCTCTCCATAATGACCTCCGGCGTAAACATTGCTCTTGAGCTGATAAAAAAGCAAAAGCCCAGCGTAACGCTTATAGGCGGGCAGGTAAACCGCAACACCATTTCGGTTTCCGGCATAACCTCCTGCTCTTTCATACGCGAGGTGAATATAGATATAGCATTTGTTGCATCCAGCGGTTTTTCCATGGAAAACGGTTTTACAAGCGGCACATACACTGAATGTGAAATCAAAAAAGAGGTAATAAACCGTGCGCGGCAAAAAATTGTGATGATGGACAGCAAGAAGGTGGATAAAATAATGCCTTTCACATATGCTACAATGGAAGATATAGACATACTTATATCTGATGGCGAGCTGGATGAGGAAATAGTAAACGAGGCCAACCGTAAAGGCGTGCAAATAATATAACGTTGCTTAGTGATTGAAAACACTGCATGTTTTTGATACGGAACCAAAAGACCGCTGCGCCAAAGGCGCCGGCAAATAGCATTGAACAGTATGCGCGTGGGCTTTGCCCACTGCCGTCAATTTGCGGCAAATTAAAAAATATAACATTTTTTAATGCGGATTAGTATAAAATAATTTCTAAGGAGTTATGTAAATGAAAACAAAAGCGGTTAGATTGTACGGAAAAAACGATCTCAGGCTGGAAGAATTTGAGCTGCCTGAAATAACAGATGATGAAATCCTCGCAAAGGTGATATCAGACAGCCTGTGCATGAGCAGCTACAAGGCGGCCATACAGGGTTCTGATCACAAACGCGTTCCAGATGATGTGGCAACAAATCCTGTAATAATAGGTCACGAGTTTTGCGGTGAGGTTGTTGCGGTGGGAAAAAACCGTACTCAGTATGCAAAGCCCGGCGACAAGTTCACAGTGCAGCCGGCCATGTTTTACAAGGGTTCGCTGGAATCCCCCGGCTACTCCTACCCCCACTACGGCGGAGATGCCACCTATATAATAATACCCACGGAATGCTTCATAATGGATTGCTTCCTCAAATACGACAGTGACGCATTCTACTACGGTTCACTGGCAGAGCCAATGAGCTGCATACTTGGCGGTTACAACTCCTTTTATCATACAAAGTTCGGCTCGTACGTTCATGAAATGGGCATAGTTCCCGGCGGAAAAATGGCGCTTTTGGCTGGCGTTGGGCCTATGGGTCTTGGCGCTATAGACTTTGCGCTACACGGCCCCAAAAAGCCGTCTTTGCTGGTTGTTACCGATATAGATGAGGTCCGCCTTGCACGCGCAGAACGCCTTTACCCCGTAGAGCACGCAAAGCAGCAGGGTGTTGAGCTTCATTATGTGAACACCGCGCAAAAGGATACCGAATACATAAAGGGTCTTGCTGGCGGCACAGGCTATAACGATGTTTTTGTAATGGCACCCGTAAAGCCCGTTGTGGAAATGGGTGACGCGCTGCTTGGTCTTGATGGCTGCATGAACTTCTTTGCCGGTCCGGTTGATACAAACTTCAAGGCGGAGTTCAATTTCTACAACGTACACTACGCCGCTACACACATTTGCGGAAATTCAGGCGGAAACACCGATGATATGCGTGATTCGCTAAAATATATGTCTGACGGCGCAATAGACCCCTCCGTTATGGTAACGCATGTGGGCGGTCTTGACAGCGTTGCGGAAACCACGCTGGCGCTGCACGATATACCGGGCGGCAAAAAGCTGATATACAACCAGATATCAATGCCCTTGACCGCCATAGACGATTTTGCAAAGCTGGGCGAAAGCGACCCCATGTTTGCGGAGCTGGCAAAAATAGTTGCCGAAACAAACGGCTTGTGGTCTCCCAAGGCAGAGCACTATCTGCTGGAAAATGCCAAACCGCTTGGTTGATATAAGCAGTTTTCTCACTGTAGATAAAGGTGGCCTTCCTCTTGGGGGGCTGCCTTTTTTACGCGCTCATAACGCGTAATACATATTTTGTCAGTCACCAAAAATATACATACCAATTGACATTTTATTCGTAAAATGATATGTTAAATAGCAAAGAGGGTGTATATTTCGTATTTTTATACATAGTGAAACCATTATTTTCTTGGTTGCTTTTTGTCTCTCATAAATGTGTTTCACGCCTTGAATTTCTATTTAGTCATTCTATATTTGTTGCTTTTTTAGGCAAAAAATGTGGATGTCTCTCAATATAGCTCAAAAAATAGCTTCTTGGCAAGCATTATGCTAGCCGGAATGGTATTACAACTAGTGGCAATTACATCAAAAACCGGAGGAGCAAGTGTTATGTTCAAAAATTTAAAGATTGGTAAGAAGTTGATCATCTGCTTTATCATTGTGGCTATTATTGCCAGCATTTCTGGCGTGATATCCATTTTTTCCTTATCTAATACCAATGATCAATACAGCGGTGCCATGACAAGATATGGCTTTTCGCTTGGTGATATAGGTAAGGCTATGCTTATAGTATCAGACAATCAAAAACTTATGCGTGACGTAATTACCTCAACAGACCAGACCATAATTGACAATTCCAGCGCACAGATAGCTGCAAACGCCAAAGAATATGACCAATATGTAACCAAGATCCAGGGTATCATAACCGATTCTGAAGAAGTGAATCAATTTGACAAAATTTCCAACACGCTCAAAACATATCGTGACAAGCGTTCCGAAATACTTGAGATTGCCAAATCCACAGACCCGCAAGCCAATCAAACAGCACTTTCAAAAGCCATAAAGGAGCTTGATCCATTATATAAAGAGTTTTACAGCGAATGGATAAATTTTATGGACATGAACATAAAGCTTGGCAACAGCGTCAACGCCAGTTTGGATGCCCAGTCCGAGATGTTTATAATATTAAACATCTCGCTGGCAGCCATCGCCCTCATAATATCTGTAATACTTGGCATAGTTATATCACGCGGAATAGCAAGACCAATAACAAAATGCGCCGAAAGGCTGCGCCAGCTTGCTGACGGTGATTTGAAATCACCCGTTCCGGAGGTCACCTCCCATGATGAAACGGGTATGCTTGCGGAAAGCACCGGCATTATAGTAAACAATATTGGCGGCATGCTGGAAGACCTAATATACGGGCTGAAGGAACTTGGAGCCGGCAATTTTACCGCGCAGAGCAAGCGCCCAGAGCTTTATGTAAATGATTTTCTGCCCATTGCGCAGGCCTTGCTTGGAATATTGCAGCAAATGTCGCACGTTATGTACAGCATCAACGAAAGTGCAGATCAAGTTGCGGGCGGCGCTAACCAGGTATCCTCCGGCGCTCAGGCGCTTGCCCAGGGCACTACGGAGCAGGCCAGCAGCATAGAGGAGCTTTCCGCCACTATATCCGAAATATCAGAGCAGATAAAGCGCAACGCCCAAAATGCAGACACCGCCAAAAACGAGGCGGACACAGCGGGCGTGGAGGTTTTGAACAGCAACCAGAAAATGCAGGATATGATCGCCGCAATGCGCGACATAAGCGACAAATCCGGCGAGATAAGCAAGATAATAAAAACCATAGAAGATATAGCCTTCCAAACGAATATATTGGCGCTGAATGCCGCTGTTGAGGCCGCGCGCGCAGGCGAGGCGGGCAAAGGCTTTGCCGTTGTTGCGGATGAGGTGCGAAATCTCGCCAGCAAGTCTGCCGAGGCTGCAAAAAATACCACAAAGCTAATAGAGGAATCCATATACGCCGTAACAAAGGGCACGCAAATAGCGGACGATACTGCAACCTCCATGATGTCTGTTGTTGAGGGCACGCAGAAGGTCAAGTCACTTGTGGATGAGATAGCCGTTGCTTCTGACGAGCAGGCAAACGCCGCCGCACAGGTAACAATGGGCGTAGAGCAGATATCCAGCGTGGTTCAGACCAATTCCGCCACGGCGCAGGAAAGCGCGGCCGCCAGTCAAGAGCTATCCAGCCAGTCTCAGCTGCTTAAAAGCCTTGTAAGCAAGTTTCGCTTGATAGAGCACAGCACAGATGAGCCGTTGAGCATGGCCAGCTTCTCCGGCGCAGAAGCAAGCAGCTTTTCAGAAGTTGCCGAAGACAAATATTGATGTAAAACTAAACCGGCGGAAGCGTAAACAGCAGCGCTTCCGCCTTTTTAAAAATGCCGTATACTGCAAATCAAAA
>CAYXBW010000023.1:26167-27850 GCA_964463305.1 uncultured Christensenella sp. | reverse complement strand
CACAAGCCCGCCGGAAACGGCATCCGCGGCGCCCGTAAGCACAAGCCCGCCGGAAGCGGCATCCGCAGAGCAGACCAAACACGCTCCAATAACACAGGAGCTTATAGACATTGTAAACAATGATGCCGAAATCAAAGTATTGCTTGAAAAAACAATTGCAAAGGCAAAGGAAATCAATCCGGATAAAGCCACAAATCCGGCGCAGACGTTATCTGAATATTATGATTTCATTGATTGGGCGTCTACATGCATGCCGTGGAATATAATTTCCGGGGCATCGCTTCCAAAGCTGTATGAGCAAATGGATCAAGGCCTTAATTATATATGCTTTATAAACGATATAGAGCTTGATGAATTGGAGGGTAAAGGCTTATATAGAAACGCTATCTCATATTATGAACCGTATCGCTCCTGGTATATAAATTTTGCAAAGGCCTGGGGTTCGTTTTTAGATACAGAGCAATCCTGGAACGATGATTATTATGAGATAGCCCTTGCCGACGAGCGATTTGGAATTTCAAAAGGTCAATACGAAAGCCCGTCAAACTGGAAAACGTTCAATCAGTTCTTTTCCCGGTATCTTAAATCTCCAAGCGTTAGGCCTATTGCAAGCCCCAATGATGACAGCGTGGTGGTTTCGCCTGCAGATTCCACACCGCAGGGCGTATGGAAAATAGACGCAGATTCTAATTTGATACAAAAGGAAGGCGTATTGATAAAATCTAAAGTTTTTGATTCCGTTGCGGCTATAGTGGGCACTGAGAGCAAATTTTCGAAGGAATTTGCCGGCGGCACGCTGACCCATACTTTTTTGGATGTAAATGACTATCATAGATATCATTTTCCTGTGGGAGGGGTAATTAAGGAGATACGCATAATTCCCGGAGACGATGCAACAGGCGGCTATGTTGAATGGGATCCTAAGCAAAAAAAATATGTATTAAAAGAAGATACGCCCGGATGGCAGAGCATAGAAACGCGCGGCTGCATAATAATTGAAAACCCGGAATATGGGCTGGTTGCGGTTTTGCCTGTTGGTATGTCACAAGTTTCCTCCGTTAATTTCGAATCTAATCTAAAAGTGGGAGATACGGTGAAAAAAGGCGATATGCTGGGGGCCTTTCTTTTTGGCGGTTCAGATATAATTATGCTGTTTCAAAAAGATGTGGAGTTTAAATTGACCGTACCGGAAAAAAACAAAAAATATTATCACGTTCAAATGGGCGAAGCATACGGAACGCTTACAAAAAACTGATATATGTGCAAGGGGGGCGCCATGCCCCTCTTTTGGGCAGGGGTATGGAGTGCAAAAAATTCGGGCGGCAGGCGCATTTATACAGCAAATGTATAAATGTTTTTCGGCGTAAAAAGCAAAGCCTGCACATTTTGCGGCAGACAGCCGTTAGCTGAAGAGCGTTGAACAAGAGCTTATACTTACAGCCAAAAGCACAAAACAAATAGCCCAAAAAAATTAGCGCGTGCAAAGTTTGCTTAAGCACGGGCTGTTTTGGTGGTATATCCTTCTAAACGATCCGCCATACATAATAGTATTGCCATACAGCAGTCTGTTGGAATATAATGGCATTGTATTTGAAACATACCTATTGACTTGGTTATATATAGAAACTTATAATGGCATTGGATTGAATAGTGCGTTTTCATATAGATCATTTGCATATTAGA
>CAYXBW010000023.1:0-26067 GCA_964463305.1 uncultured Christensenella sp. | reverse complement strand
TATAATGGCATTGGATTGAATAGTGCGTTTTCATATAGATCATTTGCATATTAGATGTTTAGGACGACGGTTTAAAATCTTCAACACACTTCTAAAAATAGAGTTCTGGTCGGTAGAAATCTCGCTATGGCAGTGAAAAGCAAAAGGGAATGGGGAAATTATTATGAAAAAAGCAGTTGTATTTATGCTGATTACAGCATTGATTATTATTGTTGCTATGCCGGTAATGGCAGCGGAAGGCCAAATGGATAAAGCATTTGCAATGGATGATATTGGCAGTCCAATAGTTGATGCGCCCGCAGATGTTTTGCAGGAAGATTTAGAGCCTGTGCCTGCTGAGGATGCGGATGTGCAAATTGAAGAGCAGCAGGCAGTTTACAATTCTGAAGAGCAGCAGCCTGACGAGCCTGCTGCAGCGCAGCAAGCGGTTGATACAGTAATAGATTGGGGAGATTTGAAATCGATCCTAGAGGATTTTAACGGTAGGTCTATGACTGTGGAACAAGATATAACGCAAGATCCGGCTGATGATGTAATTAATGTTAATGCAGAGAGCGGAAAAACGCTGGATTTGAATGGACATAAAATAAGCGGACGTGATGGAGAATCGATCTTTAGCAGGGAACAAGCGGGGGTCTTTTTTATAAAAGATACCTCTGGTTCCGCACAGGGTATCACAAGTATAAATGCGCCTCTTATAAACACAGCAGGCGGCAACACAATAATTGAAAACGGAACATTTATTGTTGATGCGGGAATCCCTTCTGTCTCCGCATCAACAATAGAAATAAAAGATAGCGCAAACACCTATGGCGTGGTGGAGGTAAACGGCGGCACGGTCACAGGTATATTTAGTGACAAGCCAACAGTAAACATAAAAAAAGATAGCGGTTTACCAACTATTCCGGGAGGGCCGATCAGCCTAATAGTGAAAGGCGGTACTGTGGAAAACACGGGCGGCGGCGAAGCGGCAAATGTTGGCAGACGCGGCGGTGTTCAGCTGAGCGCCGGAAAAATAACAAGCAGATCATCAACTGCCACAGTAGATTTGGACAATACATTAGGAACGGTAACTGTATCTGCCATTTTTGAGATGGATGGCGGCAAGATGGAAAATACAGGCGATGGACACGCCCTGAAAATTACAAAAGCCGCCGGCATGGATGACCCAAAACACATTGTAAAAGGCGGTATAATAGAGGCAAAGGGTGCCGCCGCTAATGGAATATATGCTCCTGGCAGCACTATACAATTTCCCGTCAACGCAGATGTAATAATAAGAGGCGGGGGCGGAGCCGTAAATGTGGGCAGCGCGGGAACGCTGACGCTAGACCAGAGCCTTGTTGCTCTATATAACACAGGCACAGCAGACAACCCTTTATATAACGGTGAAACAAATATAAAAGACGGGGTAATATATGAGGGGGCAACACAGGTCAAGGCTGCCACAGATGTGAAGATACAAACTTATGTGCCGCCCACACCCCCCACACCGCCCACTCCGCCAGCACCTGTTGACCCTGTGCAGCGTGTGAGAAACGAACAGGAACTTAAGAATTTTATAAACAATCCGCAAGTTACAGACATAATAATGCTGAACGATATACCGCTCAGCAGCACGGTGAACATAAATAGAAATACGGCAATAACAATAGACACGAGCGGGTACACGCTGACGGGAGCTTTGTCCAGCGCGGGTACGGGCGATATAAAGGTAACCTCTACAAAAGGCGCGGGCACAATAATGCTGGAAAGCGGTCAGATAGCCATATATAACGGCAATGGCAGCTTAACAATAACAAATATGGTAATACTGGCGCAGGCGGGCAATATGACGGCTGTGCAAAACGCAGGCACGGGCAGTATTACAATAGAAAACAGCATGATATCAAATACGGGAAGCGCTGCGGATGCGTTCTCTGCGTCAGATCCTACGCCGGTGGTGAAAAACACAGGCAGCGGCAGTGTGAATATAAAGAATGGTACAATATACTCTGCCGGAGACATATCTGTTTACAGCCCCAAAGGGACGGTTCGCATACTGGGCGGCAGCGTTAGGGGCATACAAAGCAGCAATATAGTGAACGGTAAAGACGAAGCATTGGAAATGTACACATTGACATTTGGCAACATATCCGAAGCACAAAGTGTGGCATCGCTTATGTTTGCCCCGCGCTATGGGTACGATATAAAATACATGAAAACAGACGCAAAGGGCGGCATATATGTATGGCTGCCGGCTGGTACGGAGTTTGATAGCGCAGAGGGAATCATAGGGGAAGTGACCTACAAAGGCGATATAAGTGGAAAAGCCGCGCTGTTAAAGCCGCAAAGTCTTATAAAATCTGCCGAAATAGTGGGCGGAAGCAGCGCGTATATAGGCCGCATATCAAACTTTAGGCTGAATGTACAATCTGAAGATCCGGAATATGTTTACGAGTTTTATTTGGCAGATTCTAACAAGGGCAAGGCAAGCATCACAAAAGGCGGGCGGCTTACGGCAAAGAGCAGGGGAAACCTGAAAATATACGCAAGGCTTACAGATAAAAACGGCACAACTATAACCGTTTCAAAACCATTTGCGGTAAAGAAGGCCACATCTTCCTTTATGCTGAAGAGCAAGGAAAACCGAAGCGTTTTGTATAAGGGGGCCGGCGGGGCAAAGCCATGGTATACACAGCTTATTATTGCAGATGCAAAGCCAAAGGATTCCAGCCACAGTGTAAGGGATATGAACTGGAGCAGCAGTGACAGAAAAATAGCCACAGTGATGAACGGTAAGGTGAAAATCGCTCAGGGAGCGGGAAGCAAGCTGGGCACGGTAACCATAACGGCAATGGATAAGGGAAATCCCGAATCAAAGGCAACGTTTACAATAAAAGTGCAAAGGGATCAATAAATTGTACGGCAAAAAATAATCAGCTATGAATTAAGCTGTTTTGAAAAAACGCGGAAAGCTTCATAGGCAAGGCTGCTGATGTCTTGCCTATGGGGGCTGTTTTATGATGGGGCAGTTTTTCAAAAAGGCGAAACGCACCCGCCGCGGCAAAACTAGACCGCCCAAATATATTGCCGGGATACAGTATAAAAATTGTAAAACGCAATTCAAAACGGAATGTGATTTGCCTGAGGTCATAAGCAATAAACCGCTGCGGGCAAAAGCATAAAAATTTGTTTTGATTTGATTTTTTTGCAGTAATGGTAAATAATAATATCTAACGGCAAAATAAATTAAAATATTATAATATTTTGTGTGTTGTATAAAAGAATTTATGGAGTTTCTTAATGGAAAAAAAGCGGATATATTTATATTTTGTATCGGCAATAATAGTGGGGCTGGTGGTTTCGGTGGTATTGGTGTTCCCAAATTTTTTTATGAAAAACACCACCATCTCGCAGCTTGCCTTTGTTCCGGACGGGCAGGCGGAAGAGAACGGAACACTGCTTGTGAGCGGAGCCTTTTCCCAAGACATACCAGAAAATGAAACAGTGTGGATATATGCGGAAAATGCCGGCATAACCATAACGGTAAAGGGGCAGGTATATCCATTTGAAATAAAGCAGGGTACGCCCTCTTTTTTGAGGTCTCCGGGCAATAGCTGGTATTCTTTTTCCTCATTGGGGATAGAAGCCGGCGAAAAGGTGGAGATAGCAATACATTCTTATTATGGCGAAAACTCTAAAGCAATGCAAAGCCTGTTTGCCAATATGTACATGGGTGATGGCTCCGGGCTGTACCGCCTTATGCTTGAAAGACTGGATTTTTTGGAAATAACGCTTTTGCTTGCCACAATAGCGTCTATAATGCTGCTGTGCGAGGGAGCTCTTGAAGCCACCTTTGGCATAGCCTCAAACGGCATTAGAGTGATATTGATGGGTTTCTACTTTTTCAGCGGAGGATTGTGGTGTATAACGGATATTTTCTATCCGTTTATCTATTTTGTGTTTGGGCCGCCATGGTTGACCTCGCTTGTGGATGTATCGGGGTTACTGCTCTTTCCCATAGCGCTTGCGCTGCTGATGCGCTTTTATATGCGGGGCAAAAAAATGCACCGTGTTATGACGGGCGTTTTGGTGGTGGAGATAGCCACTGCGGCCATTTGCCTGCTGCTTCAGTTTGCGGGCGTGGCAGATCTGTTTGAGCAGCAGTTTTTCATTGGCGTTGTGGCCGTTTCCGCAATACTTACCTCAATGGTGTGCGTTGTGCTGTGCCTTATAAAGAATAAAGATAATTATTTGCTGCTCCTGTTTTTATCTGTATTGCCCGTATTGGTGTGCGAGATAGTGGACGGCCTAAATATATTGTGGGATTTTATGCCGCGCAGAATGCTTATGATACACGGCTTTGCGCTGTCTATAATACTGCTGATGAGCCAGTTTATAAGCTACAGCCGGGCAGAAAGCAAAAGAGAGGCAGAAGTGCGGCAGATGGAGAGAGAGCTGGCAGATGTGCGCATATCCGTAATGCTTTCACAAATACAGCCGCATTTTTTGTATAATGCTTTAAGCGGAATAAAGGAGCTGTGCGACAGTAATATGCAGCAGGCGTCCGAAGCGCTGGAGCATTTTGCCTATTATCTGCGCGGCAATCTTGAATTTCTTTCAGACAGCAGGCTGATACCCTTTGAAAAGGAGATGGCGCACATAAGTGATTACCTTTATCTTGAAAAAATGCGCTTTCCGCAAAAACTGAAAATAAAATGGAAGATACACGTGGTAGATTTTCTTTTGCCGCCGCTTACTGTGCAGCCAATAATAGAAAACGCCATACGTCACGGCATAGTGAAGAAAAAAGAGGGCGGTACGCTGGAAATAAAAACTGTGCGGACTGCGGATGAAATAATTATAACCGTGCAGGATGACGGCGTGGGTTTTGACACAAGCGCTCCCCCCGCGGAAGACCGCCCGCACGTGGGTATAGAAAATACCAGAAACAGGCTTAAAACGCTGTGTGACGGCATTATGATAATTGACAGTGAAAAGGGTGTGGGCACCACCGTAAAAATAATATTGCCCAGAGAGGATTAGTATGAGAATAATAATTGTGGATGATGAACCGCTTATAGTAAGCAATGTGATGCGTATACTAAAGCAGTTGGAGCCACAAGCCGAAACGGCGGGCTTTTTTCATCCGGATGAAGCGCTGGAATTTATGAGCCAAAACAAGGTGGATATAGCCTTTTTGGATATAGATATGGGAACAGACAACGGCATAGAATTTGCAAAAAAGTGCAAAAATCTTTGTCCGCAAATAAATGTGGTTTTTGTTACGGGTTATTCAAATTATCTTATGGACGCCTTCCGCCTGCACGCCAGCGGCTATATTATGAAACCCGTCAGGGCGGCAGATATACGGGCAGAGCTTGATAATTTGCGAAACCCTTTGAGCCAAACAGCCAAGCACAGGGTGCGCATACAAACATTTGGAAATTTTGAAGTATTTATAGACGAACAGCCACTGCATATACCGCGCACCAAGTGCAGAGAGTGCCTTGCCTATTTGGTGGATCGCAAGGGGGCGTTTATAGGCACCACGGCACTGGCGGCCATACTGTGGGAAGACCGCCCGTATGATAAGGCCGTGCAAAACAGCGTGCACAAGGTGGTGTCAGATCTGGTGAGGCTGCTGAAAGAGAAGGAAGCGGAGGAAATAATAATAAAGGCGCGCGGCGAGATAGCAATAGACACGCAAAAGGTGGATTGTGATTATTTTGGATTTTTAAACGGGGATACAGCCAAAATAAATGCTTTTCATGGAGAATATATGACAAATTACGGTTGGGCTGAGTTTACTCTGGGGGCGCTTATAGATACAAAAGCCACGTATTGAAGCGGTTACAAAAAAATAGCGCTCAATAAAAAAAACCGCGCAAAGCAGAGCATCTTTGCGTTTTTTTTATGCGCATAAAACAGAAATTTGTCAGATTTGTGTCAGACTCACTGTGTATTATGGAAACAAGTAAAAACTATATTGTAAAAACGCTGATCTATTTTAAAAAGAGCGGGAAAACCTGAGAGGGTGTGGACGGGCGTTGCGGCTATACTTATGAGCACGGACACTGCCTGAAAGCTGGGGGAGCTGGGGGATGATGAATTTTTTTACACAATGCATGAGGCAAACGAATGAGTAAAGCAAAAGAATTTTTTGATTATTGTGTTAAGAATGCAGATACGATCAAAAAGCTTCGCGGCATGAAAAGCTATGAGATCATAGCTTATGTGAAATCTTTGGGCTTTGAACTGAATAATGAGGATTTGCGGGAATTTGTGGAGCTGTGCGCGGAAAGCAATGACGAAAAGCTGGCCGAAGCAATAAGCGGCGGTATATGCACAAGCCACTGCGGGGCTACCTGTGAGCGTGAAAGTGCCTGTACAGGAAGCGATTTTGGTTTTTTTAAAATATTATAAACGGGGCAACACAAAAACTAGTGAGGCAAAAGAACTTTTTTGATTATTGCTTGGCGCAGACTTAATTGATGATAGAGCTGCGCGGTATGAATAATGTGAGCCTGAATGCGGGCACGATGTAAAGTGCGGGCCAGCGGGATAATACGGTGTTTGCAGACTATGCGGTACATAAGGGTGGATATGCCGCGTAATCTGTATACATAGCCGGGCTGTTTGCAGGCGGCTCGGAGTAAAGGCGTGTGAGAGCACAGCCTTTAAAAAGAGCCTTTAAATTGCACAATGAACGCACAAAAAAATATTTGTGATCTGTGTGAGAAAAAGGTGCTGAGAGTGGGAAATAAAAGGGAGTAGTAAAACGGGGATTTAAAATAACGCTGCTCCGGCGCTGCATAAGCCGGGGCGGGGGCCGAAGCGGGGTGGCGGCTGCACATTATCTGCCATCCTTGCCTCAGGCCTGTTGGCAAGAGGTTTGGGGATTTACGGTATATAGCAAAAATACACATAGTGGATGCAAAAACCAAAGCATATATGAGGTTTAGAAAAACATATCTGCAGCGGTTCGTTTATATACTCCGGTGCTGCTAATATGGAGTGAGGCGAACAGGCGCTGCAGATTTTTTTGTGTAATGCGGAAAAATTTATGGGTGCGGGTTTGGCGGCAAAAGAGAAATCAGTCAAAATAGAGCGCGCAAAGCTTTCTTGCGGCAGGCAATGTGCAGGGGCGCATAAACGCACGCTTATAACTTTGCAATATTTTTTATGACTTGGTATTGGTTTGTCAGATATAGGTCAGACGTGCTTTATATAATAAAAACAAGGAGATCAAAGCGAGGACAAGGAAATGACGGTAGTAACTGTAGACACAAATAAAAAAGAGCTGAAGCGGTTGGCAAAGCAACTAAGCTCTATGTTTTCAGGGTGCAAGGTAGTGATGTTTTCAAGCCCGGTGGAGGCGGCGTCATTTATAAAAGACAACCCTATAGACATATTGTTTACAGAGGCGATGATGCGCGGGATCACGGGTTTTGATCTGCAGGAATTTGCGGAAGAGCTATACCCCACAGTGCTTACGGTAATAGCCGCAGACACTGATGAATACGCTACAAAAGCAATGAAAATGCGCACACACGGTTATATTGTAAAGCCCGTTACAGAAGAGGAAATAAGGCTTTCAATGAGCGAAACAAGGTTTGGTGATACTTGTGGAAATGACGAACATAAATATTGTGTATAGCAGGAGAGAAAAAACAGATGAGAAAATTTGTAATAATGGCAGTAATATGCGTGATGTCTGTAATGGTATTTTGGGGCTGCGCACCAGCACCGAAAGCAGATGGCGAGCAGGTGAAAAATCCTTTGAAGACCTACGAGAGCGTGGAGGAGATGAGTGAAGAGACAGGCATAGATATGAAGCTGCCTCATTCTGCGGAGCTTTTACTGGTGCAGGCGATAGACGGAAAGCTGAACGAAGTAAATTTTAAGGTAGCGGACGGAACAGAGTTCAACTACCGTAAGGCAAAGAGCGATTTTGCGGATGTAAACGGTAAAGACGATATAAGCGGAAATTACGCAAAGTGGGGAGATACCCATCAGGCCACCACGCCGGGAGGCATAACGGTAACAATAAAAACGGCCGATCCGGAAAACAAAGAAGCGGGCATGGCAGTGTGGAATGACGGGACCTATAAATATTCCATAGCTATGGACAAGGCATATGATGAGGAACTGCTACTGGCTGCGGTAGACAGCGTGAAGTAAAGTATGGGCAGAGGCGTATGAAAGAGCATCAAAACAAAACGGCAGGTATAAACGAAAAACCAAAGCCGCTGCATTCTGTTGATAATATGAACAGTACGCTGCGCGTTACAAGAAGATGGGCCTGGCTGGTGCTGGTGGCGCTGCTTTTGATCACGCTTGCCATACTGCTTTCCATATTTTATGTGAGGGTACCTACACACATAATTGCAAAGGCGTATGAGAACGGCGGCGAAATGGTGGCCTTTGTGGATGTGGCCTACGTGAATGAGCTTGAGGTTGGGCAGGATGTACTTATAGACAGAGAACTGAACGGCAATATAAAAAGCATATCTCACGCGGTGTTTTCTGTGGAGGAGGCGGCGGAGCAGGTGGACTCCAATTATGCAAAGTATATATTGGGAATACCTGATTGGAGCGTGCGCGTAGACATAGATTATACGGGTCAGCTGGATGAAGAGGCGGTGCACCCCGTAGTTATAACAACAGGGGAGATATCATTAAGTACATTTTTTGTGGGGGATGGCAAATAAATGTATAAAAAATGTGTAAAGGTGCCCTTGGTGCTGCAAATGGAGGCGGTGGAGTGCGGCGCTGCGTCGCTGGCCATGATATTGGCCTATTACGGGCGCTATGTCACGCTGGAAAAGCTGAGAGAGGATTGCGGGGTATCACGTGACGGCAGCAAGGCGTTGTATTTGCAAAGGGCGGCAAAACAGTATGGCCTGAACAGCAAAATTTTCAGGTCAAGCGTGGAAGAGCTAAAAAAAGAGGCAAACTACCCCTGTATGCTGTTTTGGAAAAACTCCCACTTTGTGGTGCTTTGCGGCTTTAAAGGTAAAAAAGCGGTCATAATGGACCCCTCAAGCGGAAAACAAACGCTTGCTCCCTCGCAGTTTGACAAAGATTTCAGTAACGTGGTGCTGTATTTTTACAAGATGGAAAGCTTTGTGTGCGAAGGCAGGCCATCCAGCATTTGGCAGTTTGCCAAAAAGCGGCTGGAGGGTTCGGGCGCGGCAATAGGTTTTGTGGCGCTGTGCTCCTTGGTGCTGGCGGTCACAAGCATAATAACGCCAATATTCTCTCGCCTGTTTGTGGATTATGTACTTGTGGAGCACAGCTATAATTGGCTTTATGTAATAGCGGCGGGCATGGCCACGCTTATAATAGTGAAGCTGGTACTGGCTGCGGCGGCGGGCAGTCAGCAGCTACATATAGAGTCTTACTTTGCAATACGTTCAAACTCTTCGTTTTTGTGGCATGTTTTGCGCCTGCCCGTGCGGTTTTTCCAATACAGGCACACGGGAGATATAGTTACCCGTCAGGGCGATAACGAAAACATAGCATACTCTCTTATACAGCAGTATGTGCCTCTGGTGCTCAATTCTTTTATGATAGTGCTGTATGTGCTGGTGCTTTTTAGATATAATACGCTGCTGGCTATGGTGGGCATTGCCACCGCTCTTTTGAACATAGTGGTGATGCAGATAACCACGCGCAAAAGTGTGGAGATAATGCGAATACAGCAGCACGATGAAAGCAAGGTGATTGGCAGCACCTATGCCTGTGTGGAGCAAATAGAAACCATAAAGGCAAGCGGGGCTGAACGGGGTTTTTTTCGCAGATGGGCGGGCTATCAGGCGCTGGCAAACGTGCAGGTGCAAAAGCAGGCGGCAATATCTAAATTTATGGACAGCACAATGGAGTTCATTGTGGCTCTGGGCAATATAATTGTAATAATATTGGGTACCTATCTCATAATACAGGGTCAATTTACAGCGGGTATGCTCATAGCCTTCCAGGGGCTGCTGATGGCCGTTACGCAGCCCATTACAAAGCTTTCTATGGCGGGGCGGTCGCTGCAGGCAATGAGAGTGCAGATGGAGCGCACGGAAGATATTTTCCGTTACGAGCCGGATGTGGAAGAGGCCGCGTTTGATATGGGAAAAGAGGAAGAGCCAAGCAGGCTGAGCGGAGATATACGCATATCGGACGTAAGCTTTGGCTATAACAAGCAGGAGCCGCCCTTGCTCACAAACTTTGATATAAGCATAAAGGCGGGAGAGCATATAGCCATAGTGGGCAAAAGCGGCTGCGGAAAATCCACATTTACCAATATTGTGGCGGGGCTGTATAGACCATGGACGGGCGGCGTATTTTTTGACGGAAAGCCAATGGGAGAGATAGACCTGTTTGATCTGCGTTCTTCTATGGCGGTGGTGAGTCAGGAAAACCATTTGTTTTCTGACAGCATAGAAGAAAATATAAGGATGTGGGATGAATCTATCACATTTGAAGAGATAGTGCGCGCCGCCACAGACGCGCAGATACATCAGTTGATCTCCAAGCGGAAGCTGGGCTACAAAGAGCGGCTGATAGACGGCGGCATAGCATTTTCGGGCGGGCAGCGGCAGCAAATAGAGATAGCGCGCGCACTTGCCGGTTCGCCGTCCATTCTTATAATGGATGAAGCCACCTCCGCTATGGATGCTCAAACGGAGGCAGATGTACTGGCGGCGCTCAAAAAAAGACCGCTCACGCTCATAATGGTGGCGCACAGGCTTTCCACCGTGCGTGACTGTGACAGAATAGTGGTGCTGGAAAACGGCAAAATAGCCGAGATAGGCCGCCACGAAGAACTTATTGCCAAGGGTGGGGTTTACGCCGATCTTGTAAACAGTGACTGAGGGAAAGATGCAGAGCAAGCAAAGACTAAAAGAAAAAAAGGCCTATCAAAAAGAGCTTTTCACAAAATCATTAGACAGTTTAAGAGATATTGTGAATGTTAAGCGAATATTGACGTGGGATGCCAAGCTGGGCGGCTCAAGCTTTGAGAAGGCTATTTTGATGCTTTTGGAATATATGGGCATAGAGTATGCAGAGAATGGCATGAGCGGCGTGAACGATGCCCAGGGTATAGATGATGCGCTGGTGGAAGTGGGCGTAATGCACAGGGAGGTCACGCTTGAAAAAGGGTGGTACAAGCAGGCGATAGGCTTACTGCTTGGCCGAAAAAAAGAAGGCGGGTACGTGGCGCTTGTGCCCACGGTGGGCGGACGCTACATGCTGTATGACTGCGAAAAAAACAGGCGCAGCTATCTCACGGCCGCGCAGACGGAAACGCTGGAAAGCAAGGCATACGTGCTATACCCGCCGCTGCCTCAAAAAAAGCTTTCTTCAAAAGATCTGTTTGCGTATATGCTGAAGCAGCTATCAGTGGCGGATTTGATTTTTGTGGGTATAATGACACTGGCAATGACGCTATTGGGGCTGGTGCTGCCAAAGGTGATACAGCTTATATACCTGGTGATAATACCGGGCGAAACATTGGGAGTGCTGCCGCCGCTTATGCTTATGATGTGCTGTATACCGCTCTCCACACTGCTTATAAGCATGGTGCGCGGCCTGTGTGCCCAAAGGATAAAAACAAAGATTGGCGTTTTTGTGCACGCGGCGTTTATGGGAAGGCTGGTGATGCTGCCGGTATCGTTTTTTGCAAAGTATGATGCGGGAGACATAGCAAAGCGCGTGGCAAGCTCTGAGAGCATAAGTGAAACTATATCAGATTCGTTTCTTACCACCGGGTTCACCGCGTTGTTTTCGCTGCTGTACCTGTTTCAGATAGCCGCATTTGCACCGCAGTTTGTAGTGCCCGCGCTCATTGTGGTGATAGTGTCCTTCGTGGTATCCGCTTTCACTATTGTAAAGCAGGTTAAGTTCAGCAGAAAGCTGAATGAGGGCACGGTGGCAGTTTCGAGCGAGCTATATGACATTATGAGTGACATACAAAAAATAAAGCTGGCGGGCGCGGAGCCTTTTGTGTTTGCAAACTGGGTGAAAAATTATACCCCAATAGCTGCCCATAGGTACAACCCGCCCATACTGCTGCGCATGGGCACGGCAATAACAGAGGCCGCACTTGGTATAGGCACGCTGGTGATATATTTTATAGCCGTGGGCGCCAGTACGGCCAGCGCGGATTATATAGCCTTTTCTGCAAGCTTTGGAATGCTGATGGGGGCAATGGCGGCAATGCTGGCAATAGTGCAATCCACAACGCAGCTTATACCCGCCTTGGAGATGATAAAGCCAATACTAGAGGAAATGCCGGAAAAACAGCAGGGCAAAAAACCGGTAAAGGATATTACGGGCAGCTTGTCTGTGGAAAACCTGTATTTCAGATATTCTCAAGATACGCCCTATATACTGGAGGATATTTCCTTAGAGATACCCTGCGGGCAATATTTGGCGGTGGTGGGCAAAACCGGCTCCGGTAAATCTACACTGGTGCGTTCTCTGCTGGGTTTTCAAATACCGGAGCAGGGTACCGTGTGTGTGGACGGAAACGATATAAGAGATCTAAATCTGCAGACCTACAGGCGGCATTTGGGAGTGGTATTGCAAAACGGCTCCCTTATATCCGGAACTATATATGACAATATAACAATAGCGGCGCCGTGGGTATCAGAAGAAGAAGCGTGGCAGGCGGCGGAGATAGCGGGTATAGCCGAAGATATAAAAATGCTGCCCATGGGCATGAGAACAATGCTTAGCTCCACCAGCAGTGCTGTATCAGGCGGGCAAAAGCAAAGGCTTATGATAGCGCGCGCCGTTGTGGCAAAGCCCAAGATACTTATATTGGATGAGGCAACTTCTTCTTTGGATAATCAAACGCAGTCACACATCACCCGCGCGCTGGATGAGCTAAACTGTACAAGAGTGGTGGTGGCGCACAGGCTTTCCACAATAAGGCATTGTGACCGCATTGTGGTACTGGAAGAGGGGTGTATAAAGGAAGACGGCACATATGAGGAACTGCTTGCCAAGGGCGGCTTGTTTGCGGAGCTGGTGGCGCGGCAGCAGCTGGATAGAAAATTGGAGTTGAGCATATGAATTTTTTTAACAAATATGTGACATACTTACAATAAGAAAAAAATTATACGGCTAAAAGCCGAAAGGAGACAAAAAAATGAGTAAAGCAAAGGAATTTTATGGGTACTGCACTTCTCACCCGGAGGTTATTGAAAAGCTTCGCGGCATGAAAAACGATGAGATAGCAAATTATGTGAAGTCTTTGGGGTTTGATATGAACAGCGGGGATATACGCGAGTTTATGGAGCTGTGTGCTGAAAGCAACGATGCGGAGCTTGCGGCGTCAGTTAGCGGCGGAGATTGTTCGGGGCACTGTGGAAGAACCTGTGAGGAAGACTGCAATTTGGACGTACCGCCATATGCCTAAGAGTAATACTTAAAAAACGAAGGAAAACTTTATAGCGGCACTGCATCAGCGAAATTGACGCAATGGTGCGGTGCCGCATAAAATGATGGCAGAAATAATAAAAGGTAAAATATATGGAATATTCAAAGTTCAAGGACGCAGACCCTAATGTAACCATACAAAAAGCAAAGGACCTTTTGAAAGAGCTTGGAGTAGAGGTATCGTTCAAGCTGAAAAAACCCGTGGAGGGAGTGTATTCTTCACGCATGGAGGACTGTAGGCACGGATGGGGCGTGAATGGGAAGGGAACCACGGAAGAATACTGTCTGGCAAGCGGATTTGGCGAGGCAATGGAACGGTTTCAAAGTTTTTATGCATACAATTGGCATATGGCGTCTAAAGAGGCGCAAGCGCATTTGGGGTTTAGCAGAGCGCCGGATGAGGTGGTAAAGAGCGTATCCAGCATAGAGGAAGAATCGCCGGATGTTTGGAAAACAATGCAATATATGTGGGGCGATGAAA
Source organism: uncultured Christensenella sp. (assembly GCA_964463305.1). Taxonomy (GTDB): domain Bacteria; phylum Bacillota; class Clostridia; order Christensenellales; family Christensenellaceae; genus UBA5399. The sequence continues at coordinate 12,164 of CAYXBW010000023.1, read as the reverse complement.
ACAATGAAGAGATGCTGGATATATGGAGGCAGATGCTGGGCGGAGATGATGTGAGCTTTTTGCCGTATTACTCTTTTAAAAATAAAGATACAGCGCTGATCCCTGATCTGGTGGTGTCCTTTTTGGATGGTTCAAACGGACTTTCGGCTGGCAATACGCCGGAGGAGGCGTTGTGCCAGGGTTTTTCTGAGGTCATAGAAAGGTACGCCCAAAGGGAGATACTGCTTGGGAGGCTGACTCCGCCGCAAATAAGCGGAAATTTTCTGGAAACTAACTACCCCGCGCTACACGAGCTTATAAAGCGCATAGAAAACGCTTCCGGATACCGCATATATGTGAAAGACGCTTCGCTTGGGAAGGGATTTCCCGTGGTGAGCATTGTGATGGTGGATATAAAAAAACAAAGATATCACGTGAAATTTGGGGCACACCCCACCTTTGCCGTTGCGCTGGAGCGCTGCTTAACAGAGCTGCTGCAGGGCTATACACCGGGTATTGAGGAGGAGGACGCATTTTATCTTACCCCATGGGAGGCACAGCCAAAGATGCCTTTTGACAGCGCGAGAAATCTATATAAGCAATTTAGAGACGGCACGGGCACGGTGGCAGATGAATACTTTGCGGGAAAGCCATCATGGGAGTTTGTGCCCTGGGGCGAGGCGGGAGAATTTACAAACAGCAAGGGCATGAGATATATGTGCAGCAAGCTATGTGAGATTGCCGGAGATGTTTATATAAGAGATATGGGGTATCTGGGCTTTCCCACATACAGGATATTTGTGCCCGCGATATCTGCAAATTCAGGCAAAATAGACAAGCGCAGGCTGAAAAACATAAAAATGGCCGGCTTCATAGCAAAACTAAGCAGTGAGAGCTGCACAATAACAAAAGAACAAGCGCGCCTTTTGGCAGATTTTATTGCCAGCAATGATACGGATAAAAACGAAAACCTTACAGCGGGCGGCAATGTGCCGCTTATACTGCTGCGCGCCGCACTGCTTTATGACGCGGGAGACCTAAATGCAGCCGCAGAGCAATTGCGCACTATAAACAGCCAAAGCCGGCAGTATTGCTGTGCGGCGATGGAGCTTGAGCTGCAAAACAAAGGCTATGATGAAGCCTTTAGAGACGAAATGCTGGACATGTTTTTTGACATAGTATCTGTAAACTATGCCGCAAAACACTGGCGGAGCAAAAGCGCGGTGGAAAGCATATACAGCTCGCTTGCAAAGCGAACGCAATACAGCGAAAACACAAATGCCAAAGAACAGGCATTTTATGATATGACGGAGGCCATAAGCAATCTGCACAAAAAAGTGAAACAGAAGATGATTGACGGACAGCGAGATCAATCAAAAATAAAGGAGTTGTTTTGATGAGGAATGTATACCTAAAACCGTTTGATATATTTGAAATTTTTGACAAGCCATTTGTTATACGCACACGCACGCTATTTACAGATACTTTGGAGAAGAACCAGTATGAGTGGCTGAAAACGGTACAGGGCAGGTATGAGGTCTCGGTAACGGACGAGCAATACGGTTGGCTGGAAAAAGCAAAGCTGCTGTCAGACAAACTGAGCAGCGACGAAGCGGAAAGAGAGCATGACGCTCAGCTTTGGAAAAGTGGATTTGAGAATGTGAAGCCATCGTTTTTGGAGCTTATGGTGGCGCAGGCGTGCAACATGCGCTGTGAATACTGCTACGGCACAGACGGCAGCTATTCAAACCCTGGTATGATGGACGAGAAAACGGCATTTGAGGCTATAGATTTTCTTCGCAAGCAGGTGGATCAAAGAACATATGGGGAAGATAAGGAAGTAGGATTAATATTTTTTGGCGGTGAGCCGCTGCTTAATTATGAGCTTATAGTAAAGTGTGTGGAATATTCTAAAAAGCTTTTTGCAGATAAAAATCTTACCTTTGGCATGACCACAAACCTCACCCTGATGACGGACGAAATGCTTGATTTTTTTGCGGGAGAAGAAAAATTCAGCATATTGGTAAGCTTTGACGGCCCAAGAGAATATCAGGCAAGGCGTGTGATGAACGATGGCAGAGACAGCTATGATGTGGTTACTCAAAAAATAAAAAGTGCCATAAAGAAAATGGGCAGGATGGCCGCTCGTGCCACAATATATGCAGATGATGACAGAGAAAAAATAATAAGCGAATTCAAAGCATTGGGTTTTGAGGAATATCAGCTGTGCGGCGCTTCGGGGAATCTGGCTGAGCACATAAAGCGGGTGGATCTGTTCAAGGACTATCTTGACCGTAAGGATGCCCTGGAAAAAAGTGCGAAAAGCTTTATTGAAATGCTGAAAAATAGAGACGCGGATGGTATAAGGCGGCTGGCAGAGAATAAGGAGCAGGAGTATGCAATACGTTTTGCGCTGGATTCTATGACAATGCCAAAAAGATATATATGCTGCGGCAGCGGGCGTTCTATGGTGGCAGTGTCTCATGACGGCAATCTGTACCCGTGCCATCGTTTTGCGGGAAGCGAAGAATACAGACAGGGCAATATTTATGACGGTTTTGTGCCGGGCGTTTTTGAAAAGCACATGATACTTGAAAACGAAAAGTGCGCAAAGTGCTTTGCAAAGTACACCTGCGGCGGATGCTGCGCACACATTTGTGCCTGCGATATGCCGGGCGAACCGCCGGAAGGCGTGTCTGCAATATTTAACTCGCCGGAGGAGCATTGTGAGTATACGCGCAGTAAAATAATGGTAAAAGCGTATATAGACGCAATGGTCACCGGGGAAGACAGAAAATGGCTGGATGAAGAAAATTTGATGAAAAAGGAGGTGAGAAACAAATGAGTAAAGACTAAAGACTTTTTTGAATATTGCGTTAAAAACCAGGAAGTGCTTGAAACACTAAAAGGCAAAAAGTGTGCGGCGTCCGGTTTGATTTTAAAAATAAATATAAAGGATGGGAGAAACAAAATGAGTAAAGGTAAAGAATTTTTTGAGTATTGTGTGAAGAACCCGGAGGTGCTTGAAACACTAAAAGGCAAAAAGGGCGCGGAGGCAACGGAGTATATAAAGTCTCAAGGCTTTGAGATGAGCGAAAGTGATATACGTGATTTTATGGAGCTTTGTTCTGAAAGCAATGATGAGCAGCTGGCCTCTATGGTGAGCGGCGGCATGTGTACAGGGCATTGCGGCAGAATGTGCGAGACTGATGCATGCGATATGTTATAGTTTTGGGCTGAAAAACAAAAGCTTGGGCTGAGTTAAAAAATGCAAGACGCAAGAGGATCTGCTTTGCGGCGGCCGGTTTGATTTGAAAAATAGATATAAAGGATGGGAGAAACAAAATGAGTAAAGGTAAAGAATTTTTTGAGTATTGCGCCAAAAACCCGGAAGTGCTTGAAACACTAAAAGGCAAAAAGGGCGCGGAGGCAGCGGAGTATATAAAGGCTCAGGGCTTTGAGATGGACGAAAGCGACATACGTGATTTTATGGAGCTTTGTTCTGAAAGCAATGACGAGCAGCTGGCCTCTATGGTGAGCGGCGGAAGCTGCGCGGGGCATTGCGGCAAAACCTGCGAGTCTGATGAGAGATGCCGCAGAGACGGTTGCTTTGATATAACCTGATGCAGAATAAACGAGGCAAAAAAAGATCATAGATCTTTTTGAGTTTTGTACACCGCATTTTGGGTTGGCATCTGGTGCTTGGCTTAAAAACAGGTTTAAAAAGGCTTTATATAAGTTGCTTTTTAAGGTAAAGCAAAAGTGCATAAACGTTACTTGTTAAAGGTGAAAAAAACCGGCTGCCAATAGGAGTTTAGCAAATGAGTAAGGGAAGAGATCTTTTCGAATATTGCGTGGAACATCCGCAGATGATGTATAAGCTGCAGGACATGAAAAAGCATGAGATTGCGGAATATACAAAGACGCAAGGATTTGATTTGAGCGAAAACGATATCCGTGATTTTATGGAGATCTGTGCTGAAAGCAATGATGAGCAGCTTGCATCTGTGGTGAGCGGCGGCAGCTGCAGCGGCCACTGCGGAAGAAGCTGCGAGGCTGATGCATATGACCCAAATGAGCCGTGGAAGTAACCCCCCAATGATAGCTGTTTTTTTAAAAGGCGATAAAGTATAGAAAGGTGACGGCGCGGTGCTTTGATTGCACTGCGCCGTCACTCAAAAAAGAGGTAAGAATGAAGTATGTATTGAATGAACCATACACCCTGCGCGGCTGGAAGGGCATACCGCATGCGCTGTGTAAATATAGCACAACATCTCCGCAATGGCTTAAAAGAGAAGAATTTATGTTTTTGCTTACCTGCAACGGAACGATGGACGTTGAGGCGGGCGAAAGGCTCAACAGATATGTGGACAGCGGCATAATAAGGCAGGCAAAGGAGGGAGAGGGCTTAAAGAGCTGGCAGAAGTATCAGTATTATGATAATCAATATTTTAATGCTGTAAGCTTAGCACCCACACTGCGCTGCAATTACAACTGCCGCCATTGCTTCAATGCAACGGACGAGAATAAGCTTACTGCCGAGCTGACATATGAAGAGTGTATGCAAATATATGACGAGATGCAAAATTGCGGCATAGGTACAATACGCTATACGGGCGGAGAGCCGTTTATGCATCCGCAGTTTTTGGAGCTGATGCTGAATGCTCACAGAAGGGGCATTTGTGTAAACGAAATACTCACAAACGGCGGGCTTATAACGCGCGAGGCGCTGGAAGCAATGAGAAAAGAGCCGCCCTCTCAAACAGATTTTGGAATGCAGCGCTTTTTGTTTCCACTCATAATGATAAGCTTTGACGGCCTCAACAAGCATGACTGGCTGAGGAACACCCCCGGCGCGGAGGAGGCTGCAATAAGGGCAATAAAGCTGGCAAAGGAATACGGCTTCAATGTGTCTGTACATGTGTGCATACACAAGGGAAATGTGGATGAGCTGATCGAAACCGCAAGATTTTTGGACGGTCTGGGTGTAAACGTTATGCGTGTGATACGTGTAAGTGAAGCGCCGCGCTGGATGAAAACCTCCTCGCAGCACAATCTGCCGCCGGAGGAATACTTTGAAAAGATGGTGGATTTCTTCCGGCAATACCATGATGAGGGTTTGCGCCCCATGCTGGAGCTGTGGGGTGTGCTCAGATATTTTCCAATGTATGACCGCAGGCTGGACTGGATGCCTAAAGAAACGGATATAGATATGCTTATGAATAGGCCTGTTTGCGGTAGCGCAAGAGACCACCTGCATATATCTGCAGATAAAAAAGCCTTTCCCTGCAATATAATGTCCGGCGTTATGCGCTTTTTGGGAGAGGATACCTCCAAGCTCATAGAAACGCCGCTCAAGGATATATTGGAAGAATCACCTTACATGAAGCTTACATGCAGCACATTTAAGGACATGTGCGAGGCAGGCAGTGAATGCGCCGGCTGTGAGCAGCTTTCAAAGTGTCAGGGAGGCTGCCGTGCCGTGGGTTACGCCACTACGGGCAGTTTTTTTGGCAAGGATTATATGCGGTGCATACTGTACAAAAACGGCTTTGACAAAAAATTTAAGGCGGTGTGCGAAAAGTAATGCGCATCATGCAAGGGTATGGTGAACAGGCAGGGCCGCTTGCAACGGAAAAGCTGCTCTGCCTGAAAGAGGAACTGAAGAAGTTTTACTATTTGTCTGTAGATAGTATAAAGCTGCTGCGAAAAGTAGGCGGGGCGGTATTTGTTTTAAGCGGTGCGGATGGCAGGTATATTTTAAAGCTGTACAAAGAAGAGAGTACACACATTGCCCAAAAAGCGTTTTCAACAGCGCGCCTGCTGGAAGAAAGGGGCGTTTTTGCCCCCGGGGTGATGGGCGCGAAAACGGCAGATCTGTGCGCGCTCTCAACTGGTGAGACAGGGTATATTTACAGCTATATAGATGGGGTAAAGGCCGGTGGCGCTCACATGTTTTTGTTGGGGGGATATGTGGCAAGCGTGCACAAGGCGCTGGGGGATCTTGCGTGCGGTATGGAAGAACGCGGAAAGGAGCACTATATAGACAGCCTTATAGGCCTGCTGCATGAATGCGGCGTTGATGCGGGAATGGCAGGGGAGCTTGAAGCCTGCGGAAAGCAGCTATGGAGGCGCCTGTCACATTTGAAAAAGGGCGTAATACATGGCGATCTGAATAGAACAAATATTTTGGTGGATGCCGCGGGCAGGCCGTTTATAATAGATTTGGACTCGGTTTGCAATGGTTTTTTGATGTATGATGCGGCAGTGATCTGCGAAGCATTCAGGCATAAGCCGTTTTCAAAGGAGCAGATGGATACTTCCGCGAAAAATTATGTTGATTTTTGCGCGGGCTATGGTATAGAGCCAAACATGCAAGCCTTTTTTGATCTTTTGACTATGCGCAGATTTGAGCTGAATGCCATAGCGCTGCAAAAAATAAAGTATCTGAAAATACCCGCGCTAAAATCTTTGATAAGCAAAGAGGCGAACAATCTGCTGGAGTGGCAGCAGCACGGGGCCGAGTTTTGCAAAGGCCTATGAGGGCATAGTGGCCAAAATGGCAGACATATATGAAGAGCCGCTGCACGGCGCAATCAAAAACGGATACATGAGCTGTCTTCTGTAAAACGGGAGCGGCGGATTGGCTGTTTGGTAGGCGGTGTATAAATGATTTTTGCGCGCTTGGGTGAAGTATGATATAATTAGCTTATAATAAAGGGATAGTAAGGTGCGGTTGACATCGAAAAGATACACATAACTAATTAACATTCTGCTTTCACAGCGCATTTGCGGCACAATCTATTTTTTAAAAAATTCCATACACGTAGCAAGGTTTTATTTTGCTGCGGATTTGGCAGTATTCTTTTTCGCGGGAGGTGACCGGCAATACGCAGAATGCAAGCTTCTGCATTTTTGATGTTGACAATTGACCAGCTTGTACGGCAAGTGCCTGGAAATTATGGAACATATAGAAATCAACACGCTTGGGGAACTAAAAATATTTATTGACGGGGTGGATATTGTACAGCCGTTTAGAAGCTCCAGAAAAAAGACAAATTTACTTGGTTATCTTATTGTAAACCAAAACAGGCTGGTGCTTGTTTCCGAGCTGGCTGAAGTACTTTGGCCAAGCGCGGGGTATAGGAGCGTTGAAAACACGCTTAAAACGCTTGTGAGCCGTTTGCGCAAAGATTTGGAGCCATATGACCTGAATAACGCAATAGTAACTAAGCCGGGAGCATATATGTGGAGCGTGGATGTTGAATGCTGCGTTGATATAGTGCGGCTGGAGGAGCTGCATTGCAAAATATCTGATGTGGAACAACTTACAAATGAGACCGGTGCGTTTTTTGAAGAGGTGATGAGCCTTTATTCAGATGATATGCTTGCAAATTCTGATATGGGATCATGGATAGCGCCCAAAAGCATCTATTATCGTAATATATATATGCAGGCTATGTATAAATACACAAAGCTGCTGGATAAAGAAAAGCGATATATTGATGTTATAAGAGTATGCAAATGTACGCTTGATATAGACGCTTTTAATACTGAAATGAACGTGGAGTTGATGCGCGCCCTGCTTAAAATAGGTAAGAGCCAGGATGCGCTGGAGCAATATGAAAACTTTACCGGCCTGCAGTACACGCATTTGGGCATGAAGCCCTCTGAAGAGCTATTGGATGTATACCATCAAATAATACACGCAAGCAACAATGCAAGCATGAACATAGAGCACAGCCAGCAGGAGCTTATGAAAGGCAATGAATCTGAAGGCGCGATGTATTGTGAATATACTGCTTTTAGGGAGATATACAACCTTCAGGTCAGCAATATGAAGCGTATGGATACGCCTATGTATCTTGCGCTTACAGAAGTGCGCCGTCAGGATGATAAGCCCATACAACCCATTGAAATGGATCAGGTGATGAAGCGGCTGCTGAGCGTATTAAAAGAGGGGCTGCGCAGGGGAGATACAATTGCCCGCTACAGCCCGCTGCAATATGTGGTGCTGCTGCCTACCGTATCAAACGACAAGCTGGGAAATTCTGTTATGGATAGAATGAAGGCACGGTTTTATAATGACAGCGATAACGTACGGTATGTGCTGAATCACCGTGTTTCTCAAATTTTGTAAGCCTGCCTGCACATACAGCCTGTTTGAGATCACCTCACAATAAAATGCTCTGTGAGGATTTTTAAAAAATAACCCTGCCGCGCTGCCGAAACATTTCTAGCTGTTGGTGCAAAAAGCGGAGAGAGCGCCCATGCAAGGCACTGTGAAGCTGTGTGACCCATAATGCTAAACTGGCGGGATACCGTTTTGCTCTACTTGTGAAGCTGGCGCAGCACGTTTGGCAAAGCTATCTGGAGATCTATATTCAAAAAGGCGGCAGTATCATAAAGCCGCATTATAGGTTTTCAAGCATTGGATCTTCCGCCGCGGCGCAAAAACCTTGCAAAAAGCAATAAACGCGTCTTTGGAAAGCCGCCCTTACTTGACAGTATGGGCGCCGCTATGATATCATTCAGTAAATTGAAAATACTCGTGGGGGAGTAGTTGGCGCAAAATGCGTGGCAAGTCAACATACTGGCCGAAGGCCTGGCTTGTCTTAAATAACGAGACTCATGTATAGCGTTGTTTGCTGTGCATCGGTCTTTTTTGTTTGGCTCCGGTATGGTGAACATGCAGGGGTCTTTTTTGTTATGGGGAGTGGAGGTTTTTGTATGAACGAATTTATGGAATCAAAAGATTTGCTGTTAAAGCGCTGCAAAACGGACGATGCGCTGGGGCTAACGGCGGAGCAGGCAGAGGAAAACAGGCGGCAGTATGGCGCCAACGTGCTTACGCGCAAAAAGCCGGAGTCACTTTTGCGGAGGATATGGAACGCCGCAAAGGAGCCAATGATAATAATGCTTATTATGGCGGGCGTTATAGCTCTTGCAGTAAACATAATAAAAGGCGCTACGGGCGGCGAATCTGATTACCTTGAGGTGGTGGGCATATTTGCGGCCATATCACTTTCGGTGATAATAACCGTGGTGATGGAGGGCAGAAGCGCCAAAGCCTTTGAAGCGCTTTCTGATATAAGCAACAACACTGTGGTAAAAGCGCTGCGCGATGGCAGCACGGTGATGCTGAATCAGGAAGATATAGTGGTAGGGGATGTGGTTTTGCTTGCCACGGGTGATAAGATACCCGCAGACGGGCGGCTTATAACCAGCACAGGCCTTACCGCAGATGAATCGGCATTGACGGGGGAAAGCGTTCCCGCCAAAAAGGACGCAGCGTTTGAAACGGACGATGAAAAGCTGCCGCTGGCGGAACGCGCCAATATGCTGTACAGCGGCAACTATATAACTAACGGGTACGGCACCATGGTGGTGACCGCCGTGGGGGATTCCACAGAATTTGGCAAAATCGCCCGTGAGCTTACAGACTTGAAGCAGTCCAGCACACCCCTGCAGGAGCGTTTGGCAAAGCTGGGAAAGGTAATAACAATACTGGGCGTTATTGCGGCGTCCATAGTGTTTGTTTCGCAGCTCATATCCTTTGCGATGCAGGGCGGCCTAATTGTGGACGAGGTGCTGGAGGCCTTTGTTACCAGCATAGTGCTTATTGTTGCGGCGGTGCCTGAGGGGCTGCCCACCATAGTGGCCGTGTCGCTTTCGCTAAACATAATAAAGCTGTCAAAGCAAAACGCGCTTGTGAAAAAAATGATAGCCTCAGAAACCGTGGGCTGCATAAACGTGATATGCTCAGACAAAACTGGAACGCTTACCGAAAACAAAATGACGGTGGGCGGCTATTATGATAATGCATGGCACAAGAGCGCGGGAGATTTAAACTCAAGCTGGCTTGTTCACAATATATGCCTTAACACAACGGCAGATATTGGCAGTGACGGCAGATTCATAGGCAACCCCACAGAGGGGGCGCTGCTTAACTTTTATGAGAATTCTATCGCGCGCAAAGAGAGCGGGAAGTCATACAAGGCGGAGCGTGCCGACCATGATATACTGCACGCCTTCCCGTTTTCATCGGAGCTAAAGCATATGACCACCATATCAAAGGTGGACGGCAAAATAATCTCCTATGTAAAGGGCAGCCCGGAGAGCGTGTTTTCCATGTGCAGCCTTAAAGAGGCTGAGAAGGCGGAGATAGAAAAGCACATAATGCTGGCGCAGGAAAAGGCAATGCGCGTGCTGGCCTTTGCGCATAAAGAGCTTTCCTCTATGAAAGACTATCAAGAGCAGGAAGAGCACAGCCAGATGGAGAGCAACATGGTGTTTGACGGGTTTGTGGCCATATCAGACCCGCTGCGCGCCGATGTGTATGAAGCGGTGAAATCATGCCGCAAAGCGGGCGTGGGGCTGAAGATATTGACGGGCGACAATATAGTGACGGCTACGGCAATAGCAGGCGAGCTGCATGTGCTTGAAAACGGGGGCATAGCCGTTGAAGCGAAGGATATAATGGATTTGAGCGATGAGGAGCTTTGCGCCAAGCTGCCCTCCATAAGCGTTATTGCCCGCAGCACGCCCACCATAAAGATGCGCGTGGTGAAGCTGCTGAAAGAGCAGGGCAACGTGGTGGCGGTGACGGGCGACGGCATAAACGATGCGCCCGCGCTTAAAAATGCGGATGTGGGAATAGCCATGGGCATATCCGGCACAGAGGTATCCAAGGAAGCGAGCGACATAGTGCTGCTGGATGATTCATTTTCCACCATTGTCAAGGCGGTGGAATGGGGCAGAAATATCTATGAGAATTTTAAACGCTTCATAAGCTTTCAGCTGACGGTAAACCTGTCTTCCGTAATAGTGGTGCTGGCATCCATACTGCTTGGATTGAAAGCTCCCTTTACGGCATTGCAGCTGCTGTGGATAAACATAATTATGGACGGCCCGCCCGCGCTTACGCTGGGGCTGGAGCCAAACTATGACGACCTGATGAACCGCCCGCCCGTGAGCCGCAATGAAAGCATAGTTACAAGACCCATGCTGTTTCGCATTGCCATAACGGGCATATATATGTCTGCCGTGTTTCTCTCTCAGTATGTGTTCAATTTTATGGGGGCAACGGCGGCGCAGATGCCCACAGTGCTCTTTACGCTGTTTGCGCTCTTCCAGCTCTTTAATGCTTTCAATTGCCGCGAGCTGCACAGCACCAGTATTTTTAAAAACATGCTGAAAAACAAGCTGATGCTTATAGTGGTGGGCTGTACATTCGCGCTGCAAATATTTATAATACAGTTTGCGGGCGCCTTCTTTGGCACCATACCGCTGGAGCTTGACATGTGGCTGAAAATATTTGCTATGGCGTTCAGCGTTATAATACTTTCAGAGCTTATAAAGATAGTGTGGCGGGCCGTGGAAAAAAAGCGGCCCTCATAAAATGGCCGGGGCGCGCGCCTGATTTGTGTGCGGAAAGGCTGCGCATGCTGCCGCGCTGCAATGAAGGGCGGGGGATATATTGGCTTTTTTCTGCAGAAAACAGGCTGATGGAATATTTTTATATATGGACAGTATAATACATACTATATTGTGGACGTTTACAAGCCTCAAACTGTGTTTAAAAAGAATCATCATAATTTTTACATAAAAGAGGTTTTGAGCTATGAACACACATCATTATGTAGGAGCCTACCGTTGGGGAACAAACCGCAGAATAAGCGTGGTGGCGCTTATAATATGCATTGCCATACCGCTTGTGGCGGGGCTTGTCTCATCTTGGATATCAGGAGATATTCCTGGGGTATACGCAACGCTAAACAAACCTTTTACGCCGCCTGTGTGGCTTTTTGGCGTTGTGTGGCCCACGCTTTACGTGCTTATGGGAATTGCGCTCTATCTGGTGTATAGAACGGAGGCAATGAGCTACGCAAAGGGGTTGGCGCTGGTTCTCTTCGTTGCTCAAATGGCGCTGAATTTTGCCTGGTCGCCCGTGTTTTTTGCGGCGCGCGCCTATGCGGCATCGGTTGTAATAATGATAGCGCTTGATGTGGTGGTGGTGTTTACAATGCTGGTATTTCGCTCCATACGGCGGGCGGCGGGCAATTTGCTCATTCCGTATATAGTCTGGCTGGGTATAGCCACCTGCCTGAATATTGGCGTGGCGGCTATGAATTGAACCGCTTTACAAAGCCGCTTTCGTATTATATAATAGCCGTATTGCGAAT
>CAYXBW010000022.1:22603-27965 GCA_964463305.1 uncultured Christensenella sp. | reverse complement strand
TGGCATTAACATTGTTTTTCCTGCCTCCTTCCGCTGAAGGTTTCGCCCTGTCTTTAAGGGGATTTCCCAAAATCTCGCCTTTGTATATCCAAACTTTTACGCCTATTTTACCGTATGTGGTGTTAGCCTCGGCAAAACCGTAATCGATGTCCGCTCTTATGGTTTGCAGCGGAATAGAACCCTCGTGGTACATTTCGCTTCGCGCTATTTCAGCGCCGCCCAAACGTCCCGCGCACATTATTTTTATTCCCTTGGCGCCCGCTTTCATAGTACGGCCTATAGACTGCTTCATTGCGCGACGGAAGCTTATGCGCTTTTCAAGCTGCTGTGCAACCTGCTCTGCAACAAGCTGTGCGTCCACGTCAACACGCTTCACCTCTATTATGTTTACAACAACATTTTTTTGTGTGAGCTTTAGCAGATCCGCTTTAAGCAGATCTACGCCTGTGCCGCCCTTGCCTATAACTATGCCCGGCTTGCCCGTGAATATATTTACGGAAACCTTATTGGCCGCGCGCTCTATCTCAATTTTAGAGATACCTGCAGCGTACAGCTTCTTTTTAAGGAATTTCCTTATTCTGTCATCCTCTATGAGATATTCGGCAAACTTGTTTTTCTTCGCAGTCCACCTTGCATCCCAATCTTTTATCACACCAACTCTAAAACCGTGGGGATGTACTTTTTGACCCATTTTATACCTCCTCCTTACTGAACCTTATCCAGAATGATAGTTATGTGGCTCGTCCTCTTCCTTATGCGTGTCGCGCGACCCTGTGCGCGCGGGCGGAACCTTTTAAGTGTGGGTCCCTGATCCGCATAAACCTCCGCCACCATTAGCGTATCCTGCGAAAGGTTAAGGTTGTTCTCCGCGTTTGCAATTGCAGAGTTCAAGAGCTTGGAAACAGGTTCTGTGGCGCCGTTCGGCGTGGCCATAAGCACTGCCTTGGCGTCCGCCACCGGAAGGCCGCGTATGAGGTCTATTACAGACTTCACCTTCCGGGAGGATATACGTACATATTTAGCAACGGCCTTCGGCCTCTTGTCGCCGAATTCCTGCCGCTTCGCGGCTTTTTCTCTTTGTCTGGTAGCCATTATATACCTCCGTTACCTGGACGATTTCTCGCCCGCGTGTCCCCTGAATGTTCTGGTTGGAGAGAATTCTCCCAGCTTGTGCCCAACCATGTCCTCCGTTACGTACACAGGCACGAACTTGCGTCCGTCATGTACGCCGATAGTGTGCCCGACCATATCGGGGAATATCGTGGAAGCACGCGACCATGTTTTGAGCACGCGTTTTTCGTTTTTCTCGTTCATCTGCTGGATGCGTCCCAGCAGCTTTTCATTTATAAAGGGCCCTTTTTTGATTGACCTACTCATACTGGCACTACCTCTCCTTTACTTCGAGTTCCTGCGTTTAACAATAAACTTGTCAGATTGATTCTTCTTTTTCCTGGTCTTGTATCCCAGCGCAGGTTTACCCCACGGAGTTACAGGTCCCGGACGGCCTATGGGCGATTTGCCCTCGCCGCCGCCGTGCGGATGGTCGCAGGGGTTCATTACAGAGCCTCGCACCGTGGGGCGTATGCCCATGTGGCGCTTCCTGCCGGCCTTACCAAGGTTTATGTTTTCCTGATCAACGTTGCCCACCTGACCTATAGTGGCCTTGGCTTCAACGGGTATCATCCTTACTTCGCCAGAGGGCAGACGCACCTGAGAGTAACGTCCCTCCTTGGCCATGAGCTGTGCCGCGTTGCCCGCGCTTCTTACAAGCTGCGCGCCCTTGCCCGGCTTCATCTCTATGTTGTGTATCATCGTACCCACGGGGATATCCTTTATGGCCAGGCAATTGCCCACCTTTATATCCGCTTGAGGGCCAGATTCTATTTTATCGCCCACCTTCAGGCCTACCGGCGCTATTATGTAGCGCTTTTCGCCATCCGCGTATGTGAGCAGCGCTATGTTGGCGCTTCTGTTAGGATCGTATTCTATTGTGGAAACTTTTGCGGGTATGCCGTCCTTGTTCCGCTTAAAGTCTATTATTCTGTACTTGCGCTTGGCTCCGCCGCCTATGTGGCGAACGGTTATCCTGCCGTGTACGTTTCTGCCGCCGGACTTTTTGAGAGTGCTCAGCAGCGATTTTTCGGGCGTTGTGGTCGTTATCTCCTCAAAGGCGGAAACCGACATAAATCTTCTGCCCGGAGAAGTTGGATTGTATTTTTTTACAGCCATTCTATCTTACCCCCCGTTACTGCGCCATGCTCTCGAAGAACTCAATTTTCTTGGATTCTTCAGTCAGCGTTACATATGCCTTCTTCACATCGGGTCTTCTGCCCTCTGTGCGTCCCTGGCGCTTCATTTTGCCCTGACGGTTAGCCGTCGTTACGGACTTTACATCTACGCCGAATATCTCTTCCACAGCCTGCTTTATCTGCGTTTTGTTAGCTTTCTTATCCACTTCGAATGTGTATTTCTTGTTAGGGATAAGGTCGTAGCTTTTCTCAGTGAGTATGGGCCGGATAATGACATCGTGTTTCGTTTTCATTATGCGTAAACCTCCTCTATCTTCGCTACCGCGTCTTTTGTAACTATGAACTTGTCATACTTCAGTATGTCATATACGCAAAGCGCAGAAGCTATAGCAGTTTTTACACCTTGCAGGTTGGAAGCTGCCCGCACTACACTCTCGTCCTTTTCGCCCGTTACTATGAGGGCTTTTTCGGCCTTGAGGTTTTGCAGCACCTTTATCATTTCCTTTGTCTTGGCTTCGCTCAGCTTAAGGTCTTCCAGCACTATTATATCTTCATCCGCAACCTTGGAAGACATAGCGGAGAACAGCGCCAGCTGACGAACCTTTTTGTTCAGCTTGGTGGTGTAGCTGCGCGGCTTGGGCGCAAACACCACGCCGCCCGCTTCGTACTGCGGCGAACGAGATGAACCCTGACGCGCGCGTCCTGTTCCCTTCTGGCGGAAGGGCTTTATGCCACCGCCACGCACCTCAGCTCTTGTGAGAGTGCTCTGCGTGCCCTGCCTCTTGTTGGCAAGATGCGCCACTACGGCGTCATGCATTATGTTTTCATTTATCGTAGCTCCGAAGACTTTATCGCTCAGTGTTATCTCACCGGCTTTTTTGCCATCGGTCTTGTATACTGATACGTTTGGCATCATACTACCTCCATTCTTATTAGCATCCCGCAACTGTCAGTTACGATTTTACGCTTTTCTTTATCGTCACAAGGCCGCCGGAAGGTCCCGGTATAGCGCCTTTGATCAGTATAAGGTTCTTGTCCGCATCCACCTTTACTACTTCGAGGTTCTGCACGGTCACGCTTTCGAAACCGCCGCGTCCAGGAAGCCTCTTGCCCTTCATAACTTTACCGGGCGATGCGCACGCACCCATTGAACCGGGGCGTCTGTGGTACCTGGAGCCGTGGCTCATGGGCCCTCTGTGCTGGCCCCAGCGAGCTATTACTCCCAGGAAGCCCTTACCCTTGGATGTGCCGGAAACGTCTATTTTTTCACCTGTTTCAAACACGTCCACTTTATATTCGCTGCCCACCTCCAGCTCGGAAGCGCCCTCCAGCCTGAATTCTTTCAGATACTTTTTGGCCGCAGCATTTATCTTTTTGAACTGACCGAGATCCGGCTTGTTCATCTTCTTTTCCTTGGCTTCGCCGAAACCTATCTGTACCGCTTCGTAGCCATCTGTCTCAACAGTCTTTTTGCGAACCACTGTGCAAGGCCCCGCAGCCACCACAGTTACGGGAACAACTTTGCCGTCTTCCGCAAAAACCTGCGTCATACCAACTTTTTTGCCTAAAATCGCTTTCATACTTTTTCCTCCTCCCGCAGCTATTACAGTTTGATTTCTATATCAACACCGGCGGGTAAGTCGAGGCGCATAAGCGCGTCCGTCGTCTTGGTGTTTGCTTCCAGAATGTCTATGAGCCTCTTGTGTGTCTTTATTTCGAATTGCTCACGTGAATCCTTATATTTGTGCGTTGCACGCAGAATGGTTATTATCTCCTTTTGCGTGGGCAGCGGCACCGGGCCTGATATCTTAGCGCCCGTGCGCTTTGCCGTTTCCACTATCCTCTGAGCGCTCTGGTCTATGAGGTTGTGGTCATATGCCTTAAGTTTGATTCTTATTCTCTGACTGGCCATTTATTTTCTCCTCCCAATTTTTCTTTGTACACACAGCCGCGTGTGTCACTATCTTTTTTTAAGCAGGCAAAGCCTGCTTCGGAGTTGCCCGATCGTGTCGGGCGGTTGGCGCACGATGTGCACCGATGAGGGGAACTATCCGTTGGCTTCCGGTAACCTCCCACACACCAAAAATACGCAAATATAGCGCAACGTGATAAATTATACAGCATGATCTCTCCAAATACAAGCCTTATTTACCAACTTTTTTGAGTTTTTTATTTAACGCTCAAAGCTGTTCCATATATGGGAGAGACGCGTTTTATTATATCAATATATAGATATGTTTGCAAAGTATTTTTATTTATTATATTAATAGTAGTATAAATTGATTTTTATTGGGGGGTGTTTTTTATGTTGGTTGCAGATTTGGGACCTGTGGTGCTGGCTCTTATAGGAACAGGCTTCACTTTTTTGTGCACAACCGCCGGCTCCGCTGTGGTATTCTTTTTCAAGAATCAAATCAAACCCGGGGTTCAGCGTATATTTTTGGGGTTTGCGGCAGGCGTTATGATTGCGGCGGCCATTTGGTCTCTGCTTATTCCGGCTATTGAAATGGCGGAAGAAAACGGTTTCACCGGTTGGATACCCGCAGCAGGCGGCTTTGTGCTGGGCGGGCTATTCTTATTTTTGCTGGATCATCTGCTGCCCCATCTGCATATGGGCGAAAAGCAGCCCGAAGGGCCGCACACTAATTTAGGGCGCAGCACGCTGCTGGTATTCGCCGTTACACTGCACAATATACCGGAGGGACTGGCAGTAGGCCTTTCATTCGGTTTGGCGGCGCAGACGGGCAACCCTGTTTCTCTTGCTGCCGCTATAGCCCTGGCCATAGGCATAGGCATACAAAACTTTCCTGAGGGCGCGGCAATTTCGCTTCCGCTACGCCAAGAGGGTTTGTCTCGCGGCAAGGCCTTCCTCTACGGCACTCTCTCCGGCGCGGTGGAACCTATTGCCGCTGTTGTGGGCGCGCTGCTTGTAGGCCCGCTGCCCTTCCTTATGCCCTGGCTGCTGGCTTTCGCGGCGGGCGCAATGATATTTGTGGTTGTGGAAGAGCTTATACCGCAGGCTCACCTTGGAGAGCACAGCCACGCAGGTACGGCAGGCGTAATGGCCGGATTTGTAATAATGATGATACTTGACGTGGCGCTGGGGTGAGGGC
>CAYXBW010000022.1:13476-22503 GCA_964463305.1 uncultured Christensenella sp. | reverse complement strand
GGCACTATATATTTTATCATTATATCAAACATTTTTTCGCGCTTAAACTTGGAGGAAAGCTTTATCTCCTCCTTTATTGGCGTGAGCTTCATAACATATGCCACGAATATGCAAGTCAGGAAGGCCACTATTGGCATCATAATTGAGTTGCTCAGCAGGTCGAAGAAATCCAGTATGCTTTGACCCAAAATGGTTACATCTCCCCACAGCCCAAAGCCAAGCGAACAAGGTATGCCCAGCGCAAGCATTATGCCCAACGAAACAAAGCATGATTTTTTTCTTGAAAAGTTGAATTTATCCATAAATACAGAAACAACAGTTTCCATAAGAGATATGGCAGAGGTAAGCGCGGCGAAAAGCACCAGTGCAAAAAACATCGTTCCTATAATTGGCCCCGCGGCTCCCATGCTTCCAAAAACCTTGGGCATCGTTATAAACATCAGTGACGGGCCTGCGTTTATTGCCGCCTCGTTTCCGCCCGAAAATACAAACACAGCGGGAACTATCATAAGACCGGCAAGTATTGCAATACCGGAATCGAAAAGCTCTATGCTCTTTACTGATTTTTCTATATCTTCGTCCCTTTTCATGTAGGAGCCATATGTAACCATTATGCCCATAGCAAGCGATAACGAATAGAACATCTGCCCTGTTGCAGCCAGCACAGTATCCGCCGAAAAATGTGTAAAATCAGGGTAGAAGTAAAAAGCCACGCCCTCCGCCGCGCCGGGCAGCGTAAGGCTGTATACCGTTACAGCAATGGTGAGCACTATCAGCACAGGCATAAGCACCCTGCTCACCTTTTCTATACCGCGCTTTACGCCCAGCAGTACAACAGCGAATGTAAGCGCCATAAATACAGCCATCCACAAAAGCGGCTGAGCGTTGTCTGAGATGAAGCCCGTGAAGTAGCTGTCTCCCGCCATTGCAGCGCCCGCGCCGGACATGAAGCCCGCAAGGTAACGCGCCACCCAACCACCTATTACGCAATAGTAGGAAACTATTATTATAGGTACCGCAGCACTCAGCACGCCCAACCACGACCATTTTTTGTTCAGGGCACGGTAGGCTCCTATAACACTGAGACCCGTCCTTCGCCCCAGAGCTATTTCAGCCGTCATCAGCGTGAAGCCAAATGTTAGTACCAATATTACGTATACCAGCAAAAAAATACCGCCGCCATACTTTGCCGCCAGGTAAGGGAACCTCCAAATATTTCCCAGCCCCACAGCGGAACCGGCAGCAGCCATAATAAAACCTATCCTGCTGGAAAAAGTAGTTCTACTATTCATAAATATACTCCCAACGCGAACCGAACGATATAAAATCGCCCTTTTTATGTTATTTCCGTATGAAAACACGCAGCTCCCGCATCGCACGAACGCACACATAACCGCATGATGCGCGCCGCACAGCCCCGCTGCGCTTTTGACGCTATATTCCAAACTGTAGTTTAATTTGGAACCAATATTACAAGTACAAACATAATATCACGTCATTTTAGTTTACGCAATTAATTTATACAATTTGAGACCCTGCTAAACATTTTTATTACAGCAGACCCCTGCAAAATACAGGGCATAAAAAATGTACGCACAAAAAAAGAGACGCTTTTTAGCGTCTCTTTTGTGGTTTCGCTTAGTTATTAGTCAAGTATGCCGGTAACAACGCCGGAACCAACTGTTCTGCCGCCTTCACGAATAGCGAAGCGCAGACCCTCTTCTATAGCGATGGGGGTTATAAGGTTGATCTCCATCTGTATGTTATCTCCGGGCATTACCATCTCTGTACCGCCGGGCAGCTCTATTATGCCCGTAACGTCCGTTGTACGGAAGTAGAACTGGGGACGGTAGCCGTTGAAGAACGGAGTATGCCTTCCACCCTCTTCCTTGGTAAGAACGTAAACCTCACCGTTGAAGTGTGTGTGCGGATGTATGGAGCCGGGCTTGGAAAGAACCTGTCCGCGCTCTATCTCGTTTCTCTGAACGCCGCGCAGCAGCAGACCGATATTATCACCAGCAATAGCCTGATCCAGCAGCTTGCGGAACATCTCAACGCCCGTAACAACTATCTGTCTCTTCTCATCTGTCAGGCCAACCAGCTCAACAGTCTCCTGTACCTTAACAGTACCGCGCTCAACCCTACCGGTGGCAACAGTACCGCGGCCTGTGATGGAGAATACGTCCTCAACAGGCATAAGGAAAGGCTTGTCAGACTCACGCTCAGGATCGGGGATGTAGCTGTCTACAGCATCCATCAGCTCAAATATGCATTTGCAATCCGGATTGTCCTTAACGTCGTCATTGTTCATAGCGGCTTCAAGAGCCTTCAGCGCACTGCCTTTAACTATCGGGATATCATCACCCGGGAAGTCATACTGAGACAGAAGCTCTCTAACTTCCATTTCAACCAGCTCAAGCAGCTCAGGATCGTCTACCTGGTCTGTCTTGTTCATGAATACTATTATGTAGTTAACGCCAACCTGATTTGCAAGCAGTATATGCTCGCGAGTCTGGGGCATCGGGCCGTCAGCAGCGGATACAACCAGTATAGCACCGTCCATCTGGGCAGCGCCGGTTATCATGTTTTTAACATAGTCCGCGTGACCGGGGCAGTCTACGTGCGCGTAGTGACGCTTGTCTGTCTCATACTCTACGTGAGCCGTGTTTATTGTTATTCCGCGCTCTTTTTCTTCGGGCGCTTTATCGATTTCATCATACTTTGTGGCTTCCGCCTGACCATACTTTGCAAGTACGGAGGTTATAGCAGCCGTCAGTGTGGTCTTGCCATGGTCAACGTGACCAATTGTTCCGATGTTTACATGCGGTTTGTTTCTTTCAAATTTACCCTTCGCCATTTCTTTGTTTCTCCTCCTAAAGATTAAAACTTTTTTATACGTTTCCCGTAAGCTATTGTATATTCCAGCGGCAAACCGCTTAAATATCCTAGACACCTATTTTCCTATTTTAAGAGCTATACAAATATTTGTCAACAAATAGATTCCAAAAAACAAGGAAATTTGCTCTTTATGCTAAATATTCACTCAAAAACAGCGTCCGAACTCTCAAAGAGCGCCGCTCCGCCGTGGGAACCTGCGCTCTTTTGATTCATTGTGTTTGCAGCATTGCTCTCATCCGTTTTTTACTGCCCGGCTTTTTATCATGCAGATATCCTTGAGCTTGTCACCTTGGCTGCACCGGGCGGCGGCTGCGAAACTCCCGCGAAGCTCTGCACGCCTGCATCTCCTTCAGCCTCTCCACCACCCTCTTCCGGCGGAGCCGGGTCTTCAGACGGCGGCGCTTCAGTTGGCGGCGGATCAGGATTGTGCGTGGGCGGTTCAGGAGTGTGCGTTGGCGTATTAGTTTCTTCGCCGCCTCCGCCGGACTGTGTGGGCGGGGTTGAGCCGGTGGGATTTTCTACGTCACCCTGATTGGAGTTCTGATTGGCGTCATTGGCTGCCTTGCTGGCAGCGGCGCGCACCTCCTCCAAAGTCATTCCCGCAGAGTACGGCACCTTATCTCCCACTTCTATCTTGCCCTTTATCTCGTTATATGTTGAGGTTGTAACCTCTATCTTGTCCTTGCCTTCTATCACATTGCCGGTATCCTTGTCTATATATCGCTTGTAGACCTGATACTGCTTGTATGCGCGGCTGGGCTTCACGGAATCTACGTCATACGGCCCAAGGCTGGAATTCACCACTATCTCGGGCGCGGGCGCTTTCTGCTCCTTTTCCGAGATCAGCTCGCTGAAAAGCTCCACTTCATAATCGCGCTCCACGGCGCCCCACAGTTCCACAACAACCGTGTTGTCCGGCACGCTGCAATTCACTACCATATAGATGGGCACATCATAGGGATTTTCGAATACGAAATCCGGCCCGCCTGTTGAAATAGTGGCATCCAGACCCGGCTTTACGTAGTCTGACATTATTGTATGCGGCACGCGGTTCAGCACCTTCATCTCAGCTTTCAGCACCGCGTTATACATGGTGGAGGAAACCTGGCATATACCGCCGCCATACTGCGGCGTATAAGTTCCGTCCTCTATTCCAAGCGCTACCCACCAGCCGTTTTCTTCATTTCTGTCTCCGGCCACCTCGTTCATGGAAAGCGATTCACCCGGGTGTATCACGCGCCCGTTCATAATGTCGCTCATTTTCCATATATTGTATTTTTTCTCGGTAAGAGACTTTCCGTATGAGGTAACGGCCGAAGCCAGCTTCTGCATGGGAGCCGCTTCATTGTCTGCCGCTGCCGCAACCTCTTCTATAGGCGCTTCAAATGCAGTAAACTGACCGCTTTGCACCTGCTGCTTTATTGTATTTACTATATCCTCTGTCTTTACACGATAGCCCTTTTGCGTTTCTGTTTCCACAACTTTACCGTAGGTGGTTTTGTTTTCTTTATTAGATTCCGTCTCCACCTTATATTTGGAATTGACCGGATCTACGTTCCAGCCCTCATCCTTTGCTATCTGATCTATTTCCGCCGCAAGTTTTGCGTCATCCACGGCAAGCGCCAGCGGAAAATCCTGCACTACCGGTGTTTCGCCGGTCTGCCTGTATTGCATGGCCTGTTCAAGCACGGGCAACGTATCAACATTAGCGCCCATTTCCTCCAGCCCGTAGCTGTATTCCTTGGATGCCTGCGCGGCAGATTCTGTAGGCGCGGGTGTAGCTTCGCCCTCGCCATTTTCGCCCTGCGCATCTGCTGACGGTTCCTCAGCGCCCTCCGGTGCTTTCGCGTCTGCATTTTCAGTCTTAACTGTAAAGCTTATCTTATTTGAATTGAGCATACCGTCAACCACGGGGGCAAGCGCGGCACGCGCCTGATCCATGCTCATTCCGGCAACACTAACGCCGCCCACGCTCACACCTTGATCAAAAACTTCAACTCCGGCCGATGGCGTGGGTGTTGCCTCCGGATCTTTAGCCGCTCCCGCCTTGCCCAGCATGTTAACGCTGAGCACCACAACCACAACAGCAGCCGCAGCTATTCCTATGAAAGTACCCAGCCGTTTGTAATTTATTCTGCGGCGGGTGTATCTGCCTCTTTTAATGGGGCGGTATTTCATCATCCGTGTCTCTCCCTCTCAATAACAAAAACATCTCAACATTGCTTCATATCAGTATCTATGATAGCCCATCGTTCATACATTGTAAACAAATCTTTCAATTGTTCAAACACTTTTTACATGTATTTAATACCCTGCACATTTTTATGCTCAAGGGCCTTTGCTTTAAAGAAATGGTCCGCCCATGCCGAACGGACCATTTCGTTTCACCGTATATTAAACGTATTTACTGCTCAACCCTCCGTACCCGGATCGGGCGCGGGCGGATCGGGCGCCGGCGGATCGGGTGCCGGCGGGTCTGGCGCCGGCGGATCTGGCGCGGGCGGCTCCGGTGCCGGCGGCTCCGGCTCCGGAACGGGCGCGGGCGCTCCCGTACCTACCCTAACTATAGAACCAAACGGCCTATAGGTTTCTATGCTCCATCCGGTCTCGCGTTTCACTTCGTTTCCGTCAGCATCTCTCCATATCTTGTCCACACGGTAAGTCTTTCCTTCTCTTCCGCCGCTCTGGGTGACCCTCTGTCCCGCGGGCAGCGATTCGTCTGGTATTTCCACAACTCCGCCGCCGCTGGAAGTTCCCGTAAGCTCTGAGGTAAAGTCTCTTGTGAGGCCGTCCTCATACGGCGGGCCAAGTATGGCCACTTTTAGCTTCTGATCGCTGACATTGCAATCCACCACTATATATATAGGTATATCAAAGTTATTTGTTATTTTGAAATCGGGCGCACCCGTGGAGATCGTGGCATCCAGTCCGCCCGGCACATAGCTCAGCGGCCATGAATGGTGCGAACGATCCGCTATCTTCACCTCGGCACGTATCACCGCGCCGTATAGCGTGGATGAAACCTGACATATTCCGCCGCCCGGCTCGTCCACATATTCGCCGTTCCTTATGCCCGGTGCGTCCTTCCAGCCTGTGCCGCTTGTTCGCGGACCCGCCTCGTCGTTTATAGACCAGGTTTCGCCCGGCTCTATTTTTACGCCGTTTATTATGCCGCTCATCTTCCATATGTTATAGTTTCTGTTGCTGCTGCTTGTAAAATCGGTGGCATATACTCCACGCGCAGTATACTGCTCCTCAATATTGGCGGCGGTTATAGCGGGCGGCACCTCTTTAGAATCGGCAACCACAGGAGTTGTGAAATCCCCCGCCTCAGCCGCCGCATATATATCGGCCGCCAGCTTTTCTGAATCCACCTGCAAGCCGTTTTTGCCTTCAACTACTTTCTTTTCGTAGCCTATTGTCATAGAGCTTTCGTCATTATTTGGTATTATCTCAATAGTAGCATTTACAGGCTCCACACTAAGCGGCTGTATAACCTCATCCACCGCCGCCTTTATTTTTTCCTGGCTGAATGCCATGTCAACCGGCAGATCCACCCCCTGCGTTTCCGCAGTCATTATGGCCTGCTGCCGTTCTGAAAAGCCGCCCTCTCTGCCGTAAGATGCAGCCTGCTCCAGCAGCGGCTCCACCTCAATATGCGCACCCAATTGCTCTCCATTAAGAGTGTAGTTTTGGCCGTTTACGGTAAACTGCATCTGTGTGCCGTTCACCTTCTGGCTGGACTCATTCAAGAGCCATGCGTAGGCATCGTCCTTTGTCATGCCGCCCAGTTCTATTCCAAGAGCCTTCACGCCGCCATATATCTTGCCGTCATCCACATAGGCGGCAACTATTCCGTCGTTCGCTTTATCGTCAGCCGCTGCGCCCGCGAACATATTCGTATATACAAAATATCCGCCCACGCCAAGCACGGCTACCGCGCCGCATATTATAGCTACTATGGGGCCCTTTTTCTTTTTGCCATGGCGATTGGCTCTTCCCAGCGCCGCGCTTCCATCCGCGTCTAGCTCCGGCTCACC
The DNA here is from genome assembly GCA_964463305.1 of uncultured Christensenella sp. GTDB lineage: Bacteria > Bacillota > Clostridia > Christensenellales > Christensenellaceae > UBA5399. The sequence goes on along the minus strand of CAYXBW010000022.1, from coordinate 15,565 downwards.
GCTCAGTCCGTCCATGCCCATACCATCACCTGACCCATCCATTGCCATATTATCTTCGTCTATTGGCGTAAAACCGCGCTCCCTTATCTCGTTTGGAGTTATTCGTCTGGTCTCGCCGGTATTGCCTATATTTCTGGCCATATTGCACCTCTCTTCAGTTCCGCGCTGCCGCGGCTATATTATCTCAGGCATTCAGCCTGTAACACTCACATAAAACCTGCGCCTTCTCGGCCCGTCAAATTCACAAAAATATACGCCCTGCCACGTACCCAGAACCGGTTCCCCGTTCTCTACAGGTATGCAGGCAAAAACTCCCGTCAACGTAGTTTTCAGGTGGGCGTCAGAATTGCCCTCACCGTGACGAAAGTCTACATCAGGAACTTGCGCTTCCAAAGCAGCCAAAAGATCTGTAGCCACATCAGGATCCGCGTTTTCGTTTATTGTTATACCGGCAGTTGTGTGAGGAGAATATACGGTAGCCAGCCCCTGCTTCACGCCGCTCTTGCTCACCGCCTCGCGCACCTGCTTATTTATGCTTATAAGCGCACATTTTTTGTATGTCTCTATTTCAAAAACCACCATGCCCAGAAACTATTCCCTTCCCATTTGATAAGACAGCACATACAGGCTGTCTGATAGATGCACATTTTCCACTGCCACGCCCCGTCTTACCGCAACATCCACCGGGGCAAAATTCCATATCGCCTTTATGCCGCAGCTCACCAGCAGATCCGCCGTTCTCTGCGCCGCCTCCTTTGGCGTGCAGATTATTGCTATATCTATGCTGTTTTGGCTCATATAGGCATCCATATCCTTTATGGCAAGCACCTTGCGCCCGCCAATTTCTACACCTATCTTGGACTTATCGTTGTCAAATATGTCCAAGATATTGAAGCCCTCCAGCATAAAGCTCTGGTAGCCCACCAACGCCTGACCTATTCGCCCCGCACCCACAATGATAACATTGTAGCGCTTATCCAGCCCCAGTATATGTGCCATCTCCGTCTTTAGCTTAGATACACTGTAGCCGTAGCCCTGCTGACCAAAGCCGCCGAAGCAATTGAGATCGCGCCTTATCTGAGAGGCGTTCAGCCTCATGTCAGAGCTCATCTGTGAGGACGAAAGCTTGTCTATACCCTTGGCTTCCACCTCTTCCAGATATCTGTAGTACCGTGGCAGCCGCCTTATTACCGCGGGCGATATTTTTTCATTCATTGAGCACCTCTCAAGCGTTCTATATTTTATACGGTCAAAACTCCGTTTTTGTTCCAGTATTGTTCATAATTGTTTTGCAATACCGCCATAAAAATTTATGGCATCATTACAAAATATTGCAAACGGGCTTTTTGCAGAAGCAGCTTCCAAGCGATCCCCCGCGGCTTTGCATACCTTTTTTATATACCATAGCAGCACAAGGCTTGTATTCTGCGCTTACAGCAGAATAGATTGTGCTTTATACAATCCTTGCATACCTAGGGTATAAAAAAATTTTAACAATTTTCCAGCACAAACACAAGTATAAACAGCTTTCCCATATCAAAAAAGACGCGCGGCCATATAAGGCGCACATCTTTTTCACCGCTTTCAAATTTTTTTGCAGCACATAGTCTGAATGAAATAGAATGCGCCGCCTGAAAGCTTTTTTACCAATGTTTTTTCACATCGCTTCCGCTATACAGATACTCTTCCTGCCTCCGCTCACCAATAGTATGGCGTGAAAGCGCTCAGCAAAGCAAATGTCAAATAACTTACAAACCATAGCATGAATATGAGCGCTATTATTGAGAAAACGAGTCCTACCAGTCCCAGCACAGATCCGGCCGAAGCCATACCGCGTTCATTCTCCGGCAATCGCTTTTTTGCGCTCAGCCCCAGCACCATGGCTATTATTGCCAGTACTATGCCCACCACAGGTACCACAAAGCCCAGTATACCGCAAACCAGCGAGGCCGTTGCGTTGCCGCGCGCACCGCGCAGTTCTGCATCCATATCATGCGCCTTGGGAGGCACGTTGCCCTGCGGCTGACTATTAGCCTGCGGCGGCATTGGTGGCGGCATCTGCCCTACCGGACGCGCCCCCTCCTGCTGC
>CAYXBW010000022.1:2772-13376 GCA_964463305.1 uncultured Christensenella sp. | reverse complement strand
CCCTCCTGCTGCAAAGACGGCGCCTGCTGCACCGGCGCATCACTCTGCTGCGGCACCTCCTGAGCCTTAGGCATAGGCGGCACTTCTCCCTTTACATCCACAAACCCGCACATTGGGCAAAAGCCCAGAGATTCATCATATTCATGGCCGCATTTACTGCATTTCATGTCTGTTCTCCTTTTATTTATCCCCATTACGGGGTCATATTTTCACTTAGTATAGTAACACAGAGCTGCGAACCAAAAAATTAAGCATTCCTTAAATTTGCATTAAAACATGCTCAAGCATTTTTTTTGGTGAAATTCAGCAGTCCGCCCGCCTCAAGTATCTGCCTGAGTCGCGGTGATGCCTCCAGCTTCACCTCAAACTCAAACCCTTTAGTAACGTCCAGCACATTGAACGTTTCGCAGTCAGCCACGTTGTCTATAAGCGTTTCCATGCGCAGCTCATCACCCTGTGCCACACGATCATAATCCGCCGCGTTGGCAAAGGTGAGCGGAAGTATACCGCTGTTTATCAGGTTGGCGGCATGTATGCGCGCAAAGCTCTTGGCAATTACCGCCTTCACCCCCAAATACAGCGGAGCCAGCGCAGCGTGCTCGCGCGAGGAACCCTGCCCGTAGTTGTCTCCCGCCACCAGTATGGAAGCGCCCGCCTCCTTGGCACGCGCCGGGAAGGTCTCATCCACAGGCGTTAAGCAATAATCTGCAAGATAGGGCACGTTGGAGCGGTAGGGCAGCAGCTTTGCGTTGGAGGGCATTATATGGTCGGTCGTTATATTGTCCTCCATCTTCAGCATCACCTTTGCCTCTATAACATCCTTTAGCTCTTCGTTTATGGGGAATGGCTTTATGTTGGGGCCGCGCAACACCTCCACGCTTGCCGCATCGGCAGCTGGCGGAGCTATCATGTTATCGTTCACCATAAATTTTTCCGGCATCTCAATATCCAGTATGGAAAGATCACCAAGCTCCCGCGCGTCTGAGAGGCAGCCGTTTATTGCCGTAACCGCAGCAGTTTCCGGGCTTACCAAATATACGCTGGCGCTCTTTGTTCCGCTGCGCCCAAAGAAATTGCGGTTAAACGTGCGCACGGACACCGCGTCCGTGGCGGGCGACTGACCCATACCTATGCAGGGACCGCAGGCGCATTCCAGTATGCGCGCACCCGCGTCTATCATATCTGCCAGCGCGCCGTTCTTTGCCAGCATGTTCATTACCTGCTTGGAACCCGGCGATATTGTAAGGCTCATGTTGTCCGCTATGGTCTTGCCCTTCAGTATGGCCGCCACGCGCATAAGATCAATATACGAAGCGTTCGTGCAGCTTCCTATGCATACCTGATCAACCTTTATTTTGCCTATTTCCTCTATTGTTTTAACATTGTCCGGGCTGTGCGGCATTGCCGCCATTGGCTTCAGCACAGATAGGTCTATTGTCACATGTTCATGGTATTCCGCATCAGCATCAGCAGAAAGAGGCGTATAGTCAGCTTCCCTGCCCTGCGCTGTAAGGAAGGCTTTTGTTACCTCATCACTGGGGAAAAGCGAGGTGGTAGCGCCCAGCTCCGCGCCCATATTTGTTATTGTGGAGCGTTCGGGCACGGAAAGCGTGGCCACGCCCTCACCCGTGTATTCTATTATTCTGCCCACACCGCCCTTAACTGACAGCACGCGAAGCACCTCAAGTATTATGTCCTTTGCCGAAACTCCCGGAGACAGCTTGCCCCGCAGCTCTACGTTAACTATTTTGGGGCAGCTGAGGTAATACGCGCCTCCGCCCATTGCCACCGCCACATCAAGGCCGCCCGCGCCTATGGCTATCATTCCTATGCCGCCGCCCGTGGGCGTGTGGCTGTCTGAGCCAAGCAGCGTAGCGCCCGGCACGCCAAAGCGTTCCAGATTAACCTGATGGCAGATGCCATTGCCCGGCCGCGAGGCAAATATGCCGTGCTTCTTTGCCACACTCATTATATAGGCATGGTCGTCTGCGTTTTCAAAGCCGCTTTGCAGCGTGTTATGATCTATATATGCTACTGATTTCTTAGTTTTTACACGGTCTATGCCCATAGCCTCAAACTGCAGGTAGGCCATTGTTCCCGTGGAATCCTGTGTGAGCGTGTAGTCTATTTTTATGGATATCTCACTCCCCGGCCTCATTTCCCCGCTAACGAGGTGGTTTTCCAATATTTTGTACGCTAAGCTCTTTCCCATTTCTTCACTTCTCCCTTTCACCTATTTTCGTCAAACGCGGCGCAATATTGCCATTAGACACAAATACGCTTTCCGTCGCCCGCTTAAACTTCATTTATTGTTATTTTACACAAAAAAACGCATTTGCGCAATTTTCTTTTGTTCATTTCTCCCATTTCCGCCGTCTTTTTATGCCGGAAGCAATTTTTTTTGTGCTTTCCTAACTCCGGCAAGTATTATATAATGATAAAATATATTCATAAAAGAGAGGCGAAAAATGACCACATTTTGGGGGAAGCTCATAAAGGGCGACAAAATTTTAAAATCCGATACCTGCGAGGCGGGCGGCGAACTGCCGGACGCACTGCTTTCCTGTATAGAGCACTTTTCCCGCACTTTTGATATTGAAGCGCCCATGTGGCACTCTGCACACACAAAACAGATGGGCATATTCAAAAAGGCCACCTTCCGCCCGGACGATTTTATAGACCGTGTGGAATTTGACCGTTTTGAGATACAGATAATAGATAAAGATAAATAAACTCTTATTTACTTCCCATTGAGCGCAGCTTGTGGGCAAGGGATCCTGCAAGCGGTATTGAATACTGCTCATATTGATATGCCTTTATTGCCGCAATTATGGCAAAAACCATAAACAGCACAGTTACAACGGCACCTATCGCGGCTACCGCCGCAAGCCCCATTGCACCGCCCACGGCTCCCACAAAACCAATAGGGCTTATTAGCGAGCCAAGTGTTGAAATTGTTACTGCAAAAGATATTATTGCGAATATTATTGAGGCTATTGCGTTTATAATATAAAGCGCCAGTGCCTGCATAGAATGAAATTTAACAAATTCGCTGTCCTTTTCCGTCATAAAAATAACTAGCGGAAAGATCCACGCCACATAATTCACATAGGGAATCCACCCCAAAATTATGCATATCACGTATATCAGCATAGCCCACATGTTTGCGTCCATACCTGTGGAAGATTTGTGCGGTTCAATTTTCATTTTAAAGATACCTCCCTTTCTAAAGCACCCCACCAACGCATTTTGCGCTGTTTTTTTCTTTATATCATAATATCATGTTTTTTTTGCTAAATTCATAAAATCTTAAGAAAAATATACGGCAGTTCTTAAACATTGGCAGCTATATTGGCATAACAGGGGAAAAAATATGCTATAATTTTTATATCATACGAATGGAGGTATGCGGACGCATGACGATACTGGTATGCGACGATGAGAAAGAGATAGTAGAGGCAATAGAAATATATCTTATGAATGAGGGCTACAAAGTTTTGAAGGCCTATGACGGTGCTCAGGCGCTCAGCATATTTGAGGAGCACGAGGTGCATCTTGTTATAATGGATATAATGATGCCTCAAATGGACGGAATACGCGCCACTATGCGTCTTAGAGAAAGTGGCAACATACCCGTTATAATGCTTTCCGCCAAGTCTGAGGACGGAGACAAAATACTGGGGCTAAATTCCGGCGCAGACGATTATGTAACAAAACCTTTCAACCCGCTGGAGCTTGTGGCAAGAGTGAAATCTCAGCTTAGGCGGTACACAACGCTTGGTAGCATGGAATCTGTGCAGGGCGTGTACGCAACGGGCGGGCTGGTACTGGACGATATGAAAAAGCAGGTGAGTGTGGATGGTGAGAAAGTGAAGCTCACTCCCATGGAATACAAAATACTGCGATACCTCATGCAGAATATGGAAATAGTGCTGTCCACTACGCAAATATACGAGAACGTATGGGACGAGCGCGCGGTTGGCGCAGAAAACACAATAGCGGTTCACATTCGCCGTATACGCGAAAAAATAGAGATAAATCCAAAGGAACCCAAATATTTGAAGGTGGTATGGGGCATTGGCTACAAAATCGAAAAGATCAAGGTTTAATATAGGCTACAAGGCTCTTGCGTGGGCGCTGTGCATAATTTCCATGTGCGCGGTCTCCGTTATAACACCGCTTTTGGCCAACATAAATATGGACACCGCCGCCGCCAACTTTGCGCAAAGCACCGAATGCACCGTTGAGCTGGAGCAATATTCCAATTTAGTTGCGGCAGCCTACTACACTCCCACAGAATCTCAGATAAAAAAGACTGTGGACGATAAAGTGAACGGCCTGAAATCAAATCGTGACGCGGAAATAGACGCTGTGCAAAACATAGGCGGCGCAGATGACGCCACCACCTATGACCAATCTTACGCAGAAGATGTATCCGGAATAGTTCAATCTGCAATAGAGGGTGTTATTACAGAAGCCACCTCCGGTGGGGCAGCCGAAAAAACAAACGAAGTGGTGATGGACAGCGAAACCGCAAATGCAGAGGAAGCCGACGCCATAGCTCAATACAAAAAGAACCGTATAGACGAAATAAATAAATCCTACAGTGAAAAAATTTCCACAATGGAGCAGCAGGTGCGCACCGGTTACGAAAGTGCCCGCGCTGAGTCCAAGCGCAAGCTGGATTTAACCGCAGGCATGTATTACGTTATATATGATCTAAACAATCTCACGCAGCCGCTTGGCACTAACCTTCCAAACGATCCGCTTTACGTGATATCCTCACAGCAGGCCTCGCGTATGGATATACTGACCAGCGAAGACAACACTTCACACGCGGCGATGACCACCGGCTTCACTGCGGAGGATTTTATAAACACCGCCGAATCCATTTCGGGAAGCATGGTATTCGGTTCCGAGGTTTCGCTGGATGGATCCGGTCAGGCCATAGCGGTGGCGATGTCGCCCGATCTGTACGCAACGCGAGATGCGGATTATTTTTCCACTTATAAACTTTTCGGCCAGTATGTCATTTGGCTGATAGTGTGCATTGCCGTATTCATTGCGGCCTTTGTGTGGATAATGTACACTGCCGGACGCAATCCAAATAACGATGAAATTAAAATAGGCAACGGCGATCTTATATATCTGGACGTGGGCTTTTTGCTGCTGCTTATAGCCATACCCGTTTCCATAATGCTGTACCTTATGGTGGGCGGAAACAACGCCAGGCTATATGGCGGCGCATTTTCAATAGATCCGCTGGGCGGTTTGGGCATGTTTGCCAGCGTAACGGGCGGCGTTTGCGCGCTGCTGCTGTGGAGCGCATCGCTTTCAAGACGCATCAAAAACAATACCGCGCGCGAATTTACACTGACTCACCGTGTATTCGGCGGAGCCAAGACCGCCTACGATAATTCAACGCTCACTTTTAAAGACATAACTGCCTACATAGCGTACGTAGTAGCGGGAATAATAATATTTTCCATAATATCCTTTGGCGGATTTCTGGGTGTTTTTACAGGAATAATATTGCTTGTAATACACGTTGTGTGCACAATGGTGTTCCTTATTCTGCGCGGCGCAGGAGTGCGTAAGATAGAGCGCGGCGTATCTGAAATAAAGAACGGAAATACGGATTATGTCATAACCCCAACCGGAAATACAAATCTTGATAAAATAGTAACGGGTGTTAATAATATAACGGAGGGGCTTTCGGCCGCAGTGCAGCGCGAGGTAAAGGCGGAGCGCATGAGAACAGAGCTGATAACAAACATCTCACACGACCTTAAAACGCCGCTCACGTCAATATTGACCTACGTGGATCTACTGAAAAAGGAATCCGGGCTTTCAGAAGAGGCGCACAAATACCTTGATGTGCTGGACGTAAAAAGCCACCGCCTGAAAGCTCTTACTGACGACCTCTTTGAGGCGGCAAAGGCGCAGAGCGGAGATATAAACGTGGAGCTTACGCGCATAGAACTGGTACAGTTTATGGCTCAGGCGCTTGGCGAGCTTTCAGACCGCATAGAGCAGAGCGGGCTTATCTTTGTTACAGAACTGCCGCAGGAGGAAAAAATACACGTCATGGCGGATGGAAAGCTGCTTTTCCGCGTGGTGGGCAACATTGTGGACAACGCCATAAAGTATTCCATACCCGGCTCACGTGTTTATTTCAACATAGAGCTGCAGCACGGCAGGGTGTGCATGACGTTTAAAAACATATCCAAAGACGAGCTGAACATAACAGAGGACGAGCTGATGGAGCGTTTTGTACGCGGAGATTCCTCCCGAAACACTGAAGGCTCAGGCCTTGGCCTGGCAATAGCCAAAAACTTTATGCAGCTTCTGGGCGGCGAGTTTGTAATAGAGATAGACGGCGATCTTTTCAAAGCCAAGCTATGCTTAGATATCGTGGCTTGATTCCTCATTAAATATAGAAATTTATACCTCTCTATAAAGGCCTGTTCCCATTTTGAGCGCAGGCCAAGCAAGCACAAAAAAACCATATCACCTGGGATATGGTTTTTTATTTCCGTCCGCTGCTATTTCAGCTCATAGATCACTATATCATTATTCTCAAACACCGCCCGCCCTATGCCCTTGTCCATAACATAACCGGGGCTTATAAGGCTGCTTGCCACAAAGTATTCCACACCGTCTGCCTTCATACGCGCCGCAGCGTCAGGGTCGTTCACCAGCAGACTGTCTATTGTTACCAGCCTCTGGTCTATTATCTCACCGTAATTTTTCTCATGTGTGCTTATGTAGTTGTAGCCCTCAAGGTAGGCCTGCCGCTCCGAAAATGCGGTATAGTAGTAGTACCTCGCCACATCCATGCCCACGGCGGGCACAAAATAGTGCCTGTCCGTAGCGAAAACGGCATCCTCCGGTGTATTTTGCTTCAACCACAGCATGGCCTCGTATTCGCCTCGCGAGATAGAGTCGTACGGATTTTGCGCCAACGTATCCTGGCTGTTGTTGCGGCTGGGAAGATTTTGGCTGTCCGCATACAGCGCGCGCGAGGTCACACACACGCCCCAGCCCAGCGCAAACACAATTACAGCACATATGGCTATTCTCGCAAACCGCCCTCCATCCCAGGCCTCCATAGCAATATAGAAAAGCGCAAACACACTTAGCGGCACCGTGCCCTCCAAAAAAAGCACCTGTGATTCGCCCGGCTGCGAAACAACGCTCATTACGGCAAGGCTCACCAATATGCCGCCGAATAAAAACAGCTTTATACGTCCGCTGTGTGTAGGCCACCCGTGCTTTGCGCCCTTCCTAAGCTGCAGCACCAGCGCCACAAGAAGCAGCACCAGCGAAAATACCGTAACGGGATATTTAAGCAGTAAAAACAATGGATACACCAGCAGCTTTGCCGCCGTAACGGGCATATTGGGCAGCGCCTCCCTAAGCGCCGTGTAATAGGCCGGCTGCTCCGGAGTTTCTGCATACATAGTAGCCGCAAACTGCTTTGTGAGACTGTTTGGCGAATATGTTCCATACACCATCACCGCGTATAGCCCCGCAAATACCACCAGCGTGAGTATACCTGCAAAAAGCATAGTTTTAACGTTTTTTCGCCTGAATATCTGGCACAGCATCACTATGCCCGCCCCAGCTATTACCCCGCCTGCCGCCAGCGATTTTGTTCCTGCCGCCACCGCCAGCAGTATGAGGAACATTATAAAATCTCCATCCGAAAGCTTTGCGCTGTCCATGCGGCGCATAAAGCGTATGAAGCAGGCGGCGGCCGCCAGCGAAAAGCCCATTCCTATTGGCGTTGCGTATGCATACCACATATAATGCTGCATAGCCACGGTACAGCAGAGCAGCGCCACCACGGAAGCTCCCGCAGCAGCCCACTTACTTTTGAAAAGTGTGGCAAACAGCAGGTACAGCCCCCCCGCAAGTACAAACGCCTGCACTATTGCCAGCAGCTTTATGTTCAGTAAATAAGAGCTTATGCCCAATATATTCTGAAATACCGCCAGAAATGCGTTTGCAAAAAAATGATACCCAAAGCTCAGGCCGCTCACGTGTATATCCATCACGGGAAAGCCATGCGCTATTGATGCCACATTGCCCGTGTTCCACACCAGATCCTGATATATGAATGTGCGCCCGCCCTCAGGCGGCACGTTGTAGTTTGAAACAGCCGTGGTTAGAGCTATAACAAGCAATAAGCCCAATAACACAAAAAATGCAGGATTAGCCGCCCTGCCGCGCACCTGCTTCATTGCGGCGCGTTTTTTATATATCACAAAAATACTCAGCGCTGATACCACACTCATGCAAAGCAGCATCCACTCCTTTAACCCCAGTGCGTAAAACAGAAAATATTCCGCAATAACAACGCCCATACCCAGCATATATGAAAGAACGAAAAAAGCGGGTATATCCCTTTGCGGATTAATTGCCAGCGTTAGCGCCCAGCCGGGCAAGAGCACAAAAGCCGCCTGAGCGATCAAAAAAAGCAGCTGCTCTGCCATAGGCAGCCCGCCCATGCTGTCAGCGCCCATTATAAAAGCCGCGCCAAAGGCTATGCAGCACACCAATATTATTACATTTTTCCGCTCAACGGCTACAGCAGTTTTTTCCATAGCACCTCCCGCAAAATATCACACAACACCAATGCTTTCAAAGCATCGGTCAATCTCAAGCCATCACTTTCACGCGCTCAGCCTCCCCCGCTGTATATAGCAGGTTGATTATTTACAAACAAAAACGCCGGACGAATCTGCAATACCCCCGGCGCACAGATTTTTCATATCTTAATACAGCACCCTCTTGCCGCAGATGAAATTACTTGTCCAATAGCCGGAGGTAGCCAGTTCTGAGGAAACGCGCACCTGAGCGTCTGAGGATGAAGCGTCTATCATGCGTCCGTTTCCAAGATAAATCCCCACGTGCCCATTGAAGCAGACCACATCCCCGCGCATAAGTTCAGACATGGAGCTTACCGTTGTATAACCGGATTTTGCCCATCCGCCAGAGGTCATATAGTCTATTTGATATCCTATCTGGTTCAGGCAATAATATATAAACCCGGAGCAATCAAACGCATCAGGTCCTTTAGCTCCCAGTATATAAGGCTTCCCAAGCTGTGCCGAAGCCGCCGCAATAAAGCTTTCCACACCAGCATTTGTGGGTATCACTCCCGCGCCGCCCGGATTATACGCACCCGCCTGGCTCTGTGAGGGCGGCAGGTATGTAACTCCGCGTATCGCCGCCTGAGAGGCTATCGCATGGCGGATGTCCATATCCACTGCCCCGCCGTACTCCATACCAAGTTCCGCGCAGATAACGCCCGCGGAATCAGAGGTGATCTGATCAAATATTCCGTTTACCGAAACACCCTGACCCATAGAAGAAAGATCCTGCTGCAACTGCCGCACATCCTCCCCTTGCGTGCCTATTTCTATTATATACGGCTTTGCCTGGTCAGACATAGCCAAACTGTAGATTTCATCATCCATCACTCCCGTTATGGTAAGACCGTGGCTGCGCTGAAAATACATCACCGCAAGCTGTGTTTGCGCATCGTAAACCTCTGCTGCCGGGTCTTTTTCCATATAACCAAGTTCCATCAGGCGTTCCTGCAGCATGCCCGTACGCGTTTCTACAGGCTTTTGCATGAGCGCTTCTATATCTCCGTCAAAATCTTCTCCGTTTACCGCGCCCGCTACTTCAAGGCTGTCCGGCTGCTTTGTTGGCGCCGCTTCCACAATATGCTCCTCCAGCTTGCCGCCAACTGCTGAGGCGCTCTCCTCCGGCGCTATGGTTTTTTCCTCCAGCCTGCCGGCTCCCGTGGGCAACGCGGATGTGGTGCTTTCCTCCAGCGTTCCCGCCGTATCAGCCGCACTTTCGCTTTGCGCGCTCGCACCTGATACGGGTGATTGAGAAGCTCTTCCCTCCGTTATGTTGTCCTCTGGGTTCACATCACGAGAAACCACCTCTATACCCTCCGGTGTTGGGTATGCGCTTGGACCGGGCAGCATGCTGGAGGTAGGTTTTGGCGGGTCTCCCAGCCTGTCCGTAGTGCTTATGGACGCGCCCATAGCCGTATCGTTACCTACTATGGACTGAGTCTGCTTATTATCGTTCGTCCATTGGCGCAGCTCTCCCGGAACAGGTTTTTTTCCGTCCTGCTCAGGCTCAGGCGCGGCGCTTTCACGCGGCCCCTTTTTATTTTCCAGCACTATGCCCTGTTCCGCCTCATCCCTTGCGGGTGGCGCAGAAGCGAGGCTGAGCGGAATGGCAAAGGCTACCAATACGGCCGCCGCCACAGTAGCTGCTATTATTTTATTTTTTAATGGCTTTTTTCCGGTCTCTTTTTCCTGATGCTCTGGCATATGCGCACCTTTACATTTTTGTTTTGCCGTAATTATACCGCAAAACTTTTCGCCTGTCCATTTTTAGAAAGTGTCCGGTCTGTTTTTTATACAATTGTAAATTATTCCACATTTTTGTTTTAAACCCAAATCCTTTGTTTATCTATAGCATGTGCTTGAAAGAGCGCCTAAAAAAGAGTACGACAACTGACAATACATACCCCCAATCAACAAAAAAGCAGCCGCGAGGTTGCTTTTTTGTTT
>CAYXBW010000022.1:0-2672 GCA_964463305.1 uncultured Christensenella sp. | reverse complement strand
TCCTTGCTTTATACTGATTATATCAGTCACAGATATCGGAGAAAAAGCAATGTCACTCACAGCCGAATATTTGATCAAAGCCGCCGTAAGCCTGGGTGCTTCCGCCGCGGCCAATATAGATCCTTCCAAAATAATATTCTATCCTGAGCTGCTTGATATGTGCAAAATGAATTCCTGCGGCAAATACGCCTCCTGCTGGGGCTGCCCTCCAGGTTGCGGAGATGCCTCCTATTTGTTTTCACAGATATCGGCAAAAAACCAAGGCGTTGTGTTCCAATATACAGGGATGCTTGATGACAGCTTCGACATTGAGGGTATGCAGGCAGCTTGGATTTTGTTTTCGCGCATGGCATCTTCTCTAAAGCAAGAGTTTTCGCCGCATGGCGCGCTTGTTTTTGGGGCGGGCGGCTGCCATCTCTGCGATAGCTGCACCTATCCCGCCGCCCCCTGCCGCTTTCCCGATAAAAATACCGCAGCCGTGGAGGCCTGCGGTATAAATGTTTCAGAGCTTTGCGCGCTTGCCGGGCTAAACTATATAAACGGTCAAAATACAGTTACCTACTCCGGGCTTATTGTTTTTTAATACATCAAACTATAGGGCAGGCAAGACGATACCATACCCAGGCAGGATGCCATAAATATCACGCCTATAAGATTAATTATAAGCAATATTATACCAATCACCATGCCAGCAACGGCAAATCCTTTTCCCCCGCCTCCGTTTTCAGCTATCTGGCGTGAGGCAATGCTGCTGAACACCACCGCCAATATGCTCAATATCAACCCTATGATGGTCATGAACGGTATAAATGCGAACACCAGCGCCAAAATAGATACTATAAAACTTCCAATAGCCATACCGTTCACCGGCCCGCTCTGCGGCTGCTGCTGATATTGCTGATTGTTTTGCTGGGGCGGAGCCTGATATTGCTGCTGCCCATCCTGCCCACTTTGCTGGTATTGCTGCTGAGAGTTCTGCTCTTCGTTCGCCGGCTGATACTGCTGCTGTCCGTTAGGTTGCTGATATTGCTGCCCCTGCTGTGGCTGCGTTTGCTGCTGCGACGCTGCGCCCGGACAGTTGCAGGCCTCGTTGTCCATTAGTTCCTTACCGCAATATTGACAGTACATGATATACCTCCATTGTTTTTTTGCATTGACTGCGTTTTTTTTACAGTATAGCACACAAAAAGGACGCAAACACAATATTTACGCCCTTTTAAGAATGACTTAAGAATATTTTAATACTCTTCACAGCAAGCACTGTTTTTTATAATACTGCGCAAGCAATATTGAGCGTCATATAACATACGGTCTCGTGCTGTTCAACAGCTTTTTCCACAAAAAACAGCAGATGCTTTTTACTATGCGCGCGCCGCCTTAACTGCCGCCACAAGCTCCTTGCCTATGCGCACTATGCTGTCATAATCGCCCGTCTTGGCTCCTGCGGTTAGGTCTCCGCCCGCGCCCACGGCAACCGCGCCCGCCTTTATCCACTCGGCGGCGTTGCCCGCGTTCACTCCGCCCGTGGGCATCATTTCCGCATAGGGCAGCGGCCCCTTTATGGCCTTTATAATGGCAGGGCCAAACAGGTTGCCGGGGAATATCTTCACAATATCCGCGCCCGCCTCCATGCAGTCCACAGCTTCTTTTATGGTCATAGCGCCCGGCATGCAGGCTATCTGATACCGCAGGCACAGTTTAACTGTCTCCATGTTCAGGCAGGGGCTAACCACATAGTTCGCGCCCGCCAGTATAGCTGCGCGCGCAGTTTCAGGATCCAGCACCGTTCCCGCGCCCACCAGCACCTCTTCCGGCTTATACTTTTTCGCCACCTTCTCTATAAGGCTCAGCGCGCCCGGCACGGTAAACGTTATCTCTATACCCACTATTCCTGCCGCTATGCAGCTCTCTATTGTTTTCATGGCCATTTCTTCATTGTCGCCGCGAACCACGGCCACAACGCCGCATTCTTTCAGCCTTGCCAATACTTCCTGTTTTTTCATTTGTATACACCTCTTTATATATGGTCCTCCGCCCGCCAAACAGCGTCGCGGTTCCTTTTTATTTGAGAATATATTTGCAATCCTTACCGCTCAACACCTCTATACAGTTTGCCACGGCCATTTCACCCATGCCCTTAACGGCCTCGGCTGTGTGCGCTCCCGTATGCGGCGTGAACACCACGCGTGGCAATCCCTTGAGCGGAGAATCCAGCAGCGGCTCCTGCTCAAAAGCATCCAGCCCCAGGCCGCCCAGCTTGCCGTCCTTAATTGCCTGTGCCGCAGCCGCTTCATCTATTAGCCCGCCGCGCGCCGTGTTTATTATTACCGCGCCCGGCTTCATGCGCGCTATGCTGCCCGCGCCTATCATGTGGTGGGTAGCGTCCGAAAGCGGCACATGCAGAGATACGAAATCGCTCAACTCCAGCAGCTCATTGAGCTCCATGCGCGTTATGCCGTGCGCCGCCGCAAAAACGTCGTCAAAATAGGGATCGTAGGCACATACGCTCATGCCGAAGGCTATCGCGCGGGTGGCAAGGTTTTTGCCTATCGCGCCCATACCAACTATGCCCAGCGTCTTGCCCCTCAGCTCTATGCCCTCGCTGCGTACCCATTCGCCGCGCTCCACGCTTTGGTGCAGCATGGGAATGTTGCGCGCCGCGTTCAGCATAT
>CAYXBW010000021.1:0-28251 GCA_964463305.1 uncultured Christensenella sp. | reverse complement strand
GCGTAAGAATAGATCTTTTACAACGTTTGTTATCTTTTCGCAGCTTATATCTCTCATGTATATTTTGCGCCGCGGCAAAGGCACGGCTTACGGCTCCTGTATTTTTTATGGTATAGTTTTGCGGTAGATACCGCACATACAGTCATTATACTATTGTGTGCCGCGCCCCGTCTATAAAAAACGCCTTGCGGAGCAAAAACCCGTAAAAAAAGCCGCAGCGGTTCCAAAATAAAAAAAGCCGCTGGCGGCGGATGTGTTCTTATATTATTTTGACGCTCCATGGCGCCTGGCAGAGGGCGGAAATCTCATATAACAACTACATTTTTGCCTGTATGCTTGCCTTCGTACAGCTTTTGATCACTTAGGCGCACACTGCCGTCAATATCAGACGCTACCATCTTGGCAACGCCCATGGTCACCGTTATTTTGAGGCGCGAACCGTCGTTTAGCGGTACATCAATGGAAGCGACGGCTTTGCGCAGCTTTTCCAGCACACGGAAAGCCTTTGTAACGTCCACATCCTTTAGCAATATAAGAAATTCCTCTCCGCCCCAACGAAAAACATAGTCTGTGTTGCGCAAGGTTTCTGTAAACTTTGCGGAAAGCGCCTTTAGCACCTGGTCTCCAACCTCGTGGCCATAATTGTCGTTAACTATTTTAAAATCGTCTATATCAAGCATGGCAACGCACCATTGAAGCCCCATTTCACCGCCCTTTAGCTGATTTAAAACAATGGACGCATAACGCCTGTTGAAAAGGTTTGTAAGCGGATCAAGGTTTGCTTCGGAGCGAAATTTTTCTAGCTGCTCCTGATTGAAACGGCTTATGAGCTGCCCTACCATATTGTCTACCGTAAGCTCTGCAATTATGCCCAAAATACCTGTGTGCAGATTTATCATACTAAACCAGAATGCATACTTTCCCAGATCTATAAGCGGGGGCAGCAGATCCCAAAATGTGAATACGCCTGTGATTATCATGCACACCCACAATATCATTATCACGGTGACACGTATTGCGGTTTTTGCGTAGCGCACCACCAGCTGCATCATAAGCGTTACGGCAAAGTTCATTATTATGAAATTATTTACGCCAAAAACAAACATAACCATGAAGGCGTACACTATTACTTCAATGCTGAGAATTAGCCCGGAAAGCGTATTGTGGTTTTTTTCCACCAAAAAAAGGCAAAAAACATATACGCCCACAGATATAAGGTTGTATATAACAAAAGAGGGGTGACCGGCTATAACAAAAAAAACAGCAGATATTATGTGGATGAGCATAGCAAAGAAAACAGACACCATCTGTATGAGGTAGAGGTGCCGCTGCTCATCATCTGTAAAGCGCTTTTTGATGAGCTGTTTGTAAAATAGCCCGTTCAACGCGTTCAGTTTGGATGCCCTCCTATCTTACATTATTTCCGCATAAAAGTGCCGGCATTTTTGTGCGGAATTGCAAGAGACGCGTGCTGCTCTGTTTTTGCGCAGAACATAGACCCTGCATGGCAAGGCGCTATCAAATTAAAAACAACGTTCTTGATTTGATAATGGTATAATGGCATGATATATGGGGCATACAGTGTGCAAATTGCAAAATAAAAAAACTGTGCCCGCCGCCAAAACCGAATACAATTATATCACAAAGTGTATTTTCTTTCCACAGTAAAAGATTTTTTAAATATTTCAGTGCAGAAGAAAGACTGCGCAGAGGCACAAATGCGGAAGCGGTATTATCAATCGTCTTCCAGGCTGAAGCCGTAGTCTGCCAGCGTGCGGGGTATCATTACCTGCGCATTGGCTATATATGCCTCTATTGGCTGGAGCGGTTCCACCTTGCCATCGTAAAAATCCGCCTTGCAGTCCCTTGTGATGCCCTCAAGATCCTTGCCCGCCTTGAACCCCGCCAGTATAACATCTTTGGCGGCGGTGGCGGCGTTTGCACAATCACGGAAATATACGCCGCAGCCCTCATCCGGTATGAGGCCGTAATGCGCCACATACACATGAGCGGGCGAAAGCTTTGCAAGCTTTTCTATAGAATCCATAGTGGCCTTGTAGCCTGTTACGTAGCAGGGCAGTATTTCAGGGTAGGTGGGGCAAATGCCCAGTGTTTCGCAGGATATGAACAGCTTCTCCTGCTCATAAAGATAGCATACAGAGCAGCGCGTATGACCGGGCGCTGCGTGCACGCTGAAGCGCATATCTCCAATATCAAAAACGTCACCGTCCTCCACCGCCATATCCACATGAAGCTCTTCCACCAGGCTTTCATATTCGTTCACGCCCGCGCGCTTGGCGGCGTAGCCATCCATCTCCGCTATCACTTTTCGGGCGCTCTCCTTGCCGAATATTTTGGCGGCATAACCGCTCGCCACCACCTTGGCATGGGGGTAGGCGCGCTTTACTAGCGGGCTTCCCGCCGCGTGGTCATAGTGTGAGTGAGTTAAAAGTATTGCGTCAAGCTGCCGGCCGGCCAGCTCTTTTTTTATATTTTCCAGCGTTTTAGGGGCGCAAAAATCATAACCCGCCTCAATCAAAACGGCTGTTTGCTCCGTCATCAGCAGGTGGCATTCGCCGCCCGTATGGCCGGATACTTCAGTTAATGTGTACAAATCCGTACCTCCCGCAAATTTTAAAAACTTTTATCGAAAATACTATAACACAGCCTTGTATTCACTTGCAAGCCGCCGTAGGGGCAGGGCGGCAGATCAAAGCGGCCAAAAGCATTTTATTAATGCAAATAATAGGTTATAATAATATATAATACTGATTTTGTATGAAAATATTGTAAAATCAACAATTGCGCAGAAAAGACCGCAAAGCATATTTGGAGCAGAGCAGAAAATCAATAGTTTGATATGTTTATAAGACGTACAGCAAACAGCAAGCTGTGCGGGCGGAAGGGACGGTAGTGTGTGAAAATAAAGTTTTCCAAGGCGGAGCTGCTGCTGGAATTTGCGGCGGCAGGGTTGCTGATCGCCCTTATAATATATGTGGCGGCAAGCTGGGCGGCCGTGCCCGAAACGCTGCCCATGCACTATAATATTCGCGGCGAGGTGGACAGCTTTGCCAGTAAAGGCGGTATGCAGTGGCTGCTCCTGGTACCAATAGCGCTGTACGCGGGATTGACCGCGGTGGAGTTTTTCCCCGGCATATGGAATGTGCCCGCCCAGCCGCAGGACAGGTTTTACCCCGCGGTGATACGGATCACGCGCATTCTCTTGATATTGGTTAAAATATTGCTGGTGGCGGTATTTGGCATAATAATGTACTGCGTTATGTGGGCGATATCGCTTCCCGGCTGGTATCTGCCTATTTTGCTGGGCGGGCTGGCTTTGTGCTTTGTGTGGTACGGGCTTAGCGTAAAGCGCGCAAAGGCAAAACGAAACAATGTTGCGTAAAAATCGTGTGAAGGGATTTTTGGGATTTTGATAAGGCTTGATAATATAAAAATGAAGCCGGGTTTTGACGAGGGCTTGCTGGAGCAGGCCGCCGCAAAAAAGCTGGGCTTGCCAAGGGAGGCCATAATTTCTGTAAAGCGGCTGCGGCAGGCGGTGGACGCGCGGCGAAAGAACAGCCCGCAATACAATATATCTCTTGGGGTAGATATAAAGCCTGGCTTTTCGCCAAGGGAGGGAACGGCTGCGGAGCTTTCTGAGGAAATATATCATTTTCCCTTTGCCGGATTGAAGTGCGCGTTTCGTCCGGTGGTAGCTGGAAGCGGCCCGGCAGGGTTGTTTTGCGCGCTTATGCTGGCATATGCGGGGCTTAGACCCATACTTTTAGAGCGCGGCAAAGATGTGGACAGCCGCGCAGTGGATGTGGATAAATTTTTTGGCACAGGAGAGCTGGACATACAATCCAACGTGCAGTTTGGCGAAGGGGGCGCGGGAACCTTTTCTGATGGCAAGCTTACAACCGGCACAAAAGATATACGCCACCGCTTTATACTGGAGCAGTTTTTCCGCGCGGGTGCCGCAGAGGACGTTACCTATCTGGCAAAGCCGCACATAGGTACTGATATACTGCGCGGCGTGGTGAAAAAAATACGCCAAAACATTGTTTCGCTTGGCGGGGAGGTGTGCTTTGGCGCCACGCTCCGCTCACTTGAGGCAAAGGGCGGCACGCTGCGCGGTGTATACGTTGAGCGGGGCGGAAAGACCGAATATATACAAACTTCTGCGCTGGTGCTGGCCACGGGCCACAGCGCGCGTGACACATTTGAAATGCTGGCGGAGCGCGGCGTACACATGGAGGCGAAAAATTTTGCCGTGGGCGTGCGGATAGAGCATCTTCAGCGTGAAATAGACCGTGCGCAGTACGGTGATATGGCAGACTTTAAAAATCTGCCCGCTGCCGATTATAAAACGGCGGTGCACATGGAGGGGGCGCGCAGCGTATTTTCGTTTTGCGTGTGTCCGGGGGGAAGCGTGGTGGGCGCGGCCTCCGAAACTGAAATGCTGGTCACAAACGGCATGAGCGAATATCTGAGAAATGAAAAAAATATAAACGGCGCGCTGCTGGCGGGTGTTACACCGGAGGATTACAGCGGAGGTGCGCTGGGCGGCATAGCCTACCAGCGCGGGCTGGAGCGCGCGGCCTATGAGCTGGGCGGCGGCGGATATATTGCTCCAGCGCAGCTAGTGGGAGATTTTCTTTCAGGGAAGGCCTCAAGCGGCGCGGGCAGGGTGCTGCCCAGCTACCGTCCGGGCGTGCGTTTTACAGATATACGCCCCTGCCTGCCGGAATATATTGTGGATGCGCTCAATAGGGCGCTGCCCTTGATGGGCGGCAAAATAAAGGGTTTTGATGCGGAGGATGCCGTGCTTACGGCGGTGGAATCCCGCAGCTCTTCCCCCGTGCGCATAGTGCGCAGTGAAAGCTTTGAATCAAGCCTGCGCGGGCTTTTCCCCTGCGGCGAGGGAGCGGGCTATGCGGGCGGGATAATGTCTGCGGCGGCTGACGGCATACGCTGTGCGGAAGCCGTGTGCATGTGGCTGTAAAACAATGTTTTGACGGCGCTGTTTTTAAAATGTTTTGTGTGAGCAATGATTTTCATAAAGTATAAAAGGGAGGGTGTTTATTATGATTTACGAATGCGGCATATGTGGAAATACTTACGATGAGGCTGCGGAGCGGCCTTTTGCAGAGCTTGAGGGAGATTGGGTCTGCCCTGTGTGCGGAGCACCAAAGGCCAGCTTTTCGCCAATGGGAGAGCCGGAAGCAGCTGCGGAAAAAATTACAGAAAAGAGCGCGCCCGCGGCACAGAAAGGCGGGGCGGTGTATGAGTGTGGTATCTGCGGAAACACGCATGATGAGGCTGCAGAGGGAGCTTTTTCCGCGCTTGCGGGAGACTGGGTCTGCCCGGTATGCGGAGCGCCGCGCGCCAGCTTTTCCCTTATAGAGGAAAGCATGGAGATATTGGAGGGGATAGGCATTGAGGAGGGGCTTGATCAAACCTCGCCAGAGGCGCTGGCAGGAGAGATCGCATACCCGCGCGAATATTTCAGGGCGGCGGATGATATAGAGACCCACATGGCGGATATACACAATATGGCGCTCACGGGTGAATCTATTATAGAGCCTATGCGCACCCGCCTTAACGTACCCTCCTGGAACGACATATTGTTTTTGGGCGCGCAGCTCTCACCCTTCCCGCTGGACGAGCATGCGGAGGTGGATTCCTCCGTCACAATAGGCAGGGGGGCAAAGCAGCCCATGACGCTTGATATGCCGGTATATATTTCACACATGTCCTTTGGTGCGCTCTCGCGCGAGGTGAAAACGGCGCTTTCTCTAGGCTCTGCCGCAGCCAAAACGGCAATGTGCAGCGGAGAGGGCGGAATATTGCCGGAAGAGCGCGCCGCAGCCTACAAGTATATATTTGAATATGTGCCAAACCTTTATAGCGTGACACCCGAAAACCTTAAGGCGGCAGACGCCATAGAGCTAAAAATAGGTCAGGGCACAAAGCCGGGCATGGGCGGACACCTGCCGGGCAGCAAGGTGACGCCTGAAATTGCGGAGGTGAGAGATAAGCCCGTGGGCAAGGATGTAATAAGCCCCTCGCGCTTTCCGGGAATAAACTCCGCAAATGATCTAAAGGCGCTGGTGGACGAAATACGCGAAAAATCCGGCGGGCGGCCTGTGGGCATAAAAATAGCCGCCGGGCATATAGAGCGAGACCTTGAGGTGGTAGCCCGCGCGGGTGCTGATTTTGTTACCATAGACGGGCGCGGCGGCGCAACGGGAGCCAGCCCCAAATACCTTAGGGATGCAAGCTCTGTGCCCACGCTCTTCGCGCTTTCGCGCGCGCGCAGATATATGGATGCGCACGGCATGGATATGCAGCTTATAATAACGGGCGGCTTCCGCTGTTCGGGAGATATTGTAAAGGCGCTTTGCATGGGCGCGGATGCCGTGGCAATAGCCTCCGCTGCGCTGATGTCTGCGGCCTGCATGCAGTACCGCGTGTGCAACAAGGGCAACTGCCCCATGGGCGCACTCACGCAAGACCCCAGCCTCAGGAAAAATTTGAATACCGAGGCGGCGGCCAAGCGCGTGGCAAACTATCTCAATGTTCTCAAAAGCGAGCTGAAAAGCTTTTGCCGCGTATCCGGGCATGAGAGCATAGCCGGATTGAGTATGGACGATATATGCACGGTGAGCCGCGAGATATCCGAATACACGGATGTGCCGCATGTGTGAGGGAGCGCGCGCAGCATAACGCGTGCCCGCACCAAAAAAGGTTCACCTCTAATCAATAGGTGTATAAGGTTTGTGCAAGCATAGCCGGACGGCGAAAAAAGGGTCTTCTTACCTGCGCCGTCCTTTGTTTTGAGTGCGGCGCCTAGAAAATGTAATGGGTCTGCCCTTGAAAAAGGTGGCGGAAAAATTTTTTAAAGGGAGGCTTTTGCACAAAAAAACCGCCCCGCGCTACCGCCGGACGGCTTCTAATTGTTTATCATTGCAGCGCACCTCGCCTAATGTTTCATATCGGGTATCATATCTATGGCTTCGTTTTCGGCTACACCCAGATTAACAAGGCATATGGCGCTTACAATAACGGCTACCGCATAAAAAAATTTCTTCATCTGCCCTCTCCCGCAAAATATATTTACTCAGGTTATTCCCTTGTATGTTTATATAATAAAGCAAAAATATTAACAAGTAGGGTACTAACTTCTTACGAATTTATGAACTTTCACACAATTATTATATTTTTTGTCACAAAAACGCTTTCCGCATATGTGGTGTACAATAGTTTGCTTTTGGTATAATTTGTGAAGCAGAGGCAATAAAAATGTGATATAATTTGTAAATCGAGGGTAGGACGTACATTTTTATTTCGGCAGAGAAAAAAAGCGGTTAGTCAGGGGACAGCTAGCATGAAAAAAATAAGCCTTCAATTTATAGCTGAAAAGGCGGGGGTATCCAAATCTCTGGTGTCTAAGGTGCTCAATAACAGAGAGGTGCGCGTTAGCCCGGCCACAAGGCAGCGTATAATGGATGTGGCCAAGGAATATATATACATACCAAATCGCATAGCCGCAGGGCTGAGAACAAGCAAAACAAACATAATAGGCTGTATAACGCCGGAGCTGAATACGGATTTTTTTATGTCGCTTGTGGATTCTATAGAAAAAACATCCAGAAAGTGCGGTTATGAGCTGATACTTTGCAACACGCGCGAGAATATGGAGCTGGAGCGCAGATATCTGGAGCTTTATAAAAGCGGCATGATGGAGGGCATGATAGTGATGCCCAGTGACAATGAACAGAATTTGAAGCTATACCAGATGGCGGTGGATGAAGAATTTCCGCTGGTGTTTTTGGATAGGTATATAGAGGGGCTGGACGCCAGCTTTGTTACTTCGGACGGGTATGCGGGTACGCGCGTGCTCACAGAGGAGCTGATAGCCAGAGGGCATAAAGATATACTGTACATGGCCTATGAGCGCTCTGTAAACACATCAGTGCAGATAGACCGGTATAAAGGCTATACAGATGTGATGAAAGAGCACGGACTAAAGCCGCAAAGAACACTTTTTGAAGATGGAAAGCCGGCGCGGGAGCAGGATATATACCGCAGGCTGGCGCAAAAAAACCATCCCACTGCGCTGCTTTTGATGGCCAGCATAACAATAAATTATGTGCTGCAGATTTGTGACGAGCTGGATTATTATATACCGGATGATATAGACCTGGCTACATTCGATCATTTTTCGCTGGAATACTCAGACACATTCAATATGAGGAGAACGCGGCGTTTAAAACGCCCCCCGCTTGTTATGGAGCAAAACACAGAGGAGCTGGGAAGGCGCGCGGTAGAGATGCTATGCCGCAGGATAGATTATGGTCTTTCCGCGGCAGAGCACATATTTATAAAGCCGCAGCTTTATCAGCCGCCGGAAGCGGAGGAATGACGCGTTGTTTGGCAGCGGCAATATTGAAAAACGCGGTTTTGTTTGATACAATATCTCAAATGCAGCCTATGTGATAAACATTTATTTACGCCCGTGCAGAAAAACATCGGAGACATATTTTATGGGGGCAACAACAATAAAATCAGATATTGAATTTAGAGTGGTCACGCCAATAGAGCTGAGCAAATTATTTGGCGGAGCGGTGGGTGCGCTGGAATACTACATAAAACATGCTTTTGTGTATGGCGGCGTAATAATTGCCGTGCTAAAGGGGCAAACCCCGGCAGGCGCGGTGTTTATGAGCCATGACAGCTCCAAAAGTGATTGGGAGATAGACTATATTTTTTTGGAGGAGCGCTTCAGGGGAGGCGGGCTTTCCACGCAGGTTTTAGCGGCGGCACGGCAGCTGCTTCCGCCCTATGCAAAGCGCGTATTCGCAAGGGTATTGAGTGAGCACTCATACGGGGGCAAGCTGGAATCCGCGCTCAAAAAATGCGGGTATACGCTGCATTCCCATTCCACAGTATACCGCTGTCACCTGACAGATGAGCGGCTTTCGCTTTTGCACAGACAGGTGCGGGAAAAATGGAAGGGGCTATTTGCCCGTCTGGAAAATGCGGGCTACGAATATACTCCGTTTTCCCAAATAAAAAAAGAAAAGTTTTATGAGTATCTCCCCGCGCTTGTAAATGAATTCCCTCTGCTTATGGATCCGCTTTCGCTGCTTACAGACCCCTTAGACAGGGTGGATATGGCGCGCAGCATGCTGGCGCTTAGGGACGGCAGGCCCGCTGCAATTGGCATTGTTACCTCGGCTGACGGAAGCTCATTGGTTTTCAGGCAGCTGGCCGTATCTCTGAGAGATTCCGGGAAGGGGCTTTCTGTGGCCATGTGCGCTGCATTTGCAGATTCATTGTGCGGCTGCGGAGATACTGAGCTGCTTTTTACCATACATAATGAAAACGAAAAGATGACGCGGATTAGAGATATGCTGCTGCTGCCAATATTGGATAGCTGTAAAAAACAGACAAACTATGTATTGAAAAATAACGGCAGTTAGGCAAAGGGCTGAGCAGATAAACTGACGGGAAAAATGTTTAAGGCACAATAATATATTCAAGGAGCGGCCCATGATAAAGCAGATAGTGGAGAGCCTCACAGACACTGTGCGCGGCAAGGTGATAGAAGAGTTTTTGGCCTGTGAGACATTGCAGGATGTAAAGAAGGTAAAAGAAAAATACCGCCTTGAATTTACAGATGAAATGCTTGAGTATATGGAAAAGCTGGGCAGCCTGCCGGTGCTGTCTGAAGAGGAGCAGGAATATGTGGCGGGCGGCAAAACAAATTTTCTGCTGAACGGGCAGGGCGCCTACAAAGGGCGGCTTTAGCGGCATTGCCGTACTTCGCGCAATAAACAAAAGGCGCGGCAGAACGAGCAGCGCAGCAAACCGCGCTTACTTAGCGGCGGGCGCGCAGGCCGTAAGACAAAAAGACTTTCAAAAAAACCATGCTTTAAATAAATCTATTATAACAGTTTCAAAAACCACAGGTTATAGTTTATAATTTAATAAAAATAAATATGCTATTTGCGAGGTCTATTACACACCAGTGCCGGATTGACATCAAATATGGAGGACACAACAGATGGCCAGGAAGACGCAAACTCCGCTTGCATATGTAATGGAATTGCTGGGTATGAGCGGCAAAAAACTTGCCGAAGCAGTACACCTGCACCAAAGTATGATAAGCAAATGGAAAAACGGGGCAATGGAGCTTACCCCCAAATCCAGATATTTTGACGAGATAATGCGTGCTCTTTTAGAGGAGGACGCCAGAAGTGACAAAAATGAGCTGGAGCACTTTTTGTGTTCCGTTTTAAATGGCGAGGTATCAGAATCAAATACTCTTGAAGATATGCTGTTGGCCTGGCTCACGGGCGAGAGCTTTCGCAGTTTGGGGGCAAAGGCCGGCAAAAACTGCCTGTATGAAGCGCGCCATAGTGTATATAAGGGCATAATGGGCAAAAAACACGCGCTGGATTATTTTTTGAACACCCTTTTTATGCAGGAGGTGCCGGCTGAGGCTTGGGGCTACGAATACAATCCTGAGGAATATTATACAACCTCCCCCATTGCAAGAAGCATACAAAACAAATTTCTGAAACTTGCCGATCGCGGAAACAGGTTCAACCTGATGATATTCCTGAACCGCCCCATAGAACAGATATTTGGCATACTGAAGTTTTGGCTGCCTGTGTGTGCCGCTACGGGAGCGCAGATATATTTTTCACATGGCTCGCTGCCCCTTGCGCTTGACAGCCTGTATTATATGGAGGGCAAAATCGCCATAATAGGCTCCCGCTCAAAAAAAGATGCGGCAAACCTTTACAGCGGTATTTTTGAAGATTATTTTACGCTGGAACACGTACAATACTATCTGGAAAGTATGCAAGAGGGCTTCTCACCTTTGCTGAAATACTTAAACCTGAGGGATGTCCACTCAGACATAGGAGACGTTTCAATATCAAAAAAGCTGAAACGCCCGGCGGGTCAGTATGCTTTTATGAGTGCGGCAACCGGTTTTATAATGGGCGGAAGGCATGTGAGCGAGGCGCTGTTGAACGCGGCAATAACAGATGCGGAGGTAGCCGCGCTGGAAAGATTTCAAAAGCAGGGGCAAAAGAGCGCGAAACGCTTTTTTTCATCCGGCAAAACCAGCCGAATTTTGATTCAGGACAATATGATGAACGAAATAAGCGGTAAGGAATATATGGAATTTCCACTTTTGAACGCATATATGGGCAGGCGCGTGCGCGTGCCGGTAAAAAGCTTTGCGCGCGATATGATAGGTTTTTTAACAAGAATAAAAAGCATGCCGGATGTGGAAACAGGTCTTTTGCCGGAGCAGGTGCAAAATTATATACCGGGCATGAACGCATGGATAAAGGAAGATTCATTTGCCTACTTCCAGCCCATAGCAACAAGCGCACGCATAGTGGTGGAAGAATTTGCTTCCGTACATGCGCTGTATAATATGGCCGAACGGCTGTGGGACTCATTGCCGCTTGAGTGCAAAACGCCGGAGCTGCTTGTAAAGCGTTTTGAAAACATGCTGTGAGCGCTTGTATGATAGGTTCAAAAAAGGGCCCGGTGATGCCAAAAGCATTTCAGACCGGCAGGGCATGAAAATATGTGACGGAATATTTATTAATATGCAGGTGGTGCGAAAAATATTTGGGGCGGGTGTTTTCATATGCCAAAAACATAGGTATATAAAAGCGCAAGCGCCTCCCGCATAAAGCAATTGGGCGCTATTGCGGCGGGGGTGGGCGCGGCCAGCCCCTGGGCGGCAAGGCCTGCGTCTTGTGCGCACATTCCCGCACGCAGTATATGAAAATCGTTTGTGGCATAAATTGCCCTGTAGCCCTTGGGAAGTAAGCCGTCCAGTATCTCTTTTGAATATATGAAATTTTCGCTTGTGGTGGTGGCGCGCTCCTCTTTTATTATGAAGCTCTGCGGCACGCCTATGGAAAGCAGATATTTTTCCATTGCATATGCCTCGCTTACCGTTTTGCCAGCTCCATAACCGCCAGAGCACACCAGCACCGCGTCAGGGTTTTGGGCGCGATACGAAGCGGCGGCGTCCAGCCTGTTTTTTAGCGAAAGGCTCACCTGCTCTCCGCGTATTCCCGCGCCCAGCACAATTACCGCCTGCGCGCCCGGCGCGGGAGCGGTGAGCGAAGCGGAGAGCGCCACGCAGGTGAAAATGCCTATCACTCCCGCCATAAATATATAGCCGCCTATGAATATCCATTTAATTATGCGCCCGGCCTTGCGCTTAAAAAAACTGTCAAGGCGGGCTTTGAATATGCCGTACAAAAGCAGCGGTGTGCCCAGCAATGCGGGCAGCACCACGCCCAGATTGGGGTTTGAGCGGGTGAGTATAAAAAATGTATCCGCTATCAAAATTAGCCCGGCTAAAATAAAGACGGCGCGGATGATACGTTGCTTATTCATCGTCAAAGGCCTGAAAAACACGGCCTACCATCTTTCGCTTAGACTTTGTTTTGTCCACCCAGGCGTAAACTTTGGCCATTAGCTTTTCCATTGCCCACATCAAAAGGGGCATTGCCGCGCTTAGTATAACGGTGGCAAACACCTGTTCCGGCGTTATGGGATATATTTCGAAAAACACCGGGAACAGCAGCGCCGCGCCCGCAAAAACGCCTATCATGCCAAAGAATATTATTTTGCGCAGCAGCGTTAGCGGCTGGCTCACTTTGAGCAGCACGCACATTCCGCCCACTACCACAATGTATACGCACATTGTGGAGAGCTGGGGCTGAGTGCAGGCCAGCTTGTGCACCAGCGCGTTTGCAAGTATTATGGCAATGGATATGGCGAGGCCGCCCGGCAGCGATTTTTGCAGCACGTTTCGCATAAAGCTGCCCTTTATACGCTCATATTGCGGCTCCAGCGCAAGGAAAAATGCCGGCGCGCCTATTGTTACGAACGAGGTTATTATAAGCTGCAGCGGCGTGAAGGGATAGGCAGAGTCGAAGAGAAAGAGGGTGGCCAAGGCCAGCAGCAGAGAGTATACCGTTTTGGTGATGAAGAGCGTTGCCACGCGCTGTACGTTGTTTATTATTTTGCGTCCATCCTCCACCACGTGCAGCAGATGCTTTAGGTTGGAATCCATCAGCACTATATCGGATATGTTTTTGGCAGCGTCACTGCCCGAAGCCACCGCCACACTGCAATCAGCCGCCTTTAGCGCCAGCACATCGTTTACGCCGTCGCCCATCATGGCCACCTTTTTGCCCTCCGCTTTCATTATTTCCAGCATGTCTCGCTTTTGCTGGGGCGAAACGCGCCCGAACACACTGTTTTCCAGCACGGCGCAGCGCAGTGCTTCTGGAGAATCTATGGTGGAGGCGTCCACATATCTGTCCGCATTTTTAACGCCCGCACCCGCCGCTATGTAAGAAACGGTCTTGGGGTTGTCTCCGGATATTATTTTCACATCCACGTCATAATTGTAGAAGTATTCCAGCGTGGCGTTGGCATCCGGGCGTATCATATCTGAAATTATTATGAGCGCCAGCGGCTCAAGGCAGGGCGGCAGGGCGTTGCCCTCCGGCTCTGCTTCGCTGTGTGCAAGCAATATAACGCGTTTGCCCACCTCCGCATAGGCGCTTTCCTTTTCCAGAAGCTGCTCATTGTGGGGCAAAATAAATTCTGCCGCGCCCAATATGTATGTGCCCCTGCCATGGAAGCACACGCCGCTGTACTTTCGGTCTGATGAAAAGGGTATGAGAGATTTCACGCTATAATCTGTAAGTGGTGAAAACTGGTTTCTTAAAGCCGCCATTGTGGCGTTTTCGTCCTGGGAGGCACCGCAGATGTTTTGAAGCAGCGGCACAACATCCACATCGGTAAGCAGCAGCAGCTCCTCAAAATCAAGCCTTCCCTCTGTTAGGGTGCCGGTTTTGTCAAGACAGAGCGTTTCCACGCGCGCAAGCGTTTCCACGCCGTACATATCCTGAACCAGCGTTTTGTCCTGCGCCAAAAATATTACACTGGTCACAAAGGCTATACTGGTGAGCAATATTAGCCCCTCCGGTATCATGCCAATTATGCCGGCAACCGTTTTTACTATGGCGTCATTTGGAAGCATTCCAAGTATAAGATTTTGCTTGCAGTACAGCATAACGCCTATGGGTATTATTATGAAGCTTATTACGCGCAGCACCCTGCCCAGGGTGGAGTATAGCTCTGAACGGCGCTTTTTTTCCGCTTTGGCTGTGTCTGATATCTTGTTTGCGTAATTATCCTGCCCCACGTGCTCCACGCGCGCGTGCGCACTGCCCGCCACAACAAAGCTGCCCGAATAAAGAAAATCTCCCGCCCGCTTTGTTATGACGTCAGACTCGCCGGATATGAGGGATTCGTTCACCTCTATGGCGCCGGAGAGCACTATTGCGTCAGAGCATATCTGATCTCCAGATTTTAGCTCCATAACATCATCCAAAACCAGCTCCGAAACGGGTATTTTTTCTTTTGCGCCGCCGCGCACCACCGTTACGCGTGCCGCCACAATCAGCGCAAGGCGGTCAAGCGTGCGTTTGGAGGCGATCTCCTGCATTATACCTATCACAAAGTTTGATATCACTATTGCCAGAAACAGCATATCCTTGTACGCGCCTGTGGCAAGCAGCAAGGCGGCCAGCACAATATTTAAAATATTGAAAAACGTTATGCCGTGCTCTTTCAATATCTGGCCGTAGGATTTTGTTTTGTTTCCTATATATTGATTGTTAAGACCGTCCTGCATCCGCTGCTCTACCTGTTGTCTGCTTAGCCCCGAATTGCAGTCCGGAGTATATCTTTGCGGTTCGCCCATAAAACTCCTGTCCTTATATCTATGTATAAATAATCTGTTTTTTATTGAGACAGCCGTAGCGTTACATACCCCTATGCTTACCGCGGCGATTTTTGAACAGTTTTTATTATAGCATAGCATTATTAAAAATTCTGTAACAAAATCATAAAGAATGTTGTATTTATCCGCAAGAAATTATTAAGGTACAGGGGAGACAAAAAAACCCTATTTCGGGTATATGTTGCTTATGTTTTCATCTTTGTGATACAATTGCCCTATGAAGAACAAAGCGGAGATAATAGAGCGGCTGCGGAATAATTACTCTGACACCACTACAGCTCTAGAATTTGAAAACCCATACGAGCTGCTGGTGGCCACCATATTGGCGGCGCAGTGTACGGACGCGCGGGTGAACATGGTGACGCCGGCGTTGTTTGCGCGCTATCCCTCTCCCAAAGAGCTTGCCTTTGCGGAGATATCTCAGCTTGAAGAGCAGATAAAAAGCTGCGGCTTTTATCACAGCAAGGCAAAAAACCTCATAGCCTGCGCGCAGCGGATAGTGGAGGTTTTTGGCGGAGAGGTGCCGCGCAGTATGGAGGAGCTTACCTCGCTGGCGGGAGTGGGCAAAAAGACCGCGGGCGTGGTGCAGGCCTTTGCCTTTGGCATACCCGCCTTTCCTGTGGATACGCACGTGGGCAGGGTGGCGCGTCGGCTGGGCTTCACGGCGGAAACAGACCCTGACAAGGTTACAGAGGTGCTCAAGAAAGCGTTCAAAAAAGAGGACTGGTGCGACGCTCACCACTGGATGATATGGCACGGCAGGCTGGTGTGCAAATCTCAGCGCCCGCTTTGCGAAGAGTGTAAGCTTAGTGATCTATGCCCTTATTATAAACAAAATTTGAGCATGGTGAAAAAATAAGCATAGCAAATATTGTGTATCTATGGCTGTGCAAATGCAAATAGCGCGGTGCGCAAAATCAAAAAACGAAACGGAAAAAAATAAACATATATGATAGTAGATAAAGTACGGATAACTATAAAGGCGGGCGACGGCGGCAACGGAGCAATTTCTTTCAGGCGAGAAAAATATGTGAACGCGGGCGGACCGGACGGAGGAGACGGCGGCGCGGGCGGCGATATAGCCTTTATTGCGGACAAAAGCATGCGCACGCTAATGGATTTTCGGCTGCACCGAAAGTATAAGGCGCAGAACGGAGAGAACGGGCGCAAAAAAAACATGCGCGGCGCGGGCGGCGAAGATACGGTCATAAGAGTGCCTGTGGGCACGGTTATATATGACGCGGAGAGCGGCAGGGTGGCGGCAGACATAAGGGACAGCGAAAAACCCGTAATTGTTTTGCGCGGCGGGCACGGCGGTAAGGGCAACGCGAGGTTTGCAACATCCACGCGGCAGACACCGCGGTTTTCCACACCCGGAAAAAAGGTTAAGGAGCGCTGTGTTATACTGGAGCTGAAATCCATTGCGGACGTGGGGCTGGTGGGCTTTCCCAACGTGGGGAAATCTACGCTTTTATCCAGCATGACGGCGGCGCGCCCAAAAATTGAGAATTACCATTTTACCACGCTGGCTCCAAACCTTGGTGTGGCAAAAACGGATGATTACAGCTTTATAATTGCCGATATACCCGGGCTGATAGAGGGCGCGGCGGATGGCGCTGGGCTGGGGCACGATTTTCTGCGCCATATAGAGCGCACGCGCATGATAACGCACGTGCTGGATATAGCCGGCTCAGAGCAGCGCGACCCTATCTCGGATTACGAAATAATACGCGAGGAGCTGCTGAGTTATTCAGAAAAGCTGGCGGAGCGGCCGGAGATAGTGGTGGCAAACAAGGCAGATCTGCCCGGCGCGGAGGAAAATCTGGCGCGCTTTAAGCAGGCCTATCCGGACAAAACGGTATACCTCGCCTCTGCGGCCACAACTCAAGGCGTGGAGGCCATAAAGTACGGCATGATAGAAGTGCTTAAAACACTGCCGGAGGAGGGCGACATAGAGGAAGAGGGCGTTGTGGCAGAGTGGGAAAATGAGGACGATACGCTTACCTTTGAGGTGGAGCGTGCGGAGGACGGCGTGCTGGAGGCAAACGGATCGCTGCTGGATGAGA
This sequence comes from uncultured Christensenella sp., assembly GCA_964463305.1. Taxonomy (GTDB): domain Bacteria; phylum Bacillota; class Clostridia; order Christensenellales; family Christensenellaceae; genus UBA5399. Next base: position 11,316 of record CAYXBW010000021.1, on the reverse strand, counting down.
TATTTGCGCGCATAGACCCCCAAGAGCCGGACTCTATGCACCACTTCCACAAGCTGCTCATGGATATGGGTATCATAAAGGCGCTGCGGCGCGCGGGCGCGAAGGATGGAGATACGGTGCGGCTGAATGGTGAGGAATTTGATTTTGTAGAGTAGCAAAACGAATGATCATGCGAGTGTGCTTTTTATAGTGCAAAACACCCACCGCACACGGCTTTAGAAAAAAGTTGGTAGCGGGCGGCGCTGAAGAATTATATATATAGAAACGGAAATATTTTATGCTTACAGGAAAACAGAGGGCAAAACTGCGCGGTATGGCGCAGCACATGGAGCCAATCATACACATAGGCAAGGAGGGTATAGCCCAAAACCTCATAAAACAGGCGGATGACGCGCTTTGCGCGCGCGAGCTTATAAAGGGCACGGTGCAGCAAAACTGCCCGCTTTCCGCAAGGGAGGCTATGGAGCAGCTTTGCGAAGCAGCCGGCGCGCAGCCTGTTTCCACTTTGGGGCGCAAGTTTGTGATGTACAGACAGGCGGAGGAGCCAAAAATAGAGCTGTAAAACAATTCCAAGCGCGTTTGGAATGGCATGAGACGAGTTCTGCGCCGCTTTGCGCAGAATATGCCGCGCCGCAAGCGGGCGCTTTCCAAGAAAACAGATGTTTTTTGCGGAATTAGCATTAGAGGATTTTATGGAGTTTTCTCACAAAATTGAGATAATGGATAATGTAAGGCCGCTTTACCCGCGTGTGCGTGAGGGCATACTTGGCGGTACGTTCAACCCGGTACATAACGGCCACATAAATATGGCGTTAAACGTTTTGGCAGAGTTTGAGCTTAAAAAGGTAACGCTTATCCCCACGGGCAATCCGCCGCACAAGCGCGGTCATGCAGCTCTTGCAACGGCGGCGCAGCGCATGCGTATGGCGGCGCTTGCAATATCTGGCGAGGAGCGGCTGGCGCTTTCCGGTATGGAGGTGGAGCGCAGTGGCTACACCTATACCGTGGATACCATGAAAGAGCTGACCGCAAAATATACAGAGACGGATTTTTATTTCATAATAGGTTCTGATTCGCTTTTTGAAATGGAGCTGTGGAAAGATTTTTCCGCGCTGGCTGGGCTTGCCCGTTTCATATGCGTGAGGCGGCAGGAGCACGAGATGCTGGAGGTTATGGCGGAGGCCGCGCGGCTAAAGGAAAAGTACGGTGTTTCTATAGAAATATCGCGCTACGACGGGCTTTATATAAGTTCGTCATATATAAGAGAAAGAGTGGCGCAGGGAAAAAGTATTTCGTGCTTTGTGCCCGCGCTGGTGGAGGAGTATATCATTGCTTGCGGATTATACAAATAACAGGGAAAAGTTTACCACGCTGCTCAAAAAAAATCTTAAGGGCGAAAAGTTTCAGCACAGCCTTGGCGTGGAACAGACCGCTCTTGAGCTGGCAAACCGCTTTGGTATTTCAAAGGAGCGCGCAGGTTTGGCAGGGCTGCTGCACGATATAACAAAGCAGATGGACAATGCCAAGATGGCGGCAAAATACGGCATAATATCGCTCTCGGAAAAGACGCTGCACGGGCCTGTGGCTGCGTGCTGGCTGAAGGAGCAGGGCATAGTGACAGACTGTGAGGTATTGACAGCCATAAAGTATCACACAACAGGCCGGGCCGATATGTCGCTCTTGGAAAAGATAATATATATGGCAGATTATATAGAGCCGGGCAGGGATTTTGAGGGCGTGGAGGCAGTGCGCCGCGCGGCTGAGCAGGATATAGACAAAGCCATGCTTATGGGAATAGTGATGTCGCTAAACGATATACTGCAAAAGGGAAGCTTGATAGACCCAGATTCTGTGGCGGCATACAATTATTTCAGATGGACGGTAAAAGATAAGATATAAAAAATGCCCGCCCCAAATGCATAGTATGCCTGAGGCAAGGCAGAGCGCATAGCGGCTGGATAAGTTTTTTTCCGCAGGGCATAGGCCTCAAGCGGCGAAGCGATATAAAACCAAAACAATGTAAATAGTATCAAAGGGAGACTGTATATGGAAATTTCCAATATGGCTAGAAGCATAGCCGAAATACTGGATAGCAAAAAAGCGCAGGAAATAGTAATTTTAAAGGTGGGCGATCTCACTATAATCTCTGATTATTTTGTGGTTGCAAGCGCGGGTTCAACCACGCACGTGCAAACGCTGGCCGGAGAGGTGCAGCAAAAAATGTTTGAGAAGGAAGGCATAAAGCCCACACGCGTGGAGGGTGAGCGCGAGGGACGCTGGATAGTGCTTGATTACGGCGAGGTGCTGGTGCATCTTTTCCACCGTGAGGAACGCGATTTTTACCAGCTGGAGCGGCTGTGGAAGGTGAAAGACAATTTTTACGATTTCAGCGCAGAGCAGGAAAAATAAAAGTGTTGCCGCGCAGGCAGTGGCGGCTGTAAAAAGCGGCGCAGGGCAAAATATGCCCTCTTGCATAAATATATGGGCGCAGTGCTGCGTTTAGAAGATGTTTTATACCAAGGCTTTGCTAAAAATTTAGCCGCCGCTGTGCCGCTGCAATACGCCCTTCCGTTTCAGGAGCGCACAGGCATATCCTGAGCCTTGTTGCGGTAGATCAAATAAAACGTTCTGATACAAAACAAATGCCCCGCATAAACTGCGGGGCATTTTGCATAACAGCGCATCATATTCCCAGAGCATCCTCCGGGTGTACAAGCGGCATGTTGAAAGCATCCGCTACGCCCTGGCAGGTAAGGTTGCCGCCAAAAACGTTCAGCCCCTGCAGAAGGCCGCGGTCGTTTCGCATGGCTTCTTTAACTCCGTTGTCTGCCATCTCCAGACCGTAAAACAGCGTGGCATTGTTTAGCGCGTTTGTGGAGGTGTTTGAAACAGCGCCGGGCATGTTTCCCACACAGTAAAATACAACGCCCTCTTCAATGTATACAGGCTCATCATGCGTGGTGGCGCGGCTGCACTCAGTGCATCCGCCCTGATCTATTGCCACATCCACAATCACAGAGCCGGGTTTCATTGTTTTCAGGTATTCGCGCTTTATTATTTTGGGCGCAGCCGCACCCGGTATAAGCACCGCGCCTATCACCAGATCGGCCTGCTCCAGTGAACCCTTGAGGTTTTCGGGTGTGGAATAAAGCGTATTTACGCGTACGCCGAAAACATCCTCAAGATATTCAAGCCTGTTTAGATCTACATCCAGCACGGTCACGTGAGCGCCCAGCCCAAGCGCCATCTTAACCGCATTTATGCCCACAATGCCCGCGCCCACTATTGTAACGTTTGCCTTGGATACGCCGGGAACTCCCGCCAGCAGCACGCCGCGCCCGCCAAAGGGCTTTTCCAAAAATTTGGCGCCTTCCTGCACGCTCAGCCTGCCGGCTATCTGGCTCATTGGTTTTAGGCAGGGCAGGCTTCCGTCACGGCCCACAATAGTTTCATAGGCAACCCCGGTGCACCCTGTTTTCATCAGCGCTTCTGTAAGCGAACGGTCTGCCGCCAGATGCAGGTAAGTATATAGTATCTGTCCGCTTCTTATGAGGGGCAGCTCTTGTTTGACCGGCTCTTTTACCTTTACTATCATGTCGCAGATGGAAAATATGTCGCCCGCTTTTTCTAATATATTGCAGCCTGCCTTCATATACATCTCGTCAGGGAAGCCGCTTCCAGACCCCGCGCCCTTTTGAACGTACACCTCATGGCCGTGGTTCACAAACTCCCTGGCGGAGTTGGGCGTCAAACCAACTCTGTACTCGTGCCTTTTAAGCTCTGTAACAGTACCGACTTTCACAGATTCTACCTCCAAAGAAAATAATTTTTATCATATTCAGGGCGGGCAAATGCTGCCGCGCCATAATAAACCGAGTTTTGCATCAAACGACCTCCGCTGCATGGAGGGTATTTTTATCATTATTTTACATAGTATAGCTCTTTAGGCAATTTGTCCACTTTAAAATGTAAGCGTACAATTTTTGCGGCTTATTTTGTCAAATGGTCGTATTATGTAATTTTTACCGTAAGTTGCATATGCAAAACTGTCTCACTCTATCAACAACGTGCACACATATAGCGCTTTGTTACAAAGGTGTGAACGTTTTTGCAACAAAGCGCCGGCGGTATTGATTTTTGAAAAACCATACAGTATCATTATAGTGGTTCACAAAAATATCTGATTAATAGACGTTTTCAAGCTGTATTCATGTAAAGATGGCGTAAGGGTGGTAATTCGCTTTTTGTGCTTTTTTTTGCATAGGGTATGGTTTGTTTTTACTTTAGGCAATATTTGTACACATAAGCTAATATTCAAATAATGATTTTTATGCCCAAATGAGTTATTTTTTAGCTTGATTGGTTCAAAAAGGGTCGTTTGTTTGAAAAACATATATGTTTTTTTACTACACAGGGAAGAGGGATTGATTATGTACAAAGTTCTTGAAAAAAAGTCCGGCAACCATCTGGACTATTTGATGGGCCGTCTGCAGATTTCTTCAAGCAGGCTGTCTGAAATAAGCGGGGTGGATCATTCGCTTATTACAAAGTGGCGCAGAGGGGAGCGTAAGCTCACCACGCGCAGCAAGGGGCTTAGGCCTATAGCCGCAGCGCTGCTGTCTATAGATGATGAAAACGCCGCAAAGATAATTGCCGCGCCGCATAAAATAGAGGGCGATTCTGATGAAGCCGCTCTTGCAATGTATCTTGTAACCGAGGATTCCCCGGCGCTGAAGCCGCGTACCGCGCCGCCAAAAAGGCAAACAAGCGGAGAGTACACGGTTACATATCATGTGTATTTGGGTAAGAAAGGCCTTAGAAGCGCTGTTTTATCAATGTTGGACTATATAATGACGCTGCCGCCCGGCCAGGAGGTGGTAAATGTGGTGAATTCAGATTTTGACTGGCTTACAAGCGATTTTGCTTTCATGCTTATGTACATAAAAAAAATGAAGCAGGTTATAGCCAGAGGCACAGTTTTTACCACGGTGGTACATAACCAAACCTCCTCTACGGATATTTCCATGTTTGCGGGCACATGGGTGGCGGAGGGAATGATGGGCAATATAAATTCGATGTACTGCGATATAGAGCTTCCCAAAAACGTTATGCTGGCATGCTGCATAAAGGGCTACTGGAGCCTGCGGCTGTACAACGATGCCGAGGTAGAGGACGGCATGTATACTGCCATGTATACAGACCCTATAGATATAAAGCAGGATGTAAAGCTTTGCACAGAGGCCAAGGCCTGCGCGCAAAGCGCTATAAAAAGGGATTTTCTCTCGTCTGTGGCGGCTGTTTCGCCCAAGAGCGCAAAGGGCTTTATGGCCATACAGCGTACCCCCTGCTTTGGCTTTATGCGCCAAAACGAATTCAAAAGCATTGCGGGCAAGGACAAGGCGGATGTTCCTAAATGTCTGCTGCAGCCGGATGAAGGCTTCCCTCAGGTGCCCATAAAACTTATACTGTGCAGAGATGATCTTTTAGAGGCTCTGTGCAAGGAAAGAAAGCTTAACGTGCCAATTTCAGAAGTGCTGGGGCACAGGGCATATATTCCAAGCAACACGCTCAAGCGCCAGCTTTCACGCCTGCTGGAGGCAATGCAGGAGCGCAGCGACTGCGAGGTGGCGCTGGTGCCCAAGTGTGCCTTTGACCGGATAGGCGTGGAAACGCTCACTTTAAAGGACAGCGCCAGCCTTGCCTGGCTGAATGAACCGGTAAGATCTATATACACAGAGGACGAAGCCCTAACAAATTCCATGTGCGGGTTCTGTGACTATGTTTGGGACAGGCTGCTAGCCGGATGGAAGCGCAAGAGCAACGTGGTGAGGCAGCTGAAAAAATGGCTCAAGGGGGAAGAGCTTGATGCCATATACCGTGAAACCAGCGCTATGAGAAATTGGGATGTTGTGCCAAGAGATTAAATGCGGCATATTGTGGGGAGCCTGCGCCAATAGGGGGAAGGCTCCCCTGTTTTATTTTTCGAATATGCAGCAAATCTTTGCTGTTGTGCCGCTATTGGTGCTTTGCCCCGCGTTAAGCACGCACCGGGGCTGCCTTCTATGGGCAGTTGGTTTTTTACCGCGCAAACGGTTGCGCTAAAAGAGCGGGCAAAGCCTGAAATTCCGCGTGTGATGCCGCGCGTAACAAACAAACAGTTGAAAAAACTCCGTCTATGTATTATTATATATTCTATATGGGTATATGTTTCAAGCAACACAGAAAATTTGAGAAATGAGGCTTCATTAATGGGCTTTTTCGGGATGAATTTCAATGATATCGGGATAGATTTGGGCACTGCCACTGTGCTTGTGTACGTTAGGGGCAAAGGCATAGTTTTGAGGGAGCCTTCCGTTGTTGCGGTGGACAGGCTTTCGGGAAGGATGCTTGCCATTGGCGAGGAAGCGCGAATAATGCTGGGCCGCACGCCGGGAAATATAGTGGCGGTGCGTCCGCTCAGAGAGGGCGTGATATCAAACTTCCACGATACTGAGCGTATGCTGCGCTATTTCCTGCGCAAGGTCATAGGCCGCCGCATATTCTTTAAGCCGCGTGTGGTAGTGTGCGTTCCCTCCGGCGTTACCGAGGTGGAAAAGCGTTCCGTTATAGAGGCCACGGAGGAGGCGGGCGCAAGGCACACCTGCCTCATAGAGGAGCCGATTGCGGCGGCAATAGGCGCGGGAATAGACATTGGCGCGCCGCAGGGCAATATGGTGCTTGATATTGGCGGCGGTACGGCGGATACTGCGGTGATCTCGCTGGGCGGCGCCGTTATAAGCGATTCCATAAAAATAGCGGGCGACCGTTTTGACGAATATATATCACGCTACATAAAAAAGAAATACAACATGCTGATTGGCGAGCGTACGGCTGAGGAAATAAAAATAAACATAGGCTCCGCTTTCCCACGTAAGGAGGAGGCATATATGGAGGTGACCGGACGAAACCTCATATCCGGCCTGCCCAAAACAATAACGGTATCCTCAAACGAAACAATAGAAGCGCTGCAAGAGCCGCTCAACCGCATTATGGAAACGATGCACAGCGTGCTGGAGCGCACCCCGCCGGAACTTACGGCAGATATAGCGGAGAACGGAATATGCATGACGGGCGGAGGATCGCTGCTGTACGGCCTTGACAGGCTGCTTACAGAGCGCACCAAGATACCTTGCTATGTGGCGGAGGATGCCGTTTCCTGCGTGGCTATAGGCACGGGCAAGGCGCTTGAAAGCCTGGATATATACAGCGCGGGCGCGGTGTACGATTACCGCCGGGGCGATTATTACAGCCAAAACTATTAAAATAATGCATAAAGAGCGCGCGGTATGCCGTGCGCTTTTTTTGTGCCTTTAAAATATTGTTTGCGCTGTAAAAACAATTTTAACGCATAGGCATACAGACTGAAAAATATATTTATGTAAAATATGCGATACGATGGAACAATGCGGATGTGTTTTTCGTCTATTGATAAGCGAGAGGACAAAAAATGGCGGTGAATGCCGCTAATTGTAAAGAAACTGTGAACGAATCGCAATATTACTGAGCGTTTCATAATATTATTGAAAATGCTTGGATTTTTATTTAGGTTTATGGAGGATAACAAATTGAGAAAGAACATAGTTAAGCTCGTAGCCATACTTACCGTATTGGCGCTGGTGGTATCTCTTGCGGGATGCGGCAAGCCGGAAAGCGCGCCTGCCGAATCTGAAGGGCAGGGAGCTGTAGTAAGCAATGTTTCGGGCAACGCGCCCGCCGCAGAATCAACACCGGAACCGCAGGGCGAGATCACAGATTCTGCCGCCGTGGGAAATGACATAACCACAGATATGAACGCAGATCTGGGTATAGTGGAATTTAACGGCAACAAGTATGAGCCAAAGGAAAATATAACAAACATACTGCTGCTGGGCATAGACTCAGATTCAAGCCGTGTGAAAAGCGATATGGGCTGGCGCAGTGATATGGTTATGCTGGTGAGCATAGACAATGACACAAATAAAATCACCTGTACATCCATACCAAGAGACAGCCGCGCAAAGGTGTATCATGTAGATGAGGGCGGCCAGATAAAGAGCGAGGTTGTGGAGAAAATAAACCATGCCTATGCCTATGGCGGCGGACCCACAAAATATTCTGCCGAAAACTCTATGCGCTGCGTAGCGGAGCTTTTAGAGTGTGACGGGCTAATAAACGTTCCCATAGACTACTATATCTCAATAGACCTAGACGGGCTGCCCAAGCTGGCAGACGCGCTTGACGGCGTGGAAGTGACGCTGGATCAGAGCGTGCCGGATGTGGGCAAAAAGGGTGCAACGGTAACGCTTTCGGGCAACAAGGTGCGCAAGTATCTTGAAAACCGTCACGATATGAATGACGGCGAATTTTCCCGCCAAAAGCATGAGCAGGAATTTGTACGCGCTATGGCACGCAAAATAAAGGAGATGGGCGCGGTGAACGCAGCCCCCGGCCTTTATGATACGTTCATGAAATTCATGCGTACCAATATGACTCTTGATAACGTTTTGAGCGTAGCCAAAATACTGGACAGCGCAAACATAGATGAGATGCAGTTCAACATAATGCAGGAGGGCGATGCGGAGGTCATAGATGGTACCTGGTATTACCGCCTGAGCCAAAACGAAATGCTGCACCAGATGCTGGACGCCATGTATAAACAGGTGTGACGCCGAAATACTCTGCCCGCCGCAAGGCGCGTAGAAATATGCAGCGCGAACCAATTTATATAAGAGCAAAAACTTTTAGGCAAAACAAAGCGAGCCGCGCTCCCATATGGGGGAGACGGCTTGCTTTCTTTTTGGCGAAAAAACAAACTTGCAACAGAGCTTATTCATTATCCGCGCGGGCAAAAAACGTAAATGCCGCTAAAAAGCGACTTGCTAGGTTTATTCTTGGTGAAGTTTGGTATAAAACGCTCATGAGGAAAACTGCTTTGTGTGCTTTTTGTTCCAAAGACCTGCCCTTGCTGCGCGCGGCTTTTTCTATGGTTGGCGGCCTATGAGGGTGGGGGCGGAAACATTGACAACTGTTCATTTTTGGGTGTATCATAGTAGCAATTCGCGGGCGGCGTTTGGCGGTCGTGGCAAAGCGTTAGGCATGGCAGTTTTTAGCAAAAGTGTGCTTTGCTATCTTTTACTAAACTGCAATAAACAGCTAGTGAATGCGGCGGTTTTTTGCTATAATAAGCCATATATATTATCGGAGACAGGTGAGATGAAATGAGAATAGAGCTTAAAGACGGCAGTGTAAAAGAATTTCCCGAGGGCGCAAGCGGCCTTGATATAGCAAAGGCGCTCAGCCAGAAGCTGGGCAAGCAGGCGCTTTGCATGAAGGTGGACGGCGTTACCACAGATATTGAAACGCCCATAACTAATGATTCATTGGTAGAGATACTCACATTTGAAGATATGGATGGCAAAAAAGCGTTGTGGCACACAGCTTCCCACGTGTTGGCACAGGCGGTGAAAAAGCTGTACCCTGAGGCCAAGCTGGCAATAGGCCCGGCTACAGACAGCGGCTTTTACTACGATTTTGATACGGAAACACCCTTTTCAAACGATGACCTTGCGCTTATTGAAAAGGAAATGAAACGCATAATAGCTCAAAATATACCGCTTCAGCGTTCCGTATTGAGCCGTGAGGACGCGCTGAAGCTAATGAGGCAGCTGGGCGAAGATTATAAAGTAGAGCTTATAGAGGATCTGCCGGAGGGCGAGGAGATATCCATATACAAGCAGGGTGATTTTGTGGATCTGTGCGCCGGCCCGCATGTGGCCTCCACCGGCAAGGTGCGCGTACCCAAGCTGCTTCGCACGGCGGGCGCGTATTGGCGCGGTGACGAAAAAAACAAGATGCTCCGCCGCATATACGGCGTGGCATTTCTGGATCAAAAGGAGCTGGACGAATATATAGAAAAGCTCAAGCAGGCCGAGGAGCGAGACCACAACAAGCTGGGGCGCGAGCTGGGCTATTTTACTACCCATCCGGCGATTGGTCAGGGGCTGCCGCTCTTAATGCCCAAGGGAGCCAAGGTGATACAGGTGCTGCAGCGCTTCATAGAGGACGAGGAGGAGCGCAGGGGCTACCAGCTCACCAAAACGCCCTACATGGCAAAGAACGATATATTCAAGATATCCGGTCACTGGGATCACTATAAAGAAAGCATGTTTGTGCTGGGAGACGAGGAAAAGGATGCGGAGGTTCTCACGCTGCGTCCCATGACCTGCCCCTTCCAGTTTACCATATACAATGCGGGGCACCATTCCTACCGCGAGCTGCCCATTAGGTACAACGAGACCTCCACTCTGTTTAGAAACGAGGCCTCGGGCGAGATGCACGGGCTTATACGCATACGCCAGTTCACGCTTTCAGAGGGGCATATAATATGTATGCCAAATCAGCTGGAGGCGGAATTTAAAGACACGCTGGATCTCATAAAGCTGGTAATGAAGTCGCTTGGCATAGAGGGCGATATAAGCTACCGCTTCTCCAAGTGGGACCCCGCCAATACGGATAAGTATGTGGGAAGTGCAGAAGATTGGGAAGCGGCGCAGGGCACCATGAAAACTATACTTGATCACATAGGGCTAGACTATGTGGAGGCGGAGGGGGAGGCGGCCTTTTACGGGCCAAAGCTGGATATACAGTTCCGCAACGTGTTTGGCAAGGAGGACACGCTCTTCACCGTGCAGGTGGATTTCGCGCTGGCGGATCGTTTCGACATGACCTATGTGGACAGTGACGGGCAGAAGAAACGCCCCATGATAATACACCGCTCTTCAATTGGCTGCTATGAGCGCACGCTGGCCATGCTCATAGAAAAATACGCGGGCGCGCTGCCCATGTGGATGATGAGCGAGCAGGTTCGCCTGATGAACATAACAGACGCCGCGGCAGACTATTGCCACGAATTTGCGGCGCAGCTGCGGGCGGCAGGAATTCGCGTAACGGTGGATGACAGGCAGGAGAAGATAGGCTATAAAATACGTGAAGCGCGTAACGAACGCATCCCCTATATGCTAATAGCGGGCGAAAAGGAGATAGAGGAAGGCACGTTTGCGGTAAGAAAGCGCGGCGTGGGAGAGCTAGACGGTATGCGCCGCGAGGCGCTCATGGATATGATAAAAGAGCAGATAGAGAAACGGGAGATTTTCTGATCTTTGGCCGAGGTGTTTCGGTGAAGACCCGGTTCTCAATTGAGCCGGGTTTTGTTTTTTCGGCTTCCAAAGACTATGCAAATATACATAATATAATGAGGTGATAGATATGAAAACGGAAACAAAATGCGTACAATCCGGC
>CAYXBW010000020.1:0-28292 GCA_964463305.1 uncultured Christensenella sp. | reverse complement strand
GACGGTTTTGTGGATATGAAAAAATACCGCCACGAGTTTTAACGGCGGTATTTTATACCAATTCCGATTTAAAACATCTGTTTAAATCACGCGCGATCCTGCGCGACCTGAAAAATGTTTTTTCATTTTTCAGGCTGGAATGTCGTTCAATATTGATTTCATTCAAAATACTATGCATTTTGAAACTGCCGTATGATGGAATATTTAGTTATATTCGCAGTGATAATTATTGTAATATGGCAGATGTCCATAAAAAGCAAATAACCGCCCACGGCACGGGCAGTTATTTAGAATAATTATTTAACTCCTGGTCAACCGTTTGGTTATTGCCAGCATTTATTATAACCTCAAAACCCGCAATGTCAAAAAAAAATCCATGCGCCATTACTTATACCAATTCCATTTAAAAAGTGCTTGCGCTTTTTATAGCGCGAAGCGCGTTTAGAATGGCATGAGACAAAGCCGCATAGCGGCATTGCGCAACTTTGCGCAGTATTTCAAATTAAAGATTTTAATTTGAAATTAGTATTACTTGCTGTAATTCCGCACCCTAAATCTTGCGCCTATTCCCTCCGCTGTCTTGCGGCAGGCGGCAACGTCCTCTTCGCTTATAACGTCAACAACGGAGAGCGTTGTTTTTATGCCCTCCTCCACGCAGCGCCGCGCGAAATCAAGCATATATCCGTAACCGGCCTCGCCATAGCCGCACTTCGTGACCTCGTTATATTTTTGCGCGTCCGCTTCGTTTAGGCTTATGGATATCTCGTCCACTACCGCTGCCAGCTCACCCGCAACATCTCTTCCGTGATAGATGTTTGCGTGGCCGTTCGTGTTTACGCGCACATGCCCGCCATAGCTTTTTACATAGCGCGCTATCTCAATAAGCTCTTGAAGCTTTATGGTGGGTTCGCCAAAGCCGCAGAAAACCACGTCCGTTTTATCCTTGGAAAGCAGCTCTATGACCTGCTGAGCCGTAGGCTCTTGCTCCAGCCACAGCTTGTATCCGCCCACTCCCTCGTTGCCGTTGCGTATGCAAAATGTGCAATCGTTCGTGCACTTGTTCGTTAAATTTATGTAGGTATCCTTGCCCAGTTTATATGTGTATACGTTCATTTTCTCTACTCCAGCGAAAAAAGCGTGCGCGCGTTTTCCGTAGTTATCCTCTCTATTTCAGCAAAATCCATGTTTTTCAGCTCCGCCAGCTTCTGCGCCACCAGCCTTACACGCTCCGGGCTGTTTCGCTCTCCCCTGTGCGGCACGGGCGTCATGTAGGGGCTGTCCGTCTCCACCAATATGCGTTCCATAGGCGTGTGCGTGGCCGCGTCCACCGGCTTTTTGGCGTTTTTGAAGGTTATCATGCCGCCGTAGCCAATGTATAGACCCAGCTCCACTAGCCGCTCCATAGTTTCGCGGCTGCCAGAAAAGCTGTGCACCACGCCCCTTATACCGCGATGCTCCGCCAGCACGGCAAGCATATCCGCCGTTGCTTCGCGGCTGTGCACAATTGCGGGCAGCGCAAGCTCCTCCGCTATGGCAAGCTGCGCCTCAAAAACCTTGCGCTGAGCCTCCCTCGGGCTGAAATCATAATGATAATCAAGCCCTATCTCGCCTATCGCCACCACCTTCCTGCGTTTGGCAAGCGTTTTCAGCTCGGCTGAAAAAGCGGTCTCCCACTGCTTTGCGTCGTGCGGGTGAACTCCCACGGCCGCGTATACGGCGGCGTGCTCCTCTGCCAGCGCGACGGCGCGTATGGCGGTATCCATATCGGAGGCGCATTCTATAACCGCGCCTATGCCCTTCATGGGCAAACTTTCTATGAGTGCAAACCTGTCTTCATCATAACGTTCGTCTAAAAGATGCGCGTGCGAATCTATAAGCATGGCGTCCTCACTTTACGGTAAGCCCATCGGGCGCATCCACTGTCAGCAGCTTCGTTTCCTTACCGTCTCCCACGGCAAGTATCATACCCTCGGAAAGCGTGCCGCGCAGTTTTGCGGGCTTTAGATTGGCGGCTATTATGACCGTCTTGCCCACCATTTCCTCCGCCGAAAAACTATCGCGTATGCCGGAAACTATTGTGCGCGCTTCCGCTCCGCATTTCACGGTGAGCTTTAATAGCTTGTCTGACCCTTCCAAATTTTCACAGGCGGTGACAACCGCTGTTTTTAGCTGCACCTTTTTAAACTCGTCTATAGTTATTTCGGCTGGCGGCTCCTCCGCCTTTTTTTCGGTTTTGGGCGGCTCAGGCTTCTTGTTCAGCGCCTCCAGCTCTTTAAGCTCCTTCTCAAGCTCTATGCGCGGGAAGAGCGCCTCGCCCTTACACACTTGCAGCCCGGCGATGTCCGCACCGTAGCTCTCTATGCTGTCCATGGTGCGCAGCGCGCCGTCCGCCATGCCAAGCTGCGCACGTATCTCTGCCGCGGTGCTTGGCATAACGCACTCTATGAGTACGCTCACTATGCGCAGCCCCTCGGCTAGGTTGTACATAACGCTTGCCAGCCTCTGTTTGTTCGCTTCGTCCTTGGCAAGCGCCCAGGGCATAGTAACGTCTATATATTTATTCAGCGCGCCTATGTATTTCCACACTTCCTCCAGCGCCTCAGATATCCGCAATGCGTCCATATGCGTATCAAAACGCGCCGAAAGACCGTTCGCTATATCCGTTAGCATAGCGTCCTCACCGGCGGGCTGTTCATTTGCGGGGATCGCGCCGCCGAAGTATTTTTCTATCATTGCCACCGTGCGCGAAAGCAGGTTGCCAAGGTCGTTGGCAAGATCGGCGTTTATGCGGCTCAAAAGCAGCTCGTTTGAAAAGAGCAGGTCGTTCCCAAGCGGCGCCTCCCGCATGAGAAAATACCGCACCGCGTCAGAACCGTAGCGGCCGACCAGCACATAGGGGTCTACCACGTTGCCCTTTGATTTGCTCATCTTGCCGCCCTGCAGCGTGAGCCAGCCGTGGCCGTACACCCGCTTGGGCAGCGGCAAACCCAGCGCCAGCAGTATGCAGGGCCAGGTTATGGTGTGGAACCGAACTATCTCCTTGCCCACCAGATGCAGATCGGCGGGCCAATATTTTTCGAACTTGCTTTCATCCTCGCTGCCGTAGCCTAGAGCGGTAATGTAGTTTGAGAGCGCGTCTATCCATACATATATCACGTGCCCCTCGTCAAAGGGCACGGGTATGCCCCATTTGAAAGAGGAACGCGACACGCACAGATCCTCCAGACCGGGCAGCAGAAAATTGTTCATCATCTCGTTTTTGCGTGATTCCGGCTCTATGAATCCGGTGGCGTTTATATGCTCTATAAGCGCGGGCGCGTATTTTGACGCGCGGAAAAAATAGCTCTCCTCCTTCACGCGGCTCACCTCGCGGCCGCAATCCGGGCATTTCCCATCCACCAGCTGCGTGTCCGTCCAAAAGGATTCGCAGGGGGTGCAATACCAGCTTTCATATTCGCTCTTATATATATCGCCCTGCTCGTACAGTTTTTTGAATATACGCTGCACGCCCTCCACGTGGCGCGCATCCGTAGTGCGGATGAAATCATCATTTGTTACATCCATAAGCTTCCACAGCTCTTTTATGTTGTGCACTATACCGTCCACATACTGCTTGGGCGAAACACCCGCTTCATTGGCTATTTTCTCTATCTTCTGCCCGTGCTCGTCCGTACCCGTAAGAAACATTACGTCATTTCCGCACTGCCGCTTGTATCTGGCTATAGTATCAGCAGCCGTTGTGCAGTAGGCGTGGCCTATGTGCAAATTGTCGCTGGGGTAATATATGGGAGTTGTTATGTAATATTTTTTACTCATTTCGCACCTCTACTAATGAAAAAACGCTTTCACAAGCGTTTTCCACATCTTGTTTATTTAGAGCAAATTAACTTAACATAGGTGATCATCTTCGGCATTAAGTTAATTTGCTCTAATATTCCCGCCACTGCGGGGCATTATTTTATTATTACACCTTCTTGATACACCGGCACAACATCAAACATATCCTCGCGCGTGCAGTATTCCAGATCGTCGAAAAGCTTCAGCTGCTTTAGATATTCATAGTCGCTGCTGCCGGAGAGCGCGCCCAGTATATCGTTTCTGGAATCCTGGTATATCTTTAGCGCAACCTTGCCCAGATCGTCCGTTTCCAGCGTTTCGTCCAGCATTATGAGACGGTCTATTATGCAGCCCATAGCAACCACGTCGTCCGTGGAAAACTTTCCCTTGGTGCCCGCGCAAACCAGCACTATATCCCTCTGCAGATCAAATGCGCGCTGCGCAGCCGCCGTAGCGTTTATAAAAGTTGCTATTATTATGGTTTCCGCGTCCGCCAGCCCCTTCACCGCAATTGAACCGTTTGAGGTGGAATATATGAGCACCCTGTCCGCCACGATATCCGGCGTATACTCAAGCGGCGAATTTCCCAAATCAAAGCCGCCCACCTTTTGCGCGTCTATCTCGCCGCAAAGCAGCACGTTGCCCTCGGAAATCTTTTTTATGGCGGCCGCCTCGTTCGCCTCGCTCGTGGGCACTATGCGGTCGCAGCCGTTGGATATTGCCGTTATTATTGTTGCGGACGCCCTAAGCGCGTCTATCATAACGGCTGTTTTTCCAATAAGCATACTCTTATTAAGATCGGCGAAGGCCGATACGCTTATGATCTTCATATTACACCTCTGTTCATAAAATCTTGCCTACTTCTACCATCTAAATAAGTATTATACCATAAAGATAATATAACACAAAGTTATTATGCCTTATCATTTTTTATCACAAACCCGATTGCCGTTTCGGCGCAATTAAGTCCATTTTTGGCTCAAATTTTACTCAAAAAATAATTTAACCACATTTTCTTATTCATTTTCTTTAAAAATCGCATTCTTTTTAAACAAATCATAAACATTTTGTTTCGATTGTTGATTTTTATGCCGTTTTACATATAATAGTAATTAATGTTTGCTATACATTATATTATTATTAATAGGAGGTAGATCTGAATGAAATCTACAGGAATCGTAAGGCCTCTCGACTCTCTTGGTCGGGTAGTATTGCCGATTGAACTAAGGCGCGTGCTGGGGCTAAAGCCCAAGGACCCGGTGGAAATATTCGTCGATGGCGACTATATCCTCCTCAAAAAGTACCAGCCTTCCTGTGTTTTCTGTGACAGCATGGAGGACATCACCGTTTATAACGGGAAAAACGTTTGCGCAGGCTGCATAGAGCATCTCAGCAAAGCAAAATGAGTCTTTGCGGCCATCCGTCCCAAATACGGCATATCAATCCGTTTGGGCGGAAAGCAGCAGCTTATATACTTTGTTTTTAGAACAGGACAAAAGCGTCGTGACCTCGGTCACGGCGTCTTTTTTTGTGGCTCCGGCGGCTATGCGCTCCCTTAGCGCCGCCACTATCTCCTCATCCGTTGCCACACGCGCCTCCGCGCTGCCAATTATTATAACAAACTCGCCTTTCACAGCCTCTTTGGCAGAAAAATGCGCCAGCGCATCCTCTGCATTCGCGCGCACTACCTCCTCATATACCTTTGTAAGCTCTCTGGCGACGCACACAGCCGTTTTTCCCCCGTACACGGCACAGACATCCTCCAGCGTTTTAACAACGCGATTGGGGCTATCATAGAGCACAGCGGCCATGCCCGCCTCCTTGAGACGCTCAAGCTTTGCGCGCCGCGCCGTCTGCTTCGTTTCCAGAAAACCGGCGAATACAAAGTTTGCGCAGTCAAGCCCGCTTAGCGCCACGGCCGATACCGCGGCACAGGCCCCCGGTATGCTTTCCACAAGCGCGCCCGCTTCTGCACATTCTTTGACCAATATATATCCGGGGTCTGATATCACGGGCGTACCCGCATCCGAAACCAGCGCCACGCTCTTGCCGTCTTTCAGCAATTCCAATATTTCGCCCCGTCTGCGTGCATCGCTGTATTCGTGAAAGCTTATGGTCTTTGTTTTTATTTCGTAGTGGTTTAAAAGTTTTTGGGTATGCCGCGTATCCTCCGCCGCTATTACATCCACAGCCTTGAGCGTTTCAAGCGCACGCAGCGTTATATCCCCCAAATTTCCTATGGGCGTTGCCACAATATATAATTTCCCCGGCATCATGTGCCCTCCCTTCCGTATATTCGCTTTAGCTCTTCGCTCTCCCCGCCATCCTCGCCGCACAAAAGCAGCGGCGGCAGCAGTTTCATATGCTCTCTGCCGCCCTTAACAGCGCCCAGCAGCACATATTTTGGCTCTGCCGTTATGCCGGAGGAAACAAGCCGCATGAGCTTTGGCTCCAGCGCGTGCTCCTTTAGGGTGCTCATTAGCTCTGGCAGACGCGAGGCCTTGTGTATGATATAAAACCAGCCGCCATGTTTCAATATAGCAGCGGCGCTTTTGCACAGCGTATCAAAATTCACCAGCAGCTCTTTACGTGCTATACTGTGGCTCTCTCCCTGTCTTGCGCGGCCGTCATTTGCCTTTTCATAGGGCGGGTTTGATACCACTGCGTCAAAGCCGCCGCCCAGTATATCTGCGGCGTTTGCTATATCACCCTCAAAAATCTGTATGCTGCCTGATACGCCGTTAAGCTCCATACTCCGCCTTGCCAGAGCCGCCAGCGCGCTTTGTATCTCTATGCCAAAATACTGCGCTTCCGGCCTGCGGCCATATATCAGAAGCGGCAGTATGCCCGTTCCCGTGCCCAGGTCTGCTACGCGGCGCGCAGCCCGGCAGGCGGCAAAATCCGCCAGCAGCACCGCATCTGTACCAAAGCAAAACAGCTCCGTATCCTGTATTATTTTAAGCCCCTTGAGTTGCAGATCGTCTATTCGCTCCAAAACGCGCCCCCTCTTATACCAATTTCAAATTAAAGTCTTTAATTTGAAATACTGCGCAAAATTGCGCAGTGCCGCGCTGCGGCTGCGCCTAACGCAATTCCAAACGCGCTGCCGCGCTATAAAAACACAAATGCCCCAGGACGTATTCTCTTCCGCCAAAGGCGGAATTCACCTTATGTTTTTAAATGGAATTAGTATCAAATTTTTTCCATATGCAAAAAAAGAAACCTGCTTGCACAGATTTCTTTCTGTCACCAATGTATCTGCCTTACGCCTGAGATATCGCTTCTGTGGGGCAGGTATCGGCGCAAGCTCCGCAATCAATGCAGGTATCCGCATCGATCTCGTACTTATCGCCCTGCTCAGAGATAGCCTCTACGGGGCAGTCTGCAGCGCAAGCTCCGCAAGCGATGCACTCATCCGAAATTTTGTATGCCATTCCAGTTCACCTCCATAAAATAGTCTGATTCATAACCAAATCTAAAACTATTTTAACCAGCACAATAGTAAATTGCAATAGTTTTATGCTAATCTCAAATTAAAAACGCTGTTTTTAATTTGAGAACACAATTCAGAGGCATTGCGGCATGCATATCATCAAACCCATACGCACTATGCGCCGTGAAAAACACGATATGCTTTTTATATGGTATGGGTGTTATTCGTCCAGTATGGATTTTATCTCTTCATCTATCACAATTTCTTCTTCCACCGCGGCAACAGTGGCATTCTTGCCCTTAACGCGAACCTCGTCCATTGGGAATGTGCGTATATCGAAAGAGCCGTCCGGCAGCGCCACCTTCACCTTCACCTTTTCCGTGAGGCAATTAGTTTCCACCACCTCTGCGTTGCCATCCGGCGTTTTTACCGTAGTGCCTATGCGCGGCATTTTTCTGCGCGTGGCCTTATAGTGTTCATTTTCATAGTTTAGGCAGCACATCAGCCGCCCGCACAGCCCGCTTATTTTTGTGGGAGAAAGCGAAAGGCTCTGCTCCTTTGCCATTTTTATGGATACTGGAACAAAATCTCCCAAAAACGCACTGCAACAGCAGGGTCTGCCGCAGGGTCCCAAGCCGCCTATTTTCTTGGCCTCGTCCCTCACGCCTATTTGCCGCAGCTCTATCCTAGTTTTAAATATGGAAGCCAGATCCTTTACCAGCTCACGAAAATCTACACGCCCGTCCGCAGTGAAGTAAAATATTATCTTACCCCCATCAAAGGTGTATTCCACGTCTATAAGCTTCATTTGCAGCTTATGCGCGGTTATCTTCTCCTCGCAAACACGGAAGGCGTCCTCTTCCTTTTTTTTGTTTTTCTCCAGCTTTTTTACATCCTTGACGTCCGCCTTTTTTACCACCTTCTTGAGCGGCTTCACAATGCGGTTTTCGCAGACCTCGCGCGGCTCCATAACTATTTCGCCCATTTCCACGCCACGCGCGGTCTCCACTACAACCTGCTCGCCGCAAACAAGCTCCAGTTCGCCCGGATCGAAATAATACACCTTGCCTATATCCGTAAAGCGTACCCCAACTACAGTGCTCATATAAACAGTAACCAACTTTCCGGCACGCGCGCATACGCCGCGCCGCCTTTTTTCTATATGCTTGCCAGCCTCACGCGCAGTATGTCAAAAAGCATACCCGTCAATACCAGCTTTTTATTCAATCCCGCGCATATCTCGCACTCTCTTAAGAAGCGGGAAATTATCTCCATTGTGTTCACCAGCATAATATCAGGCTCTTGCGCGTGCTTTTGTATCTCGGTCAAAATATCGAAATTTGCAACGCCCTCCGCATCGCCGGTATATTTATAAGCGAGCGTGTCCCGAAGATATACCAACGCTATTCTAAGCGCCTGCTCCATAGCAGCCTCATGCTTTAAAATCAGCTTTTCCGTTGCGCTGGTCGCCATGCTTCGCGAGGAAAAAAGCCTCCCCAGCATTAGCATCATATCAGCGCGTACCGTAAAATAATCGGCAGCGGCATAGCTTGCCGCCAAAAAATAATCTCCCTCCGCCGCGCGCATGAGTACCCGCGCTTTCACGGTGGGCAGCGAAAACTCATCAATTAGGCGTTCAGCCGCATTATCTGCCGATTTTGGCGCTCTTAAAATTATACACCGCGAAAGAATTGTAGGCAATAAATATTTGACGCTCACCGTACCCAGCAAAAAAACGGTATCCTCCGGCGGCTCTTCCAGCACCTTTAAAAGCGCGTTTTGCGCCTGCTCTGTCATTGTGTCTGCCCGCGGAAGCAGCACTGTTTTCCAGCCGCCCTCGAAAGATTTTCTGTATACAAAGGGCGCTATGCCCCGCACATCCTCCACCTTTAGGCTCTTTGCGGCGGTGTCCACAACAAGCAGATCGGCATGGTTTCGCTTCTTGTATTTCAGGCAACCCGAACACTCCCCGCAGGCATTCTTTTCTCGGCAATAAAGGCTCATCAAAAATTCATCCGCCTGTGCCATCACCGCCTCCGCGGAAACGCCCTCTATAATGTATGCGCCTGCC
Source organism: uncultured Christensenella sp. (assembly GCA_964463305.1). Taxonomy (GTDB): domain Bacteria; phylum Bacillota; class Clostridia; order Christensenellales; family Christensenellaceae; genus UBA5399. The sequence goes on along the minus strand of CAYXBW010000020.1, from coordinate 18,951 downwards.
ACTTTACCGCTTTGCAGCGCGCTTTTCAACACATCGTTCATCTGTTCTCCAATATTTCGTCCATCTGCACGCGCAGCTTGTCTCTCGTCATGAATTTATCGCCCGACGCGTCTATGCGTATTATACGTTCGGGAAAGCGCGCCGATAGCTCCACAAAGCCGTTGTAAAGCTTGAGATAAAACTCTTCGTCCTGAGTTTCCAGCCTATCGTGCACCCGCTTTTTGCTCATGCGCTGAAAGGCAAGATGCGGCGGAAAATCCAGAAAAAAGGTCTTGTCCGGCATTGTGCCGCCTATGGCGAAACGGTTTATCTCAAAAATATCGTCCGCGCCCAGCTCTCTTCCCAGCCCCTGATATGCCAGCGATGAATCTATAAAGCGGTCGCACAGCACTATTCTGCCCTGCTCCACCGCCGGTCGTATCACCTCGTGTACATGCTGCGCGCGCGCCGCCGTGTAAAGCAGCGCCTCCGTCTGGTCGCACATTTCGCCATTTTCTATATCCAGCACAATCTCGCGTATCTTCTCTGCTATACGGCAGCCGCCCGGCTCCCTGGTAACCAGCGGCTCTATTCCCTTTTCCTCGCGCAGATACTCTGCCAAAAAACGCAGCTGCGTGCTTTTTCCGCAGCCGTCCACACCCTCAAACGTTATAAACAAACCCTTCATACGGTTCAAAAACTCCCAAATCTATAAAATCTATATAACCGCGCTTCCGCACAGATATTACATAATAAATTCCCATATCCTCTGGCTTTTACTGTAAGCATTCTGGCCCCGGCCCCATGTGCCACGCGTTACAGGTCTGCCACCTCTATGTTGCCGTCCGTGCCGAATATGCTGTAGCCCTGCTGCTTTAACCGTGCTATAGTTTCCACCATCTCATAGCTTATCTCCTGTCCGGGCAGCAGCATGGGAACGCCGGGCGGGTAAACGCCCACTCCCACCGCGGAAACGCAGCCCACGGCAGATATGAGCGGCATATTCACACGCTTGGCAAAGGACGCCTCGCGCATTCCCGCAACGGGCGGCGCGCTGAAATAGTCTGTAAGCTCCTGAGTGGCCGTGCGCGTATTTATATTGTAGTTAGTGCCTTTAATTGAGTAGAGCACGCTTTTCAGCACGTCAAACTCCGTCACGCTGTCTGACACAGTACATATCAGTATTATATTTGACGAATCGCAGGCCTCCACGCTTATGCCCTCCCGCGCCAGCTTGCGCGCTGCGGAAAAGCCGGATAGCCCCCTGTCTGTAACGTCTATCACAAGACGCAGTATATCCCTGTCATATGCGCCCGTTTTGAAGGGCACATCCTTTGTTACGCAGCGGTAGCCGCCCAGCGCCTCTATGGCGCGTATGCAGTCCTCCACCAGCGCGGTCACCGCCTCCAGCCTTTCCTTACCCTGCTCTCGCATATAGGCCAGCGCGTAATCAATAGAGCCAAGCAGCAGGTAGGACGGGCTGGTGGTCTGCACCATGTTTACGCGAGATTGCACCTTGCCCGCCGCTATACCGCTGCCCTCGCCCACGCACAGCGTGGCGCACTGGTTCATTGCGGGCAGCGTTTTGTGCAGGCTGGTGGTCCAAATATCGCAGCCTGCCGAGGCGGGCGAAACAGGCGTCAGCACGGAATAATCGTAAGCGGCCGCGTGCGCCGCATCACATATCACCTTCATGCCCGCGTTGTGCGCAATACGGCATATCTCGTTTAGATCGCAGCACAGGCCGTAATAATTCGGGTAAGTGACGTACACCGCCTTTGCATCCATATTCGCGTTTATGGCGGCGCGCATATCTGCCGGCGAAACTACAGCCGGCAGCTCGTCGTGCCTGCCGGAGGGATACACCAGCTCCACCTCCGCGCCAGATAAGATCACCGCGTTTATTGCGGAGATGTGCATATCCCGCGCCATTATTATTTTATCGCCCGGCTCCATTACGGAAAGCAGGCTGGCCTGTATGCCCGCCGTGCTGCCGTTCACCAGAAAAAAGGCGGCTGCTGCGCCCACGTCCTTCGCGTACATGTGCTGAGACTTGGCAATGGCGCCGCTGGGCATATAAAGATTGTCCGCTCCCGGAAGCTCCGTTATGTCGTGCTCAAAAACAGCGCCCTCAAAAAGCGCCGTTTTGCCCTTGTGGCCGGGCATACAAAAGCGCGTGACGCTGTCTTTGCTCACGCTTTCCAGCATTTCAAGTATTGGCGTTTTCATTGCTTCCGCTCCGCTTGTTCCTAGCGTTTTTCAGGCAGTCTATATACTCAGGCGTGGGCGACATTATTACCGCGCACTTGTCGCACATCACCACGAACCAATCTTGCTTTTTTTTGAATGTATACCTGTATTTTTTCGTTTTGCCTATTTTTTGCTCCAGCTCTGCATAGGGGCCAAAAGCCGTTACGTCTCTTAACGGGATGAAAAGCAGCTCCTTTTCCTTCCTGCCTATGCGCCTGCCGTAGCTTAATCTGTCCTTTTCTATTAGATAGATATATTCTGTGAGCATATATTTTACAATGAATATAGCCGCAAGTATAACAATTGCATACAGCAATATTGTGAGCCAGTTTATTCCCAGCCAAAATTGCAAAAAATTGAATATGAATATTAGCAGCAGCACTCCGAACACTATTCCCAGCGTCAAAAAAATACCCGCCACCGTACCTATTGGCTTGTGCTTCAGTTCCTCCGCGTGCATAAAAATTCCCCTCTGTTTGAATTGAATCCAGTATAACAAAGAACGGGGATTTTATCAACAACAGAGCTACTTCATCCAGCCCCAAGCATCCATTATGAAGGTAGCGGGCAATATTTTGGCGAAAAAAAGATGTGCCTTGTTTGTTATGCCGTAAACGGAAAGCTCCCGCTCTCGCTCCGCCGCCTTTATTGCCGCACTCACAACTTTCTGCGGCTCAGCCATAAACGGCGAGCTGTGCACTGCGCCGCTGTCTGCATTTTTTTCCGCCACATCAAAAAATTCTGTTTTGGTCCAGCCGGGGCATACTGCCGTCACGCTTATACCACGGGATTGCAGCTCTTTATTGAGCGCGCGTGAGTAGCTCAGCACAAAGGCCTTGCTGGCCGCATACACGTTCATTTCAGGCAGAGGCTGGAATGCCGCCGTGGAAGCCACCTGCAAAATATGCCCCCCCTGCGGCATGAAGGGTACGGCCGCTTGGGTAAGCAGCACAAGCGCTTTTACATTTAAATCTATCATGGCGGTCTCGTCCTCGGCCGCAATGCCGCCAAATGCGCCAAACTTTGCAAAACCCGCACAGTTCACCAGTATTTTTACCGTAGGCCGCTCCGCTTCCAGCATAACCTTTATTTTGTTTATATCTTCCATTTTGGTAAGGTCTGCGGATATTGTGCGCACCTTTGCTTTGCAGCTTTTTTGAAGCTGCTTGAGGCGCTCTTCGCGTCGGGCAATTGCCCATATCTCATCCGCCCCGCCTTTTTCTCCCAACTGCAAAGCAAACTCACGTCCCATACCGGAAGATGCACCGGTAACTATATGTATCGTCATCCAAACGCCGCCTCTCTCTTACACTTTTTACCAACCCATATGCAAACAGCCTCTCGCTTTCAAATAGCGCGGCATGCTGCTCAATATGGCGCCAAATTATCATTAGCACAATGCCCATAAAACATTCGCAGCAGTTTTACGCTTAGCATACCGCATAAATATTCCGTGCGCATTTTTCTACAAGTGAAAATCTATGTTATTTTTATTAATACCCCGCTTTCTCTGCTTTACGCAAAAAACCCGCGGGCGCAAGCCCACGAGTTTTTTTATGATCCTTACGTATTCAAGCTATCTTGGGTCCGGCGCGTTGGTCGCTTCCGGCCTTGGCTCCACCGCTTCCGGCACAGCTATTTCCACCGCATCCGCAGGTGCTTCCGCTCTGCTGCCCAAAAACTGGGGCAAATTCATACCCGCCATTTCAAACATTTCGTTCATGGGCGGAATGCTTTTAAGCAGCCCGGAAAGAAAATTGGCTGTGGAACTTTTTCCGTCCTTGCCGTTCGCCCCGCTGTCCCATACGGTCACCTTGTCTATCTTCATATCGCGTATGGCATCAACCTGTACGCGCATGAGATCTTCCATCTTGTCGGCTATCATAAGCATCAGCGCGTCCTTTGCGTCTCCGCCCGCCGCTTCCACGATGTCTGAGAAACCGGAAGCCTGCTTTGTAAGTATTTCCTGCATACCGCGCGCCTCCGCCTCCATCTTTAGGAATATGGCATCCGCTTCACCCGCGGCCTGCCTGCGCATACGCTCTGCCTCGGCCTCGGCCTCAAGCTCTATCTGGCGTTTTCTTATCTCCGCCTTAACAATTATGTCCGCCTCAAGCGCCGCCTGCTCACGCGAGAACCTCACCTGCTCTGCCGAGCGCTCCGCAGCGTAGGCCTCTTCAAGCGCCTTGGCTGCCTGCACCTTTTCCGCAGCTACGGCAAGCCTCATAGACTCCGCTTCCTTTTCGCGCATTAGCGCGTTGGACTGCGCAATCTGTATCTGCGCGGTGTTCTCGCCCTTTATTGCGTCGGAATTTGCCGTGGCCACCTGCACACGCTGATCCATCTGCGCGTTTGCCTCACCTATGGAACCGTCGCGCACCTTTTCAGCAACAGACTTTTTCGCATCGTTTATGGCCTTTGCCGCCGCTTCCTTACCAAGAGCCATTATGTAGCCGCTCTCGTCGCTTATGTCTGTAACGTTTACGTTTATTAAGCGCAGACCCACTTTTTTAAGCTCTGTTTCAACATTTCTGGAAACCGCCTCCAAAAATTTGTCTCTGTCCGTATTTATTTCCTCTATATCCATTGTGGCTATAACGAGACGCAGCTGACCGAATATAACGTCCTTTGCCAGATCCTGTATCTCGTGCTGCTTCAGCCCCAGCAAACGCTCTGCGGCATTTTGCATAACGCCCTGCTCTGTAGATATGCCCACCGTGAATATGGAGGGCACGTCTATACGGATATTTTGTCGGGACAGCGCGTTTTTAAGATCTACCTGTATGGATATGGGCGTAAGCTCCAAATACTGATACGCCTGTATTACCGGCCAAATAAAGGCCGCGCCACCATGTATACAGCGGGATGAGCGGTTTGTGCCGTCACTGTTTTGCCCCACCTTACCATAGATGACCATAACTTTATCAGACGGACACTTTTTATACCTTGTCAGAAATATGAGCAGGCACATGAATGCCAACACTACGATGACAACGATAAGGATCAAACTTTCAATACTCACTAGACAACACCTCTTTCACTTTACACGAAACAGCCCTTTTTTACCTATTTGCTTACCACGATCAATGTATTTTTGTTCGATATTCCAACAACGGTCACCTCCGCGCCCGTTTTGATACCCTGCTCCTGATCCGTTACTGCTTCCAGCTCCATAAGCCTGTCCTGAACCACTATGGATACCTTTCCCTTTTCAGATCTGCCTGCCGGTATTGTAAGGTATACCGTGCCGGATTTTCCCAGCGCGTTTCTGATATCCAAACTGCCGTCCTGCTGCAGTTTCAGCATAGCCTTGAAAACCCAGGCCATAGCCAGCATTGCCAATATTCCGAAAACTATTGCCAGCGCAACGCCCGCAGGCGGCGCAACATCCGCTTTCAGCATAAGCAGACCGGACCAGCCGAACACCGCGAAGAACGCTATAAATCCCTGCAATGTGAAAAGATGCAGACCTCCCAGCGAGGTATCCGTCTTTACGCCGTCCGCCACAAAATCTCCCGTGGGGCCGTCGCCATACCAATCGCCCGGATGGATGTTTATATCCGGTATACCGTCCGGCGCGTCCACGCTTATGTCTCCCGTTTGGGTATCAACGTGTATATCCAGTCCGGTATGCGCCGCGTCCACCCCGCCATCCGAATCAAAACCGCCCGAATGCGAATCTGGAGCGTCTGCCGAACCGTCTGCCCCGCCATTTCCCAGACCAAATATAAGCAAAATGACCTGTATTACCAGCAATACGGTAGAAGCAATACCTATTATGGCAAATATCTGCTCCACAACGCTCATAGCATTCCACCACTCAACCATCAAAGTCACTTCCTTTCAACTGCCGGCTCTTGCGGCGTCTTGTTGCCTTGCGGAAAATTTCAATACTGTTCTTCCAATTGTTTTAAGAACAGATCCGCACGTCTGCCTATCCGCGCCGAAATATACGCCATCACCATAACTCTTATAGTGTTATGAAGCCTCTTTTTTGCCAAAGCCTCAAGTGATCTTGCGTTTAGCTCTGCGGATATAACCTCGTCCACATCCGTTCTTGCACCAACTGCATCATCGGGCAGCGCAGTTATTACATTGGAGAAAGCAATGTATACCGTCATATCATCCGCCCCGCCCTGTGCGCCCGCATAGTTTAGCATACCAACTATACGCTCAATATTAAAAGTATCCTTGAGCATATTTATAATAGCTATCCTGCAAAACTGGTTGCAATCATATTTTTTTTGCACCGGAGGAGAAATGAACTTTCGCTTTACCCAGTTTTGTACGGTGTGCGGCTCCAGCTCTGTAAGCTGCACTATTTGCGACAGCACCAGCCCGCCAATCACAAACGCCGAATCTAAAAAACCCTGTGCCGTATTGTTTTCGTTCACTTCCACCGTGGTTCCCGGTAAGTATTCCATGGACCACCTCTTAAAAACCTTTTTTGTACTCTTTACCGCCTGCGTGCCTTGATACTGCAATCTTTTATACAGCCAACAAACTAAAATCAGCGTCTATCCCGTGATAATGCTGCATAACCATGCTTTTTTTGCAAACCTTGACTGCGCATTTCTTTTGCGGTGATTTGATTATACCACGCAGTCATACGACTGTCAATGACATTCTTTGTATCCTTTCAAAAAAACGCCCTGCCATTGCGCGGACGTTTTGCATAAAAAAAGTAAATCTTGATAATAAAACAGTGTGCAGAAGATAAAAACAGCACATTATTTTGAAAAGCCAGGCCTATGCTGTTTTACTCTCTGTTTTGCATATATATATCGTCCAGCTTGTCTGCCATAAGTTTGCAGCTTTCCACCAGCACGGGCGAAAACATGCCAAAATCACCGCGTTCTATGGCTTCCATCGCCTCCTGATGAGAATAGCTTCGCCCGGTAGCGGAGCCTTCCCGCAATTCGTCATACATTTCTGCGATGCCCACCACCTGCGCGCTTATGGGTATCTCATCCCCCACCAGTTTTTCCGGATAACCGGAGCCATCCCAGCGCTCATGGTGGCAACGGCAAATCTCCAGCGCCATGTCTATATAATCTCTGTTTTCAAGGTTGCTCATAGATTCTATTATCTGACAGCCCTGCTCAGTATGAGACTCAAACAGACGCTTTTCATCTGCTGAAAGCTGTGACCTCCGCTCTATTACCTCCTCCGGTATGAGCAGCATGCCAATATCATGCAGCACTGATGCCGTGGAAATTAGCCCTATCTTTTGCACGGTCAAACCAAATTTGTCATCGCAATACTCGTATATGAATCCCAGTATTTCCTTTGTGTATGAGCGTATGCGCTGCAAAGAGCGGCGCGTGGAATTGTTTTTTACCTGCATTACAGAAATAAGCACGTCTATTACAAATTCCGTTATGCCCATATATTTTTCCGTCTGTTGGCGAATTATGCTCTCCAGGCTGCGCTTGTAGCGAAACAGCTCTATGCCGTTACGCACACGCTGCTTTACTATATTGGCATTGAACGGCTTTGTTATAAAATCGTTCGCACCGCGCTTTAGCCCCTCCATCTCCACATTTTCCGCATCCGCCGCAGATATCATTATGACCGGTATATCATTCAAATAACGGTTGAACCTGATATAATCCAGCACATCAAAACCGTCTTTTTTGGGCATAACGACATCCAGAAGGATTATTGCTATCTCTTCCTTGTGCGCGGCTATTATTTCAATAGCCTGCTCGCCATCGGCCGCCTCCATAATGGTATAATCATTAGAAAAAAGCTCCGCCAGCATGTCTCTATTGATTTCAACATCATCAACAATCAAAACAACATTACTTTTCAATGCAACCCCCGAGCCTTTCTACAGCGGTTAAATTTGATGCTGGTTATACAAAATTTGTTATATACCGCCTACAAGTGCAATCCATACCCTACCTTAGGTATAATATTGTTAGAATTCAATTTAAATCCAGTATATCACATTTATGCAAAAAATAAAACTTTATTGATAATTTGACCGGTTATTTGTCCATACCTCTCGCTTATGCATCTATGCGGCTTATTGCTTTTACCACAGAGTCATAACTTTCGCACAGCCTATCCATATTCTTGACCGTCTCGCCCGACCTTAAAGAGGCTTCCGCAGCCACACATTCCGCATGGAGCTGAGTCATACTGAGGTTGGCAACCAGCCCTTTCAATGCATGAAGATGCATAGCGGCCTGTACGCCGTCGCCCGCTTCCATATTTGCCATAAAACCGGCATAGTTGCTGTCACCCACAAACTTTTTCAGCAGCTTTATGTACAGCGCTTCACTGCCGTTCATTCTTTTCAGGCCATCCCGGTATTCTATGCCCGCAGCGTGCAGCTTCTGCCATGTACTTTCATTCATACATTATTCCCCCTGTATTTTTAGCTCTGCTTTTCATGCCCGTCTAAAAGCGCTTCTATGCTGGAAAACATAAGCTGTGGGTCTAGCGGCTTGGCCAAATGAGCATTCATGCCGCTGTTCATGCTCTTGGCTATTTCCTCCGGCATCGCATTTGCAGACATAGCCACAATAAGCGTATCCTTTGCATCTGCCCTGCCGCAGTCTCGGATTTTGCGCGCCGCGTTATATCCGTCCATATTTGGCATCTGTATATCCATCAAAACTATATCGTAGTAGCCCTCCGGCATTGCCACAAATTTTTCAACCGCTTTTTTGCCGTCCACCGCGCCGTCCACCTCAAAACCCACAGCACGCAAAAGCTCCTCTATTATTTCCATGTTTATTTCATTATCCTCTGCCACCAGCACTCGCTTTCCGCTGAAATCAAGCTGCTTTGCCGCGCTTCCACTCCTCTCATTGGGCGGCACATATTTAGTTTGCGGCACGGTCAAAAGCAGATTGAAGCTGAATATCGCTCCCCCGTCAGGATTTTTTCGCGCGCTCACATCTCCACCCATCATAGACGCCAGATTCTTGCTTATTGCCATGCCCAGACCCGTTCCTGCATAGCCTCTTGGAAGTGTAACGCTGTCCTGCTCAAAGGGATGGAACAGTTTTTCCATAAACTCCTCCCTTATGCCCGGCCCGTTATCATATACGGCAAACCTGTTATATACGCAGCCATCCTGCAAGTCTCCCTGCTCCACCACAAGGCGGACCCTGCCCCCCTCCGGAGTGAATTTCACCGCATTTGTGAGGAAGTTCAATACTATCTGCCTTATACGCATCTCATCTCCAAAGAATATCTTTTGCTCTACGCCCAAAAGCTCTATTTCAAAACTCTGGTTCTTTTCCACGGAGCGAGGGTATATTATGGAGCTTATATTTTCCAGCATATTGTCAAGATCAAAAACGCCATAATCAAGCTTCATATTTCCAGATTCTATTTTAGACATATCCAGAACATCGTTTACAAGCTCCAATAAATATTTTGAAGCCGCATCTATTTTTTTTAGGCAATCCTCTATTTTTTCATTGTCCCCCATAGACATCTCGGCTATTGCGCGCATACCCACAATGGCATTTATGGGCGTGCGCAATTCGTGGCTCACCCTGGAGAGAAAATCTCGTCTCGCCGCTTCGGCGTTCTGTGCTGCTGTGAGCGCTTCCTGCAAGGCGTTTTTGGATTTTATATCACTCGTGACATCCCGGGATATACATATCATTTTATTTATTTGCCCCTCCTCATCTGCAAGCGGGCTCATTTTGCACTTCACTGAATGCATCTCACCGGTATATTTATTTTGCTGCATAAATTCCAGCTCTGCCGTCTCTACAAAGTTATCCTTTTTCACCATCTCTTTTATTTTGCTGTATATATCTTCATCCACACTACCAGTTACGGCCTTCTTTTCATCATAAATTAGCTCTTCTGCGCTTATGCCAAATACCCTTTCAACATTGTCGCTCACATACTCCACCTGCTGTTTATTTAAATCATATATCAAAAAAATATCGTCCACGTTCTCAGTTATAACATTAAACAGCGCTTCCCTCTCATATATCTCATTGTTTCTGGTATATATAGTGCGTGCTCCCACCAGGGATGCCGCTACAGAAAAAACTATCACCAGCGCGCCAAGCACATATGAGGTGAGGTTTGTGTTGTTGTTTAGCTCCTGCGCTTTTGCAACATAAAATTCTATATCTCCCGAACCGCGCTCTATCAAGGTATTCAATACGCTTTCTATATCTTGATACAGCGTTTCCGCCCTTGTCTCAAGCAGGTTTTTCGCCGCCTCTGTATTGCCCTGATCAACCATACTTATTATTCTGTCATGCACCTGCTTTATTTCATCCACCTGCTTTTTTAGATGGTTTATCATTTCGCTGTCATTTTTCGCAGCTATCTGCTCAACGCTGTAGCTGCCGGCCTCGCGCGATTCGTATAAAAACTTTATTCCCTCCTCCACACGCGGGTTTTCCGGATTTTCCACCATATCATACATTGTTTCCCGCAAATTCATTATATTTTCTTTATAATTCATTGCGTTAAGCATAACTTTATAATTATTTTCGTAAATACTTTCCGTATAGTTCGCCAAATTGTTTGTGTTCACTATGCAGACGTATGTGTATATAACAACCACCACGGAAATAACAGCAGCTATCACTATCAAAAGACGATTTGTCCATTTGATGCCCGCTTTATGCCTATTCCCCATGGCTATACAACCTCCGGCTCATATTAATGATATGCAGTGGCAAGTAAAAATATTCCCGCAATGCGAACCTATTACAACAGCTTTTTCAAAAAACAGCGCCGCCAAGCTCCGCTGCCGCATTGCCCAGGTATAAAAGCTTTCACGCCGGTTTATTTTTAAAACACAAAAAATAGCGCGGCATAAAGCTATAACAGGCGTATAAACACGCCAAAATATTTCTGCAAACACTGTCTGCGCACTTCTTCAAAACTGATAGTCTATATTATAGTACAGGCTAAATACTTTTTCAACGTTTGAGCAAGCATCAAAAACCAGTATACAGCAAGTATAGTCCCAATATAAATATAAGCGCGCCCAAAACTATTTTTATTATTTTGCCCGCTTTGGCCAGCTTTTCAGAACCGCTGAGCTGGTTTACAAAACCCAGCCCCGTACCCACCGCCGTTATGAGTATGCTGTTGCCAACAGCATACATCACCAGCATTAGTATGCCCATAGCCATATCCCCCGATGAGGATATCACCGCTATTATAGCCGCCAGCACGGGTGTTACGCAGGGCGAAGCAAAGGCTCCGCCTAAAAGCCCAAGTAAAAAAGCTCCCAGCCCGCCGCGCTTTGTGGTTGTCTGCCGCACACCGCAATTTGGGAATATTTTTATTACGTCCCACATTACCAGCGCCATAAACAACATTAGTATTCCCAGTACTATGTACCACCAAGCGCCCGTCATTGAAAAAAAGCTTCCAAGAGCCGCCAGTACTCCGCCAATCACCGTGAATGTTATCATCATGCCCAGGCAAAACAACAGCGAATATACAAGCGCGGAACGCCTGCCGCTCTTATTTGCGCTGACATAGCCTATTACCAGAGGAAATGTTGAAAGAGAACAGGGGGTGAATGATGTAAGTATGCCCGCAAGCAGACATATTAGCGGCCCTATCCATATATTGGCCGCTATCATGTCGCTAAGGCCCTGCATTATTGCTATCAAGGCTCTACACCCACTCCCTCTTTAATAAACTCCTGCAGCTTTTCCTTTGTGGTGGCTCCGGGAAATGCAAGCGTGGGGATTCCCTCTTCATCTATAAGCACATAGTATGGCACGCTGTACGCTCCGAACGCCGCCGCTGTTTGCGGGTCTTCGTCTATATTCACTTCCACAAATTGCAGCTTTCCCTCATATTCGTTTTTCAATTCCTCTATGGTGGGCTTCATCTGCTCACAATATGGGCACCAGTCCGCGCCAAACTCCATGAATATAGGCAAAGCCTCTTCTTTGTTCTTTGCAGCATCTTCTCCCGCCGCCTGCGTTTCACCGCCCTGCTGCGTCTCGGCCGCGGCCTGCCCTGATTGTTTTGCATCTCCTGCCGCTCCGCCCGCCTGCTTCTCCGGCGCGGGTGCGGGCGTTTGTATTGCCGCTGTGGCCGTTTCCATAGCCTGCTTCCTAACCTGCTCCATAGCCGAACCATTCGCAGCCAAAGCGGCATTTTGTGAATCTTGCCCCGTTTTGACTAAAAACACCACCAACACGCACGCGCATACTGCAGCTATAATAACCACCTTACCTGCTGTTTTTTTAAAAAAATCCTTCATTTTTAATCAACAATACCTCAAATTTCAAACTATTTTGAAGATTATATCATATATGTGCACTTCATTCCTGTTTATAAATTTTTAATTTAATATATTTTAACAATTTCAATATTTTTTTTAGAGTATGGAACATATATAATAAAGGAATAGTCATATAAGCAAAATATATACCAACGCCCTGCTTTGGCAGCGGTGTTGAATTATACGGGATGGACAGATATGAAGTTTAAAAAGGAGCTAAAATTGCATTTGCCCGGCATGCGTAATATCAAAACGGCGCTCTGCGTTTTGATCTGCCTGCTAATAACGTATTTCATAAGCAAGGAAGTTACGCTCTATTCCGCTATAGCGGCAATAGTCTGCATGCAGTCCACTATAGAAAACACGCTCAAAATTGGGGTCAACCGTCTTGTGGGTACTGCTATAGGCGGTGGTGTGGCAATGCTGCTGATACCCGTAATGGAAAACAAAGATATGTACAGTTTGTTTTTTATTTTCGCACCGTTGGGAATAATACTGGTAATATACGTTTGCAATGTGATAAAGATGCCGGGCAGCTCCGTTATATGCGCCATAGTGTACATCACCGTTCTCACCGCGCCCATAATACCCTCCGCAAACAGCCAAAACCCCTATTACCTTGCCGTTTTTCGCATAATAGACACGGCTATAGGCATAGTGGTGGCCATGCTTATAAACCGTTATGTGGCACCGCCCAAGCTGTATGAGGACAGGGAAATGCATCTTGTGTGCAATAATTTTGAACGCGTAAAAGCGCGCGTGGAAAAATTTTTAGATGGTGACGAGACATTGCTTTTATATGACAGCTCTCTCACCTCTCGCAAGGGCAAGCCCAGCCAATCTCCACGCATACACCCAGACCTCGATATATCTATAAACATACCTGTGCCAAAGGAGCTTTCAGGCGACCAAACAGTAAAGACAGCTTATGTTTCCACAAGCTATGTTGTGCTGCCCATGGAGCTTAAGCAGCGTGACGGTTACGTAGAGATACCGGGCAACCTACTGCCCTGCACAATAGTTTGGCAGTCTACCGAGGAGATAAAAGAGCTGCCCGCTCCGTTGAAATGATATTGGTGGGCGGCAGGTGAAAAACACCTGTACCATTTTACATCTTAAACCCAAAAAGCCCACCTTACATCAAATATATCAACAAATCTAACAGTGCATGGGCTGTAATCTGTAGAGTGCATCGGCTCAATAGTTTTGCTGCCGTTTTTCATTGTATCGTATGCTTTTTGCAGGTCGGCTGCATTATAAAATTGAACGCAAAGCTGATATCCACCGGATATTGAGTTACCTTCGTTATTTCCAAAATCGTTTAAAATCAACAGCTCATTGTGGATCATTATTTCAGCGTGAACAACAAGCAAATGATTTGAATCTTCTATCAATGTTTTGACAGTAGCGTTAAACGCTTGCTTATACAGCTCTATAGCTTGTTTGCACTGTCCGTTAAAGTAAATATGAGTTGATAAAAAAGCTATACCCCTTAAGCTTATATAAATGATAGATACCGCGCATCACCTGCCGGTCACATCAGCTCCAGCCATTCCTCCAGCACGGTCTCGTGCTCCGCCTTTACCTCCTCCAGCCTTTTGCAGGCCTCTGCCAGCAGCTCAAAATTGGCAGGGTTTGCGGCTATTGCGGCGTTTAGCTCTGCCTCCTCCGCTTCCAGCGCGGCTATGCGCTTTTCTATCTCTGCAACGAGCTGGCGCTGCTGTGCCTGCTGACGGCGCTGTTCCTTTTTGTTGTCCGTCTTTTTGGGCTGCTCCGTGTCATTCGCCTCAGGCGTTTCCTGCACGCGCAGTTTTTCGCGCTGCTCTGTATATTCGTCAAAATTGCCGGTATAGCAATACATACCGCCGTCCGCTATCTCTATTATATTCGTGGCGAGCGCGTTCACAAAATAGCGGTCATGTGAAACAAAAAGCAGCGTACCCTCATACTCCTTGAGCGCCTCCTCCAGCGACTCACGCGCTGGCAGATCCAAATGGTTTGTGGGTTCATCCAGCACCAGCACATTGTAGCGGCCGGCCATGAGTATAGCCAGCCCCAATTTTGCACGCTCACCGCCCGAAAGCGATGAAACCTGCTTGTATACCTCTTCGCCAGTCAAGAGCACACGCCCCAGCATAGTGCGGGCAGACTGCTCCGGCATGGATGGAAACCTGCCCCATAGCTCGGCAAGAGCGGTATTTTGCGGCGTCATATCCTTGTTTTCCTGATCATAATAGCCTATGTGCGTATTCTTTCCCCACACGGCCGCTCCGCGCTGCTCCAGCTTGCCCAGCAATGATTTCAGCAGCGTAGATTTGCCCGTTCCGTTTGCGCCTATTATTGCCACGTGCTCCTCACGCTTCACATCCATATTTATATTTGAAACTATGAGCTTTCGCTCCTCGCCCACACAAAGCGACATATCTTCCACAAAAAGCACGTCGTTAACCGGCTTTTTATCGAACTCAAAGCTGAACGAGGGCGCTTTCACCTTCATTTTGGGCTTCTTTATAGGCTCTATGTGCGAAAGCTGCGCAAGGCGGCTTTTGGCCATTTTAGAGGTGGAAGCCCGGGCGATATTTCTGCGCGCATAGTCCGTCATGCTCTCTATCTTGTTTCGCTGCTTCTCGTATTCCTTTAGCTGAAAAGCCAACCGCTCCGTCTTTTGCAGTTTATAAGCCGAATAGTTCCCGCGATATTCCGTTAGCTCTCCGCCGTCCATATCCCATATACGGTTTGCCACCCTGTCCAGAAAATAGCGGTCATGCGAAACCACCAGCATAGCTCCCTTATAATCTGTAAGATAGCTTTCCAGCCAGGCAAGCGTGGCAAAATCTAAATGGTTTGTTGGCTCGTCCAGCATCAGCAGATCGGGCTTTTGCAGCAGCAGCTTGGCAAGCGCCAGCCTGGTTTTTTCTCCACCCGAAAGCCCATCTATTGCCATATCGTACTGTGCGTCTGCAAATCCCATGCCGGAAAGCACCTTTTTTATGTTTACGTCTATATTATACCCGTCACGCGCTATAAACAGCGATTCTGCGGAAGCATAGTCCCTCAGCGCGTCGGCATCCTCAGGATCGTCCGCTATTTGCTGTGCCAGCGCTTCCATTTTTTTGCGCGCGTCTATAGCGTCTTGAAAAACGCTGCGCATCTCCTTCAGTATGCTATTTCCACTTTGCAGACCGCTGTTTTGCCGCAGATAGCCAACAGCCAGCCCTGAGCGGTATGCAACCGCGCCCGCATCCGGCGGCGACTGCTTTGCAATTATGTTGAGCAGGGTGGTTTTTCCCGCACCATTGGCGCCCACAAAGCCTATGCGCTCCGCCTCGTGCACGGTAACGCTTATATTTTCAAATATTATATCGGTTCCAAAGCTCTTGGAAACGTTGTCCAGCGTAAGCAGCATAAAAATACCCCATTAATAAATTCCGCGTATTATTATACCAATTCCATTTAAAAAATGCTGGCATTTTTTTATAGCGCGCAGCGCGTATGGATTGGCATGAGACGTGTTCTGCGTGCTATTTGCGCAGAACAAAGCCGCGCCAATGGCGAGGCGTTCTCAAATCAAAACAGCGTTTTTAATTTGAGAATAGTATTATACCACATAGCAAAGCCGGTGCATATGGGTCTTGCCCTGCGCACCGGCTTTTATAAAGGAGTAATTTTTGTTATATCACATATGCCGCGTTACGTTAATCCTCCAGCATATCTATGTAGGCATCCCGCTTTGGCCCCACGCTTACATAGCGTATGGGACTGCACGCCGCCTCGCCCATATATTCTATATAATCTATAGCCGCCTGCGGCAGCTCCGATTTTTTGCGGCAGCCGCTTATATCTCTGCCCCAGCCGGGCAGGTATTCTATTATAGGCTTTGCCATATTTAGCGCCTCTCCCGTGGGAAAATCCATTGTGCGCTCTCCACCCACCTCATATGCTACACAAACTGGTATGCGGCTCATATATGAAAGTACATCCAGCTTGGTAAGCGCTATTTCGTCTGCGCCCTGCACGCGCGCGCCGTAGCGCGAAGCCACCGCATCAAAAGCACCCACGCGCCTTGGCCTGCCGGTTGCCGCTCCGTATTCGCCGCCCGCCTCACGCAGCTCCTCCGCCTCACGCCCAAAAAGCTCCGCTGTGAAAGGGCCCTCTCCCACACAGGTGGAATAGGCTTTCATAATACCTATGGTGTCAGTCAATTTGCGCCCGGGTATGCCCGCGCCTATTGGGGCGTACGCCGCTATTGTGGAGGATGAGGATGTATATGGGTATATGCCGTAATCTATATCCCTCAGCGCGCCAAGCTGCGCCTCAAACATAACTTTTTTACCGCCCTCAAGCTCCCGTTCTATATAATTGCCCGTGTCGCAAATGTATGGCAGAAATTGCTCTCCGTAGCTTTTCAGCCAGTCCAGCATTTTTTCCACCGTTATTCCCCTCGCCCCATAGGCACGCTCTATTGTAAGGTTTTTCCACTCCACTATTCCCTCAAGCTTCTCTTTCAGCGCTTGGGGGTATAAAAGATCTGCCATGCGAATAGCTTTTTTGAGATATTTATCTCCGTAAACGGGCGCTATGCCCCTGCGGGTGGAGCCGTACATTTTGTCTGCCAGCCGTTCCTCTTCAAGTATATCCTGCGCAACATGGTATGGCATGCAAATTGCGGCCCTGTCTGAAATTTTAAGGTTTTGGGGCGAAATACTCACGCCACCGGCTGCAAGCCTTTCAATTTCACCGGAGAGGTGCGCCAGATCTATAACCATGCCGCCGCCCATAACATTCACCACGCCATCACGCAGTATGCCCGACGGGAGAAGGTTCAATATAAACTTGCCATTTTCGTTTATAACGGTGTGTCCCGCGTTATTGCCACCCTGGTACCGCGCAACTATATCGTACTTTTCGCAGAGCAGATCCACCATGCGGCCCTTGCCCTCATCGCCCCAGTTTATCCCAACTATTGCCGTAAGCATATTCTATCCTCCCATGTGTGCCTGTTAAACATCTTATTTCATGTGCAGTGCAGCAAATAAATTATCGGTATTTTGCTTTCGTATTGATCCTTTCCGCAAAAGGCTTTACCCCTTGCCTATCGCATACGAATCTACAATGCTGCACTATATTTTTCAACGGCTTTATTCTATATAAATACGCCGCCTTTGTCAACAGTAAAATGAAATTTTAGGCATATTATATTTCATTTATTGTGGTTAATAGTTAAATTTTTAACTATTATATTGATTTTTTTGCAATTGGATTTTTGATTTTTTCGTTTTTGTGCCGGGCGGGCTGCTTTATTTGCGCTGGCTTTGTTCGCACTCTCCCAAAGCAATACTGCGGCTTTCACGGCGCTCAATGCCGATATATGCACTCTCGCCAGCCTAAATTGCAAACATTGCGGATCATTAATACACCCGCTTCGCCATAAAAGAACAAGCCTTTTCAGAATTTAGCTTACTGCAAAGCCAGGCTGTACAATAGTATTTGTATTTTATACATTTAAGATTTCTGCCACCGCTAAAGCGTGACCATAAAATTATTTGTTTGCTTTTGATAGTAAAACAAATCAGAAGCCTGTTGCAAATCTAGCAAAGTCTATGAACCAGTGCATGCCCATTGCCATCTGCAAATTTTTCCGTTTCATCAATATTGCCATAGGCAATCCGAAAATAATACCGTTCAATGCTATCATAATTATTGCATTGATTGGCGATGTTATGATCATATCAGGATAATGAAGCATTTGGTGAGGAATTATCATCAATATGTATATGTATAAAGATGACAAACGCCCAATCTCTCTGCACTTCAGCAACCTATAGGCCAGTGCCAGCATAAAATAACGAAATATAACCTCCTCAGAGATAGCAGGCTTTAATGCAAACAAAGCCGAATACAGAAAGTTTTCAAAATTTATTGCGCCTTGAAGCGAGAAATAAAATACATTCAAGAGCGCCAGCGGAATGGAAATAGCTGCACCCAAGGCAAAATATTTTATGCTATTTTTAACACCAATTCCAATGGACTCATTCTTTACATCTGATTCATCAAATATTCTGCATGCTCCGTAAAATATTACCGCCACACATATGCTTGTTATTATTATGTCTACATATCTTGGATCACGAAACAGTGCAACGAGGCATACCGCCCCAAGAATAAGAGCTATTGATAACTGTTTAAAATTAAATGTTTTGCTGCGAATAATATAATATGCGGCTACTAGAGCAATAGCGATCTCTACCCAATTCCAAATCCTTGACGTATAATTTCCATAATGGGGCGTAGCATCTAAAGGCAAGCTAATGCCTATCAAAAAAATCAATATATAAATAAAAAATGGTATAAATAGAACAAAGCTTTTTGGCTTTATATTTATTGTTTTATTCATATCCGCCCCTGTTTGTAATTTTTTTCTATTGCTTTTGATCAATTATAATATATTAGTCCTGCATACTGTCAAGTATATCTTATCA
>CAYXBW010000019.1:0-28328 GCA_964463305.1 uncultured Christensenella sp. | reverse complement strand
CATGGCGTATATTACGAAGCTGAACGACCCCACGCCTGTGGACGCACTGGATAAATCGTTGGAGGATAAATATACGAACGATGGGAAAACCATCACTCCCCTGCCCCCTGTCGCGCCCGATGTAGATCATGTGTGGGAGGAAATACGCTATGAGGGTGACTATGTGCTCAAAGTGTTCACAGCGCGTATCCATGTTGAGCTTGAGGTGCGGCCGGATCAGCGGATATCTAAAACAGGCGCAATGGAAAGTGGCTTCGGTATTGAACAGGTGGCCAAAACGATTGTGTCTACAAACTACGATAGACCGGATAAGCTGGTAGGTTCTCAATTTGTATATCTCACCTATCCCGAAACGCAATACAATGAGGGCGCGCGGGAGCATATGACCAGCACAGGCATAGGCGCTTTGACCAGCTACTGGAACTATCCCAACAACCCCAAAAGCGTACTCAACATGCCGCTGCACTATACGCCGCTCTGGTACCCGGATCGAGATTACAAAGTGCTTTGCACGGCATTTTACGCGTGGACGCCGGGCGGTATGGCAACGGCAAAAACCTCTGACAGCGTATCAATAACGGGCGATATGTACGATAGATTTACTACCGTAAACTGGTAGCAGAGTATGGTTATGGACGGAGAAAAAACAATAGCTATTATCCTTCACGGCGATACAAAAAGGTATGCTTGTTACTTGGACGGTTCCCCGTTGCTGCTCCAATATAAGACACTGGACGATTTGGTTAATCACAATCCCGAATATGCTGAGGTAGCGGTTGAGTTTTTTAAAAAGGAGGTCAAAAAAGAAGCCGTTAATTTGGCAATCGCTATCGATGAAATCATCAACGACCCGGACTTGTTCTTTTTTACATTGCCATATGGTCAAAGCTTGGAAGATACGCTGGAGATGCTTTTGGAAAATGACACAGCGGGAATAAAGGAGGATCTGGACTCGCTGATACTATTGGCAGAAGTGCCACTTCACAAACACGCCGAAGCTCTCAGGTTAGCACTTGAGAGCTTTGAGGTTTTATACAGTGATTACGATGATTTTAAGAGGAAATACAAAAACAAAGGAGGCCAGCTATGGGAGAAGAACGGCAGCTGATAGATCTTGTACTCAGTATAGATCATTTTATCAATACCCCCGAATCAGGCGGCAGCAAGCTATCGGTCGTGGATATTTTGGAGTGTGTTCAAAATAACGATTTTGATCTACTACACATGGCAATGGAAAGCGCCGCCAGCTTTCGCGTGTCAGATGATGCCGTGGAGGAGCTGAACGGCATCGAGCACAAATTGCGGGTCTATCTATATCAAGCGCAAGCATCAAATAAAAAACACGGAGGTAGCTAATGAACAAGTGCATATTTAAAGGGCGGCTTACACGAGATCCGGTGACGCGGGAAGTGAGCGAGAACAGCACCATCTTATCATTTATGATAGCCGTTGACAGACGGCGAAATAGCAATAATGAGGTCGTTGCCGATTTTATAAGCTGCGTAGCATGGAACAGTACGGCTGAATTTATCGCCGGAAACTTTGTTAAAGGGCAGTGCATATTGATTGAAGGTGAGGCGCGTAGCCATGTCTTAGAAACAGAGAACAGCAATCGAACCATCATGGAAATACTGGTTCAGAATGTGGAGTTCGCAGGGCAGAAACCCCAAGCGGCAGAAAGCGATTTAGATAAATGAGGAGAATTATATAATGAAAAACTTTAGCAACATTTCAGAAATGTCTGTATTATGCCTTGAGGACGAAAGCATAGATTTTACGGTAGTAGATGTAGACATAGACAGAGCAAATTTGACGATAAAGCAGTACATACTGGACGGCGGTGCACCATATCGATATCACGTTGTCCCCCACGCTTCTGTAGCAATAGGCGATATGCGCATGATTTCAGAAAAACGAGAATACCTAACTAACATCACGGATGCAGATACTCTCGTCCTACCTATCAATATGCCGGTAGTGTCTATGACCGGCGATAATATAGGTCAGATTATAGATTTCAGCTTTGAAGAAGTGACCGGCCTGTTAAGCGAATTATATATTGACAGCGGCAATGACGAGATATCCGTGAGCGCAAAGGATATTACTTTCTTTACAAGCGTGGCGGTACTCAACACCACTATCCGTACCGATAGTGATAATGTATCAATTCCTGAGATAACCGCTGCCCTGCCCCATACCGAAGAGTATGAGCCAGCAGCAACAACCGAATTGCTTGATGGCCAGCATATTGACGATGATGTGAGCATTTTGAATATTGAAGAATCCAACGAGATCGAAGAAGCTCCGGCTTTCGTATCTCCGGCAGAGTTGGCGGATAGCTTTACCGTAGCAGAAGCACCGTACAAGGAACGAAGCGCGCTTGAGCAGGAATCTATAAGCTTTCTGCTGGGCAAGGTTATAAATCACGATATCAAAAGTGATGACGGAAAATTAGTCTTGAAAGCGGGCACGGTGCTTACTGAAGATATCATAGACGAGGCCGAGGCACACGACGCTATACTGACACTCACACTAAGCGTGTAGTTGGGAGGAATAAAAAACTGGAATACCTCGTATTGCGCGCCATAGCGGTGGCGCTTTTTGTTTGCGCAGCAGTAGCAATAACGGTTATGGACTATAAATATTCACGTATACCCAACTGGGCTGTCATTATGATATTTATATCTGCGATACTAACATATATATACAGTGACCGTATGGATATATTTCTGCGCGTTATAGTAGCGGGTGCGGTGGCACTGCTCATAATAGCGTGGCAGCACAACAAGATAGGTGCGGGCGACGTGAAGATGCTATTTGCATGCGCTTTATTCTTCAATGTGCTGTGCTTTGCGGCAGCACTAACCGCCGCAACATTGGCAGCGGTGGTGTACGCGGCGGTACGCAAGCCCAAGTATATACGTTATGGCGTGTTCTTTGCGCCCTGCGCCATAGCTACCGCATTGATTTACGCCATAGTATTTTGAAAAAAGGAGACTTACATGAAAGAATTTGATATTACTATTGCCGAAACTTTGAAAAGAACCGTCACGGTGGAGGCTGATAGCCGAGAAGCAGCAGAGGACATGGTGGAGGAAAATTGGCGCAACGGCGAATATGTACTGGATGCCGACGATTCTAAAGAGGTGGATTTTTTCACCGAAGCAGAGCGAGAAGTACCAACGCTTGAAGTTCTAATAATTGAACCGTATAAACCACCGAGAGAAGCTACAATTTCTAATAGACTAAAGTCATTACAGGAAGTGGTGGGTGGATATATTGAGGTTGTACGCCCATTTGATGAAAATGTTATTTTGCTATGCAACGAAGAAGGCAAATTTATGGGATTACCGCCCAATCGTGGCATAAAAGGCAAAAACTACAACACTGATGATTTAATTGTAGGCACATTTATTTTATGTGGGGCGCGCGATGAAGAATTTGTCAGCTTAACAGCGGAACAAAAAGAACGGTTTATTGAAATGTTCAAAGACCCCGAATATTTCGTGCAGATCGGTGATGAGGTTTGCTTAGTTGATGATTCGTTATTTGAGAGTCATGCTGCAAAAGCAGGTTGGGAACGGTAAAGGAGGGCTATATGCTAAAAACAAGAAAAAATAAGAATGAAGATCTAAACGAAGCCACCGAGCCGCAGCTCAAAGACAGCGGCGATAACTGGCAGCGTTACCGAAAGGCGCTGGCGGCGGTGCTCATAGCAGCGGCTTGTGCCATTGGCTTTGTGCTCATGCCAATGGCCAACAAGCAAAGCACAGAGCAAGCAGAAATAGTACAGGCGGCGGACAACATCCCCGAAAACACCGTTATTACAGAGGATATGATAACCACCGTAAAGATACCGGCGGCAATGCTGCCTGAAACGGCGGTGCAGGACGTAAATGCCGTTGTGGGCATGTACGCGCAGCGCCGTATAGAGAAGCAGGACTATATCACGCAGAGCAAGGTGGGCGCAACACCAGCAGTGCAAGAGGTAAACGCCACAGCAGATAAAATGATAATCTCAATGACCGTACCCACGGCAGCTGCTGGCGTGTCCGGTATGCTGGAGATAGGCGATCTTGTTTCCGTGTGGTCTGTACCTAAAGAAACCAACTCTTCCCTTTTTGCCCAATCCACGCTATATACTTCACTGGGCAAGGATGAAGCTTGGACGGCAAGCGGTACAGCTGAAAACCCGGAGGATTCCCAGACACCTGCCACCCAAGACGGCGCTGCCGATGCGACAGCCGCCGCAGACGATGGTACTGATACAGTAGCCGATGCCGAAGCAACGCCCTCCCCCATGCCGGATGGACAAAATCCCGCAGACGTGGCACAAACCGGACAGCTGGCGCCGGAGAATGTGCTCACAGAGCCAGAAGCAACGCTGCATGAGGGGCTTGAGTTTGTGGAAGTAGCGGGCATATACAGCAGCACCGCCGCCAATACAGAATACGTTGGCCCGGATATTCCCGTAACAGTATCTCTTTATGTCACCAAGGAGCAAGCGCAAAAGCTTGTGGAAGTAGAGCATTTTGAAAATCTACACTTTGTGTTTGCGGCGCGTGGCGATAACAGGGCAAAATATCTTGATAAGGAGGACATAATTATATGGTGATATCCATAATGGGCAGAGATGGCACGGGCAAAAGCAATCTAGCGGCAGCGCTTGCCCGGCTGTTCGCGGAAAAAAGCCTGACAGGAGTCATAAACACAGACCTCACCATGCCCACCACAATAATACCCTCCGGGGATGTATCTCTGGGAAACTATCTTTTTTCAGGCGGCAGGCACGACCTTACATCCTACCTACATCAGGATATGCGCACCCCTACCCTGTTTTGGGCTGGTACAGCCGCCGAGGATGATATATATTCCTTTGAAACTTACCTTTCCTATCACGAGGTGGCCGATTCGTTCATTGCTTCGTGTATCGAGGATCTGGACAATGTGATAATAGATCTTTCCGGTCAGCGCGTGGATCCATTCTTGCATTCCGCACTGGTGCGGGCAAACTACATAATTGTTCTGGCGACCTGCGATCCGCAGGGCGTTAATTATCTGCATAGCATAAAGCGGCTGCTAAAGGACGCGAAGCACGGATCGGCATACAGAATAAAGCTGGTGGCCGCTATGGTAATGCCATATCAGGACACGGCGGAGTTTGAAAAAGTGACAGGACACAGGCTTGCAGCTTCACTGCCCCATGCCGAAGATATAATATATGCAAACACACTGGCTCAACCTTTTCTATCGGCAAAAACAAAATCCGGCCAGCAATGGCAAAGCGCAGTAAAAGCTATATACGCAGATATCATAGGAGGTGGCGGGAATGGAAGTTAAGCTATCGTCGCTTTGGCAGCATGATATTGACGAGGATAGACCCATAGAGTATGAAGCACTGCTTAACGAGGTGCAGCGTGAGGTGGGCAACCGCTATGCCGATACTCTCCAGTCTGTACTAGAGGACTCCGGCGCTAAAGAAGCATTGTACGATATAGTATACAGACATCTTGTGGACAACAACAGCCATATCGACGGCTACACACGTGACAACCTTGCCGAAAAAATGGTAAACGACATGGTGGGTTTTGGCTTTCTGGAAGAGCTTATATACAACGATGATGTAGAAGAGATCCGCGCCAACTCATGGGATGATGTGGAGGTAGTATTTTCGGGCAAACCGGCACAAAAATGGCACACTCATTTTAGGGATGAAGACCACATACGCATAATAACACGCAAAATGGTAAGGCTGGGCGGCAAGCAGATAGACGCTACCACGCCTGTGGTGGACAGCTATTTTGCCAAAGGTACGCGCATAACGGCTATGATACCCAAGATAGTGGATAAGGAAGTCGGCGCGGCTTTCGTAATTCGCCGCCAGCGCAGGAAGAAAATTACCCGCGAACAATTCATTGCGCAAAACTCAGCGTCCGAAAGCGAGATGCGGTTTCTCGAAATGTGCGTTAACTGCGGTGTGTCACTGGTTTTTTCCGGCAGGACGGGCAGCGGTAAAACAACCGATCTGGAATATTTTCTATCCGTAGCGGCAAAAACCAAACGAATCATTACCACGGAGGGTGAACGCGAACTTAATCTGCCATTGAGGGATGAAAACGGCAATGTGATAACATCGGTGGTTCACACCTCCACCCGGTACAACGATGACGAAAAGCTGATGCTGGACGAGAACGATATATTCCGTCACGTGCTGCGTTTTACCCCTGAGGTATACTCCCCCGCCGAAATGCGCGGCAACGAAGCGTTCACGGCGGTGCAGGCCTCGCTATCCGGGCATACTGTGGTTACCACCGTCCACGCGGATTCCATAAACCGCACGATCTTGCGCATATTTTCACTTTGCAAGTACGACCCCACCTGCGCCAACATCAATGACAATATGCTTATGCAAATGATTACCGAGGCATTCCCCATTATTGTATACATGCACCAGTTTCCTGATTATTCGCGTAAGGTGGCCGATATTGTGGAGGTAGTGGGTATGGAAAACAATAAGTTTATAACCAACTCAATCTTTCGGTATGACCCCGCAAGTGACAAACACATAAAAACCGGCGACATATCAAAACCGCTTGCCGGGCAAATTTTCCGCGAAAAAGGTGGTGGCGGCGCATGATTGCCATATATATTCTTATGGCTCTGCTGATTACAGCGGGGCTTTTTTCTTTGTTCAACATAAAGGTAAGGGATGTATTCGCGTCACTGTTCGCGCCGCTTGACAGAAAGGAGGAACAGCGGCGGCGCATTGACCGCTTGACCGGCAGAGAACCCAAGCGGCTCCGGCGCATGGTGATAAACGCGAGAGCGATGCTTAAAAGCTCCAATATGTCCGACAAATGGGAATCGTATAAGATGTCGGCAATATTTTTCGGCATATTGGGTGTGGTCATTGGCTTGGGTATGGATAATGTTTTTGCGGCTGTCGTGTTGGCACCTACTCTTGCGCTGGTGCCGTTCGCGGCCATCCGGCTGCAAGCCAGCGCCTCATCCAAGCGCATAATGGGAGGGCTGTCCACCAGTCTGGGCGTCATTACCAACCAGTACATACAAACAGCGGATATTATATCTTCAGTAAAAACAAGACTTTCGAATATCCCGCAGCCACTACAAAACATATTCGCCGAATTTTTGAATACGGTGGAATACATCAACCCGGATGTGCAGGCGGCAATATATGCCATGCGCGATAAGCTGAATAACCGCTATTGGCGGCAATGGTGTGATAATTTGGCCAGCTGTCAGATAGATAACGGCCTTAGAATCACGCTTAACTCCATTGTGAAGGATTTGGCCGAGTCGTACCGGATGCAGGAGGAATTGAACACGGCCATAAACTCCATATTTGCGTATTTTGCTATGGAACTGGCCATTTTAGCTGGAACGCCCGCATTGATTGCGTTGGTGTACCCCGATTACGCAAACGTGCTGTTCTTTACTGATGCCGGAAAGATAATAGTGGCTATTGTGCTGCTGGTAGTGCTGCTGTGCGTGGTGCAGCTGGCCAAGATAAACCGCCCGCTGGAAGATGATTGAGGAGGTGATTTTTTGAATGTAGTACCTATAATATTGACGGCGGTGTTTATAATATTATGCGCCATAGCCGCCTACAATATATTTAGTGCAGTGTTTCGGTGGCCGTCCGGTGCTGCTACAACAGCGTTAAAGACGGCGCGCGGATTTGAAAAAGAAAAACTGGAAACCAAGGTCATACTACCGCTGGCACGAACTATTTCGCCGCTGTTTATAATGTCCGAAGCGCGAAAAGCAAGTATGACCGACGATCTGGCACGTATGAACATCAACATGACCCCGCAGGAATATTATGCGAGGTCTTTTGTTTTGGCAATGTTCTTCATACTGATCGGTATTCCCTTCGGCCTATTCATAGGCAGCTGGGCGATGGCGGTGTTCTGCATACTGGCAATTTTAATATTTATAGCCTCGGTAAATGATGATCACAACAAAATAATAGAGCTTAACAGGCAAATAGAGAATGAATTGCCCCGGCTGGTCGAAACACTGGACTACACTATGCGTGTGGATCGGGATCTCATTTCGTTTTTCAACAACTATGTGCTCCACGCAGGCCCGGCGCTAAAGCCGGAGCTGCACAAGCTGGTTTTCGAGCTTGACTCTATGGATGGGGAGGTTGCGCTGCAACGCTTTGCGGAAAGGCTGCGTATTCCCGCCGTTATATCCGTGGTGCAGGTATTGATAGGCATATATCAGGGCATCAAACAGCACGATTCACTGGCTGAGCTTAAGAACGACATGCGCACAATAAAGCACGAAAACAATAGGCGGGAGATAGAAAAACGCCCACGCAAAGCTATGCTTATCCACCTGGGTATGCTGCTGTGCGTGTTGCTTATGATGGCCGCTCCGTTTGGATTGATAGCCATTCAAATGTTCCAAACAATATAAAAAAACAAGGAGAAGATTATGAGAACAAAAAGAAGATGGAAGCGTAAAACTCAGCATATGCCGCTGCTATGCGTGGCTAATGCAGGATATCTAAACTCTGATGCCGATACGTTTTGGCAGGACAAACGTGGTATTGTCACAACAGAAACCATTATCATGATAGCCGTGGTTGCAATAGTTGCAGTCACGGTTTTTCAAATCATGAACACGCTGCTTCCGGCGCTGTTCCGTGAAGTAATAGAGCGGATCACTCAGATGGTCACAGGTCGGATTATTCCTTAAAAGAACAATATACCCACGATATATCTCGTGGGTATCGTGCAAGCGCTGTTAGGGGCTTTGGCGGTTCGAATCCGCTGGCTTGCGTTAATGTAAGCGCGGAGTATATAATTAGGATAAAAGCACTCTTTACCAATACAAGGAGCAAGTTATGGAAGCATATTATATAATGAACAGAGATGTCGCCGCGGCCGAATATATAAACGGGGATCTCAAAATACTGGACAAGCAGCTGCTGCCGTTATATTTAATAAGCCACAGCTTCAACGCATGGGTGGAAAAGCGCGCAATAGACGCAACCCGCCCACATTCGCGGCTGCTTAAGCGTATGCTTAGACTGAGCAAGACCGATGATTTCAGCACGGCGCTGCAAAACAACGCAGCTACCATCACTGACACCTATTGGGTAAAACCGCAGAACAGCGATTTAAGCTATGCTGATGTGGCATTCAATGATGACCGCTGGTGCATAGTGGCATTAAGGGGCAGCAAGGACGGCTTTGACATCCCCGCCGGGCGAACGCCGGAGCTTACCAACATAGGCAGTTTTGAAAAGGGCTGGAAGCTGGAACATGAAAATTGGTGGCTTCATAAAAAGGCCACCAGCGGCGCGTTGTTTTCCGAGCTTTTTATGTACAAGCTGGGGAAACACTTTGGCTATGACATGGCAAAATACGAGAGAGTGAGCGGTGACGAGATAAAAAGCCTTGACTTTACCAATAATGGCGAAGTCAATCTGGAGGATGCCAGCGGTTTTTTGAGCGCGGAGTGCGAGTTGGATTTTATACGCGCGTACAATGAGCTAAAGGAGCTTAAAGGCGGCCTTGAGCAAGGCTACGCCAAGATGCTTTTTATGGACGCGATCTGCTATAACCCTGACAGGCATCTTGAAAACTTTGGTATATTACGCGATCCGGCAAGCGGTGAGATACTTTCATTTGCGCCTATGTTCGATCACAATATGGCGCTTATATCCGATGGTGTTATTCGTGACAAACCCATATCCGGTTTTCTGCGCTTTTACACCGAGTTTTTCAACGATCCGGCAATAGACTTCACGCCGCCAATACTGAAGAAAGCGGATCTGCGACGCATAGTTGACAGTATTGATGTAGATATTCCCGAATATGAGAAACAAGCGGTTATCTCTTTTGTGTATACCGGGTATCTGCAAATAGAAGCTATTTGGGAAAAAGATATTCCCAAGCCACCTCAAAGGGACATGGGATTTGAAAGATAAATCCTGATAATTAAAACCAAGTCATTATAACCCGCCAAAAAGCGGGTTTTTTATTTGCAAAAAAAAGAGGAGGAACAACCATGAAGCTGACTGACGAACAAATAAATGCGGCAGCGGAAGTAAACCTAATAGATTACTGTGCGGCACGTGGAATACCACTTGTTCATCACAATGGCGAAACCTACCGCCATGAGGAATATGACAGTTTGAAGATAACAGGCAATAAGTGGCGGCGGTTTTCGGACAAGACAGCAACCGGGCAATATACCCGTGGCAATGCGGTGCACTTCCTTATGGAGTACGAGGGCCGCACCTTCAGGGAGGCCGTGCAGCTACTGCTGGAGTTTATAGATTCGCCACTGGCAGAGCCACGCCGCAGCATTGGTAGCCGCTTGAACAACGCTACTGCCCAAAAGGGAGTGAGCCGCGTTCTGGCAGAGCAAGCAAAAAACAAAGCGCAGGACAAGCCGCTCCCGAAAAAGGCAGTTCAAGCCCAACCTAATACAGTAGAAAAAACGGAGGATAATATTGTGGAGAAACCAGCTAAGGCAAAGAAGAAGACCGATAAAAACTTTATGCTGCCGGCAAAGAATACGGAAAATAAGCACGTGTTCGCGTACCTTACAAAAACGCGCTGCATTGATGATGAGATAGTGCGTGAAATGTTTGGAAAAAAGCTGCTATTCGAGGACACATACAGGAATTGTGTATTTGTGGGTTATGATAAAAACAACTCCCCTGCTTTTGCCTGCAAGAAAGGCACTAACACAGGAAAACCATATACCGGAGATGTGCGTGGCAGCAAAAAGATATGGGGCTGGCGCTATGAAAATGGACAGAATACTGTTAGGGTGTTTGAGGCGCCCATAGACGCATTGTCATATATGACGCTTGAAAATGAGGCAGGCAGAGACTGGAAATCAGCAAATTACCTTGCATTAAGCGGCGTGTCGGATGAAGCGTTGTTTTTGTATATGCGTAACAACAAAAACATAGAGCGAGTGGAGCTTTGCCTGGATAATGATGAGCCGGGACAGCAAGCAGCGCATAAGATACAATCCGAAATTCCAAAATCGATAGAATGCGTAATAGTTGCTCCCGAAGCCAAAGACTTTAACGAGGATCTGAAGAATAAAAAAAAACTTGATATTGGTGAACGTTGAGGATGTATTTGAAAGGCGGTAAGAATGAAACACCTTGAATTAAACGGTATTGTTAATAATTTGGCCGTGGGCTTAATGAAAGATCCGGCGCATTGGATGGGCTTTCTAGGCACGGCTGCTTTTATGTACAAATACCCTTTTTTAAATCAGCTGGCCATATACGCGCAGCGTCCTGATGCTACGGCTTGCGCATCGTTTGAGCTGTGGAACAAACTAGGTTGCTTTATAAAATCGGGCGCAAAAGGCATTGCAATTTTTGACAATAACAGCGGCAGTGATAAAATTAATTATATATTCGACATAACGGATACTGTTGCCAATGCAAAGCAACCGCCGGAAATATGGAGGTTGACCAAAGAAAACGGGAATGATGTGGCAAAAAAGCTGCTTTATAATGCGGAGCTTGAGTATACCAGCGAGGAAGTAAATTTTCGAAAAAGCCTAGTGCGCACCATAAACACCACTGTTGATGAAAACTATAGTGCATACTATGGGCGGCTCGATAAAGCGGAATGTTCTGCTGATAGCTTTAAGCGGCTATTGAAGAACAGCGTATTGTATACAGTAGAACAGCGCTGTGATATCAAGCATAAGGCATTGGAATTTTCTGATTTAGAGCACTTTGGCACCCGAAAGGTAATACTGGCGCTGGGTACCGCCAACAGAGATATATCCCACGATATATTAATACAAATAGAACGCGCGGTTAAGGACTTAGAAAGGAGTAAACGCCATGAAAATGAACGAAATAAGCTACACAAAGGGAGAGGACGGGATGCTATATCCCAACCTAACAACATCGGAGAGCAATTATCCTTTGGGAATGTACGGCAAAGCGAGGTTGAGGTATCTGGAGAACGAGGACAGAATAACCTACGACCTACTGCTGCTGGACGGGAAGCTGAACACACATTGCAAGGCGATGGAAGAACAGGCCGAGACGATGGAAGAACGGTTGATAGCGCAAATGCGCAAGAAGAACCCGCCGCCCACGGACTTCATGGAACTGGTGAGTTACAACAACCACCTGTTCCAGATGACGAAAGAAACGGTGCTGAAGGAACTGATATACAATTAGATAGTGAACAAGCACAGGCAGAGCCGGAGGAAACCTCCGGCTTTTATATTTCAGATGAAGAATTTGACGTATACCTTAAAACGGGCAGCCATTTTGAAAATGGAAAGTACCGAATATACAATTACTTAAAAGAAAACCATACAGGCTCAGAAAATGCCCAATTCTTGAAAAACGAATATGGAATAGGCGGCAGCACATATTATTTTACCAACGGCCTTCGAGGTGGTAGCACATACGATGGAAAAGGCGTGGAGCTGTGTTATAGAGAACAACAGCGTGCACTAAGTTGGCCTAAAGTAGCAGGACGCATAAAAAATCTTGTTGAGGCTGGAGAATATCTAACTTCAGAAGAAGTGCAGCTACAGCCATATTATACGCAATATGATATTTATAGAAACCAATATTATGCAGAAGAAGGCAGGATAACGACTGCAACTTATAGACTTTTTGATGAAGCAATAGCCCAAAAACAGTTTGATTTATATGTTGGTGCGTTAGTTTGTTTGGGTGACTCGGAATTTGAAATAAAAAATATAGAGGGCGATGTTATACAGCTATCGGGTGCAAATACTCCGTTGGTGTATGAAAACTGGAATCGTGACACTCTGCTCGAAGCCCTAAAGGCTTCTCATAACGCAAATAGACATTTGGTTATGGTTGATTTGCCGATAAATGAATATGGCAAACTGCTGAACTTGGAAGATTGGGCGGCGGCGCAGATAGCTGAAGCCGAGATACCAAATAGTTTCTCTGGCACAATAGAAATAGAACCTATTGAGAGTGATGCGCGCGGCATTTATTCAACTAAAGCGCCGGAGCGAGTGACATTTTGGGATAGATATACAGAAGTGAAAAAAGAACATCCCGACAGCATTGTGCTACATCAAATGGGCGATTTTTATGAGATGTATGAAGAAGATGCAGTGACCGCGGCAGGATTGCTGGAGTTGCATTTGAACGAACGCACACTCAATGGCGGTACAAAAATAAATATGTGCGGTATGCCGTCACATAAACTATCCGATTACACAAACATTTTAAAAGAACACGGACATTACGTGGCGGTAATACATGCAGATAAATCAAGATCCCAGAATCATCGTATCACCGATGCCGCGCATGGCACATACACCACAAAGACGCGCTATGACAAAAACATAGCCGCCATTAAGCTGTTAAAAGCCTTAGAGCAAGAACAACGAAGCGCCACGGCTGCCGAACAAGCAGTATTGTCCGGCTACACAGGTTGGGGCGCACTGCCGCAGGTGTTTGATAAGCGCAATGCAAAGTGGGCCACGAAGCACGCGCAGCTTAAAGCGTTGCTGACATCGGAAGAATACACAGCCGCCAGCAAGTCCACTTTAAACGCGCACTTTACCTCCCCTGCCGTAATAAAAAGTATGTATGATGTGCTGGGCAACCTTGGCTTCAAAAGCGGTAACATACTGGAACCGGCTTGCGGCACCGGCAACTTTTTGGGTATGCTGCCGGAAAATATGCAGGGCAGTATGCTGTATGGTGTAGAGCTTGACGATATAACAGCGAAAATAGCCGCGCAGCTCTACCCTACCGCCAATATACAAAACTGCGGATTTGAGAATACTGTGTTTGAAAGCGATTTTTTTGATGTTGTCATAGGCAATGTACCTTTTGGAGCATACAAAGTGCACGACCCAAAATACAACAAGCACAACTTCTTCATACACGATTACTTTATAGCCAAAAGCATAGAGAAGGTGCGTCCGGGTGGCGTGGTGGCCATCATTACCAGCAAGGGTACAATGGACAAAGCAAACAATACCGTTAGGCGTTACCTTGCCCAAAATGCCGAGCTGCTGGGCGCAATGCGGCTTCCCAACAACGCATTTAAAGCCAATGCGGGGACGGAGGTAACATCCGACATTCTTTTCTTCAAAAAACGTGAGCGCCCTATGGACATAGACGAGCCGTGGGTGTATACAGGACTTACCGAGGATGGCGTACCTATAAATTCTTACTATGCAGAGCATCCTGAAATGGTGCTAGGCCGCATGGTGTTTAGCAAGAGTATGTACGGCAAGGAGGACGATACCGCCTGCCTGCCGTTTGATGGAATACCGTTGCCGGAGCTTTTGGAAGCAGCGGTCAAAAACATCAACGCGCACTATGTGGAAGCAGTTCAAGACATAGACTCTATAGACGATGTGGCAGAATCTATTCCCGCCGATCCGAATGTAAAGAACTATACCTACACAATTCATGAGGGTGAAATATATTATCGCAATAATTCCGTTATGGAAAAAGCCGATATAAACGCTACCGCGGCAGAACGTGTGCGCGGCATGATAGGCATAAGGAATGTTACGCGCGACATCATATATGCGCAACTGCACAATTTCCCCGATGATGAGGTAACAGAGCTTCAGCGCAAGCTCAATATAATCTACGACAACTATACTTTAAAATACGGCATACTTAATAATCGCGGCAATAAGCTGGCTTTTAAGGAGGATACTGATTATCCCCTGCTCTGTTCACTTGAGGTGCTTAATGACGATAGCGAGTTTCTCAGCAAAGCGGACTTCTTCACCAAGCGCACCGTAAGACCCATAAAAGTTATCACTCATGCGGATAGCCCGCAGGAAGCGCTTATACTATCTATGGCTGAGCGCGGACGCATTGATTTTGGATATATGAGCGAACTGTGTGGCTTGTCGGAAGATGAGGTCATTTCTCAGCTATCCAAAGCGGGCGAAATATTCCGTCTGCCACAATTCAGCGAACCGCAATGGGCAATCAGAGATGAATACCTGTCCGGCAATGTACGCGAAAAGCTGGATGTGGCCAAAGAGCTTGCAAATGAAGATGCGGAATTTGCCGTTAACGTGGCCGCGCTTGAAGCGGTGCAGCCGGAGGATATACCGGCAGCGGATATAGACATAGCGCTGGGCAGCACATGGATCCCAGAAAGCGATATACGTGACTTTATTGTGGAGCTGCTGGAGCCGCGCAGCTTCTACAAAATCAACGTAGAATACAGCTCATATACTAGCGAATGGAAGCTTACAGACTACCCGGAATCCAGCATGGATGTGCTGTCTACAAAGACCTATGGTACAGAGCGCATGAACGCTTACAGAATAATAGACAGTACATTAAATCTGCGGCCGGCAAAAGTGTATGACAGCGTTTGGAACAGTGAAAAAGGCAGGAATGATTACGTGCTTAACCAATCCGAAACGGTGCAGGCACAGGAAAAGCAGGAGTTAATAAAGGAACGCTTCAAGGATTGGATTTTTGCCGATACAGAGCGGCGAACCCGGCTGGCGCAAAAGTATAATGACGAATACAACAATCTGCGCCCCCGGGTGTACAACGGTGACAACCTAATATTTCACGGCATGAACCCGGAGATCTCTTTGCGAAAGCACCAGCGGGACGCTATCGCGCGGGTGCTGTATGGCGGTAATACTTTGCTAGGCCATGTTGTGGGCAGCGGCAAGACGTGGACAAGCGTGGCAGCCATACAAGAAGCCAGGTATATGGGGCTATGCAAAAAAGCCATGATATGCGTTCCCAACCACCTTGTGGAGCAATGGGCAAGCGAGTATTTACAGCTGTACCCCGCCGCCAATATTTTAGTGGTCAATAAAAGTGATTTTGAAAAAAGCAAACGCCGCACGTTTTGTGCGCGCATCGCAACCGGCGATTATGACGCTGTTATACTGGGACACAGCCAGCTGGAAAAAATACCGATGTCAGACGAATGGCAGCGGGAGTATATGCAAAAAGAAATAGACACGCTTACCTTCCATATACAAGAATCGCGTGGAAAATTCTACACTATAAAGCAGCTGGAAAAAATCAAAGCAAACCTTAAAGCGCGGCTTTCTGAGCTTGATAATATGCGACGCGATGATGTTTTGTCTTTTGAAGAACTGGGCATTGACCAACTGTATATAGACGAAGCAGATCTATTCAAAAATCTGTTTTACGTTACCAAAATGCGCAACGTGGCGGGCTTGCCCCAGACTTCTGCTAAAAAAGCAAGCGACCTCTTTATGAAAACCAGATATCTTGACGAAATAACAAACGACAAGGGTGTGGTTTTTGCTACCGGAACAACTATCTCAAACTCTATTGCCGAGCTATATACCATGCAAAAGTATCTATCCTACGATACTCTAAGTTCACGCGGCCTACTTAACTTTGATAGTTGGGCAACGCTTTTTACAGAGCAGACCTTGGGCATGGAGCTTGCACCCTCCGGTAAAGGCTACCGTATGGTAACACGGCTCAACACCTTCAAAAACCTGCCGGAGCTAAGCCAGATGGTGTCCATGTTTGCGGATATACAGACTGCGGCGGATCTCGATTTGCCTGTACCTAAAGTGCGCGGCGGTAAGCCCGCCATTGTGTCCGTTGAACCCAGCGAAATACAAACTGAGCTGGTTGACAGGCTGGTGAAGCGTGCCGAAGCAATACGTGACGGTCAGGTAGCTCCGCAAGACGATAATATGCTGCTGGTCACAAATGACGGACGCAAGCTGGCGCTGGATCAGCGGCTGATAGCTTCTGATTTTACCGATGATCCGAATAGCAAAATAAACGCAGTGGTTAGTAACGTTCACCGCATATGGCAAGATAAGCAGCAAGATAAAGCCACGCAGCTTGTTTTTTGCGACCTATCTACGCCCCGCGGTGATGGGCAATTCAACGTTTACGATGATATAAAGCGCAAGTTAGTAGCTCAAAATGTGCCTGAAAAAGAAATAGCTTTCATTCATGACGCTAAAACAGATATTCAAAAAGCCAAATTGTTTGGCAAAGTAAACAGCGGCAAAGTACGCATACTCATAGGCAGCACCGAAAAAATGGGCGCTGGCACCAATGTACAGCGCCGGCTTTGCGCAGTGCATCATACCGATGTGCCGTGGCGACCACGCGACCTTGAGCAGCGCGATGGACGTATCATTCGTCAAGGCAATATGTATGACGAGGTAGACATATTCAGGTATGTCACCAAGGGTACTTTTGACGCTTATTCTTATCAGACGCTGGAAAATAAATCAAAGTTCATCTCACAATTCATGTCCAACAAAAATGCTTTGCGACGCATGGATTTTGATGATGACAATATCATAAACTACGCGACAATAAAGGCAATAGCTTCAGGCGATGAACGTGTTTTTGAAAAGTGCAGCCTAGATATTGATATACAGCGACTTAAAACGCTTAAACGTCAGCACAGGGAGGAACAATTCAGATTACAGGAAATGATAGACCACAAGCTGCCCGGCGCTATCGACAAGTCGCGCAGGATAGTGGAACTGTGCAATACCGATCTGACCGAGCTGGATAAGCAGCAAGGCTTTGAAATTAAGGTGGGTGGAAAGGTATACAGCGATATTAAAGAGGCTGGTGTTGAACTGCGTGAGGCGATACGAAAAATAGATGGGTTTGGTCAAACATCAATAGCGCGCCTAGGGCATTTTGATATTCGCGCAGAGCACAAGCCGTTTCAGGATTGTGCATCTTCCCTTTCGCTGCACGGTGAGCATACATATTTTTTTGAGGACGTTGTAAAAAGCAAATATGTTGATATGGCTCTAATTGCCGATATGAGAAGCTATGTTGCTGAAATGATAGGCAGGCACGAGGGCCGGATAGCCGACTACACAGAGCAGCTTAATAAGGCAAGACTGGAATATGGAGCGCCATTCGCCCACGAAGCCGAGCTGCAAACCAAAATCCAAAGGGTGACTCAGCTCAACATTGAGCTGGACGTAAATAAAAAGGATCCGCAGGTATTGCAGGCGGATTATATAGGAACTGAAGAACCGGCAGAAGAAAAAAGCATGATGGAAAGATAAAAAATTATTCTATAACGGGGGAAAATATTATGGATAATTATGCTGATATGTTAAGAGTGGAAGGTATTAATTCAAAAGGCTTCGGGACGATCCCAAAGATGGTGGTGAGAGATAGGAGGCTATCTCCGCTGGCTAAAGCAATTTACTCATATTTCGCTGCGTTTTGCGGTAACGGCAGTCAAGCGTTTCCGCGCCGAGATACAGTAATTGCAGACTTGGGTATTAGCAAAAACACTTATCACAAACATCTTAATATGCTAAAAGAATTGGGGTACGTTAAAATAACTCAAAGGACTCAGCACGGTAAGTTTATGTATAATATATATACATTACCGCAAAATCCAAAAGCAATAAAGCCCATAACAAAGACAAATTCACCGTGTACCAATATTTGCGACACGGCTGAAAAAGCCTATACGGACTCAAAACCGTGTACCAATATTTGCGACACGGTGGAAGTGGTCAAAAAAGACATGGAACCGTGTACCAATATTTGCGACACGGCTGAGTCACCGTGTACCAAAAATAGGGATACGAAAAATTGGGACACTAATAATATAAACAGTATTGGGAATATAAACAGTATCTATCCTTCTTTCGTTAGAGATAATGTAAAGGATACTGAGGGAGAGGAAGATTTTGTTCACTTAATCAAAGACAATATACACTACAACCAGCTTATTGATCGCCATGAGAAATGTGTCGGTATTCTCGATAGTATGGTCATGCTGATGGCCGATGTGCTTAGCAGTTCTGCCCCAGCGTACAAGATTGGCGGGATTATGGTGGAGGCCGATTCGGTGAAAAAACGAATTATGTCACTCACGTATAAACATATTTCATGGTTGCTTATGACCTTGGGAGATAATTCAGCGCCTATCTACAGCTTTAGGAACTATCTGCTTACCGTGCTATATAACGCACCCATAACGACTGGATTGGATAAGCATATCAGAGCAAAACAGATTGCCAATGCTATTGGGCGCTGAAATTCCCGTAACGCTAGTTACGGTTTTGTTCTCAGAGGCTAAGGTCAGCCGGAGGGCTGTAACTTCTGGCAGCAAGCATCGCAAAATGATATCATTTGACACTTGTTAGGGGTTGCCCCTAATACCCCGAGCGGCTTTTGGCCGCTATTTTTATTGGAGAAAGGATAACGTATGTTACAAAGGGATAAGCAAGTTATTGTCCGCTTTACATTGGGCGAGCAGTTCCAATTGGTGCGCACCGCACAGGAAGCCGGTATGAGTGTAGCGGCGTTCATCCGTGATCGTTGCCTTAACAACGACAAGATCGTCATCATCAACAGAGAGCTTGTGCGGGACGTTTATCAAGAAATGAACCGCATAGGCAAAAACATTAACCAGATCGCAAAGATCACCAATACCCTACACCACATTTCGGCAGAGCAGCACAATGCCATGCTGGGATTGCAGGCGGAGCTAAACCGAATAGTAAATGAGAAACTGGGAGGCATTGAATATGACTGATATCAATAACAACGTCACCACCAAAAAAGTATCTGACCTATCACCCGAGGAAAAACTGCACTTGGAATATACAGTTCGGCGGGCGTCTGAAAAAAACAAGCGTGAAATGGCGGTGTGGGAAATGAACCGCAGGCTTTTTCACTACAGGGGGCAATAGTTGTGGCATATGTAAAGATACTTAACATAAGCAGTGAATCCCATCTTGGCCGCGCGGTTGAGTATGCTATGAACCCCGAAAAAACATCGGAAGCGGATGATATGTCGCGGCTGGTGGATTATACGAAGGACGGCAAAAAGACGCTGCATGAAAGGTATGTTACCGGAATCAACTGCACTCCGGATACCGCCGCCAAAAAAATGGCAACCACAAAGAAGCGGATTAACAAGACGGGCGGGCGGCAGGGCTATCAAATAATACAGAGCTTTGCTCCGGGCGAAGTCACGCCGGAGCTGGCACACCAAATAGCGGTGGAGTATGCGGAGAAGTTTCTTGGCGATTTTGAGGTGGTGATCGGCACACACATCGACCGCGATCATGTACATTCGCATATTGCCATAAACTCTGTGTCATGCGTGGATGGACACAAGCTGCACATGAGCAAGAACGATTTTCACGAGAAGATACGTGGAATCAGCGATGACTTATGCCGCAAATATGATTTGTCTGTCATAGACTATGGCGCGGATCTGGATAAACCGGCACCAAAGCGCAGACAGGATATTATTGCCGATATAGAGAGTTGTATAAAAATATCCGGCTCCGTTGGTGAGCTTTATGTAAACCTTGAGAACATGGGCTACACGGTTGATCCATCCGGCGCTCACGCCAAAATACGGCCACCTGACGGCAAGAAAAACTGGCGGCTTGATACGCTGGGCTACACTCCTTCTGTTTTGAAGCAGCGCATTAACGGAGAAACTATACATCATAACCGTGTGTTTAAGGCTAGACAGCGTTTTGTGCGTAAACCACTTACGAGGTTTCAGGCGCTCTATCTCCACTATATGTACTTGCTGGGCAAGATAAAGCCCGGCGGCCAAAGCACAAGTATCCCTCAATCAGAATATATAAAATTCAACAAGTACAAGGAGCAATTGCGATTTGTTACTCAGCATAATATTTCGAGTATAGCGGATTTAAAGCTGATGGCTATTCAATCCGAAAAGCGCTTACGCCAGCTGGATATCGAACGAATGCGCTTGCGTGGCGCTATGCGTAAATTTAACAAGCTATTTGCCGCGCATAGCACTTATGAGCGTTATTCCCCTTTGGTTGATATGCTGGATGATAAACAACGCGCACAGCTAAAGGAAGCTATTGTGTATATGGACATGAAGGGCTATGCGGGCAGGTATGAGGCTATAAAGGCAACGCGCATCGCCATTAATAATGCGCGTGAAAAGAATCGTAGCGAGATTCTGTTGGTTAAAAGACAGGCTTTAAGTATACAGCGATTGTACGTAGATCATGAGCAAATTCGTAATACTCGAAATATTTCTGATAATTATAAAGCAAAATCTTTTAGCAAAACGATATAGCGGTTTTTAAAGAAGAGTAACACAATCAATAAAAAACAGTTTTTTCAGGAGAATCAAAAATAGAATAATAATCGACTGCTTTCCTGACGATTATATTATCGATTTTGAGTCTAACGGAAAACCGTATAACAAAGCAAAACAGGTCGCCAGATGCGGCAATGCTGTACCGCCGCCATTTGCATAAGCGCTAATCTACCTGAGCTTTATACAGAAAAAGAGTATGTCGGATGATATAGAAGAAAGAGGAAATGTGATGTATATAAAAACAAGAAAAATTCCCACATTTAACGAGATCGAGATGGGCAAAGAGACTCTGTCCGTGGAGCAACAGACCATTATTGCAGAATTGTCTATAATGAATTGTTCATTTCTTGACCAGCTTCGTATGCCTATGGTTGCTGATGGGATGGGCGGAAAAAAACTTGTAATGTTTTTTCAAGGTTGTTTTGCGGCAATGGCGCTCACTATCATAAACGCTGAATTAATCTCCGTAGAATTTTACAAAGATCATAAGACCATTTTGGATGCAGCCTTTGGCATAAAACGAGATGTTGAGCTTTCCTGCCTTGAAGTGTACCAGTTCGCGTATGATATCCAATATATGCTGGGCTTGTATCTCGCGGCTATGGGGCTTGATGATGAAATAATACCACGATATAATGAATACTATCACGATAACGCATATTTCAAGCCGGTGAAATGAAAGGACGGGATGCTATGTCTAATATAGCTATTGGTGCAGATAAAAAGACGTACTATGCCGACAGCATCATAGCATACAGTGGAGAGTTTTTCTGTCCCGGATGCGGGTGCAAAATGATTCTCAAAAACCACGGTGCTGATGAAAAGGAGAAAAAAATCATCCGTCCATACTTTTCTGCAACCTCATTTACTCCGCACGATGAAGATTGTGCGTATAAAAATATCTGTGTATCATATAGCAAGCTGAAGGAATCCGGATTTCATACAGAAAATTTCTTTGCGAGCTTGCTCAAAAGCAGGAACAATATTAGCGCAAAGTGCAGCAACAACAGCGATGAAAGCCACGGAGGAGCGCATACCATCAGCACAGTAAACCAGCTTTGGCAGTATTGCAGGCAACATGCGGACAGCCATGTATTGCCGGATGGCACCAAAGTGAGTGAAATCTATCAAGCAAAACGCAATCTTGACGTTCCCGATTGGAACCGCAACAAGAACAGGTTGGTATTATTGGGGTTTAGAAACTGCAATTTTAAAGACGTTGATGATTACAGGGATTGCCTTAAAGTATGGTGCTATCTTCCGCACGACGAAAATACCGTGCCGCCAGCCGTATACTATACACTGGGATTTAAGGTTGAAAACAACGGCAATACTTCCCTTATGAGGTACTTTTGCGAAAAATTATATGCCATAAAAAATACCCATGGGCATACCTATCTAGTGGTTGGTGGTGAATGGAATAATCGTCATTGCCAAATCACCTGCAAGAAACAGATACACATTATCGGAAATTAGCATGATATAGATAGAATAATAAATAACGGTAAAAAGGCTTTGGGATGAAATAATCTCAAAGCTTTTTATTATATGAGGTACTGATATGAAAATAGGCTTGGTTGATGTAGACAGCCACCACTTCCCTAACCTTGCTTTGATGAAGATCTCAGCCTATCACAAAGCAAAAGGTGATGCTGTAAAATGGCTATGGCAGGATTGGGGATGGTTTGATTGTGTATATCTCAGCAAAGTTTTTGACGATAAATATAGCAGTGATTATAAATATATCATAGGCGCTGATGAAATAGTAAAGGGTGGCACAGGCTACGGCTTGGAAAACACTCTACCGCCAGAAGTAGAACATTGTTGCCCGGATTACACGCTGTACCCGCAATTCAAGGAAGCGTATGGATTTATTACACGTGGGTGTCCAAATAATTGCCCATTCTGCATAGTAACGGCAAAAGAAGGTGCGGAGTCAAAGCAAGTTGCGGATCTGTCTGAATTTTGGCATGACCAAAAAGCAATAAAGCTGCTTGACCCCAATATATTGGCGTGTAAGGATAGCGAAAAGCTGCTTCAGCAACTAATTGACAGTAAGGCATGGGTGGATTTTACGCAAGGCTTGGATATTCGTCTTATCACCAAAGACAACCAGCAGCTTTTACGGAAGATAAAAACTCGAATGCTTCACTTTGCATGGGATAATCCGAAAGAGGATCTCACTTCCCCGCTCAAAGCTTGGAAAGAATATAGCAGCCTAGACAGGCGTCGCATGAGTGTTTATGTTTTGACGAATTTCAATAGTACAATTGAAGAAGATCTGTGGCGGATAAATACATTGCGCGAGATTGGCTATGATCCATATGTTATGGTATACGATAAGCCCAATGCACCACGCGAAAAACGTTTATTGCAACGCTGGGCAAACAACAAACGCATTTTTATATCGATTACGGATTTTAGGATGTTTAATCCCAAACTTGGGTGATATAATAAAAGCATATAGAAAAAGGTGATTATATATGATTTGTACATTAATGCACAAGAACATACCTGTTGTCGACATGGAAATACTATCAGACACCGGTCGCATAGTTAAGCTTAGCAATCTTCAAACCCCAGAGCGTCTGCCACTGGGCATTAATACAAAAGCCGGGCTTGACAGGAAAGCGATGGATGATTGGTGGACAAGCCGCTCTATACCAGCCAGCCGTGATGGTATACGCGATGCTTTGTCTATGATGGATGACTGTACAACTGCTTTGCTGGTGCTAAAATGCTATGGACTGAGCCTTTCGGATCAGTATTGGGTAAAGCCCGATGGTTCTGAATTGAACTGGGAAGATATAAACTTCTTTGAAAATGATTTTTCCACTGATGTTGGAGAGATGCTGTTTGGGCATGAACCGAAAAATAAGGAAAGTATAAGCCTTATATCTCCAGACAACACATCCGATGGCTGGCTCAGAAAGAAGTGGATTATTTGCGATAATAAAAGAATGTTGATGAAAGGCGGAAGCGGCGTTTTTGAGCAGGAGCCGTTTAATGAAGTTTTCGCTGCCGGAATTATGAAAAGATTGCGAATATCGCACGTAGCATATTCGATAGTAGACGAAGGCGAAAAGACATACAGTCTGTGCGAGAATTTCATAACAGCCAATACCGAGCTAATACCTGCCAGTTATGTTATTAAATCCATGCCGAGAAGCAACGAGGATTCAGCTTTTACTCATTTATTAAGATGTTGCGATACTCTTGGCATACAAAACGTGAGATCGGACATAGATAAAATGCTGGCACTTGATTATATAATTGCCAATGAGGACAGGCATTATCACAATTTTGGTTTTATACGAAATGCGAATACGCTTGAATGGTATGGAATGGCTCCTGTTTATGATAGCGGAACATCGTTGTGGCACAACACACAGAGTGTAGGAAAGTCTATGCCAGCAAAGCCGTTCAAAAAAACTCATGAGGAACAGATAAAGCTGGTAGAAGATTGGTCATGGTTTAAGAAAGAAGCGCTTAAAGGCATATACGAAGAATGTGTCGAAATACTATCGCAGTCCAAGCTAATAAACGAGGAACGCCGCTATGAGATAGCAAATGCTGTGACTGAGCGGATAAGTGAGTTGGAGAAAAGTATTGATGAACGGCCTTCACTTATTAACAGGCTTGGGGCTTATGCCCAAGGTTCGGATACTATAGAAAGCACCATAGGAGAGCGGGAACGCTAATGTAAAATATATTGTAGGAGGCACATGATGGATAACAACATAAACAGTGCAGCTAAATATATAGAAAACCTATCACTGGGCATTGCCGAGCCTTATGTTCTGTATGGCGATTTTCTTTACGATTTTTATAGAGCCGATGCCCTTACCAAACAAGAAATGCTACGCAATGAGCCGTTGGAATATGATAATGTAGAGCAGCTGGAGTACGCGACAATCGCGGCTAGGGTGCATAAATTGGCAAGCGATTATAATCTGCCCGTGCCACGGTGGACGTTTAACGAGAAGTATTATTCTAAAAAGCCATACTTCCCTGTTAAGAATCCGAATTTAAAACTGTTGTATATGTATGAATCCCCTACCGAATTTAAACATAGGAATCTTTTTGTATCGGCCAATACACTGAGTAGAGCATAAGGTGAAGTAATGAAAAGAGAAGATATTTTAAAAGCGATGGAGCAGCTGGTGCGGAGCTAACGAAAAAAGGCATCCAAGGAGAAGTATTTCTTGTTGGTAGCGCTGCCATGTGTCTGGCGCATAACGCAAGAGATGCCACCAAGGATATTGACGATATAAAGTCCTTGGTAAATATTCTCGAATTGAAAGCGCCGGATGACGCTTACCGTATTCTGGATCAATACTTCCCCAAAGAACGAATACTGCCGCGCACACAATATCTCATTGAAGAGATCTTCATGGATAGAGGGTCAATTATGGAACGTTTGGCAAGGGCAAAAGATAAAGCAGATAAAGACATCGGAATAAAAAGTCCTAGCAACGAGGATATTATTAGATAATTATAGGATTATTCTGATAGATAAATAAAATTTTCTTTGCTCCACTGTAGTAAAATCATAGTCGCTAGTTTTGCAGATATATGCGATGATAATACATAAAAATTAACTC
Source organism: uncultured Christensenella sp. (assembly GCA_964463305.1). GTDB lineage: Bacteria > Bacillota > Clostridia > Christensenellales > Christensenellaceae > UBA5399. The sequence goes on along the minus strand of CAYXBW010000019.1, from coordinate 2,614 downwards.
GGTTTTCGATGTTTCCAAAATCGCTTAACCACGTTGCTGCGGGTAAATAATTACCTGCATTTTGCATTGTTTTTACCTATATTTTTCCCTTGCGATAACTGCTCGTTCATGTATAATATACATATAATTGGAATTAATACAGTGATTGGTAACGACTGGTGGGTTAGTTCAAATTAAATCACAGCAATATAGAAAGTATGGGTATTTATTATGACAGATAACGAAGTTTCGAAAAAATTCGATGATGGGGAAATTGAATTATCGATTGAAAATATTAATGATTGCGTTGGTTTGGCTAAAGAAGCGAGTAAAATTGTTATTAAGGATCTAAAAATGTTTGAAGATTTGATGAATGGCAAAAGTTTATCTCCAAGTATTACAAAAGATAAAATAGCAACAGCTATTGATGTTGCTACTGCTATGGGAAAAATTTCTTCTGGATCCGCTGAAGAGCGTGAACGATGGAATGTGCTTGCTGACTTCTTAATGAAGCTAATGGAATCTAGTGGCAAAAAAGAGGAACCCAATCCATGGCGATGATAAAAGGTGTGAGTATAAAAAACGAAGATTGCCAAGATATGATTAAGTACATAGAAAAATATGGTGTAGGTAGCTATGATTTTTGTTGGTGTGGTAGTGATAAAAAATTTAAGTTTTGCTGCCAAAAAAAAGAAAAAAATATAAGTACACACAAAGAATTAAATGATTTGAAAAAATTGTATAAAGTTGCGTATATTAAAGCAAGATCTGTCGATGACTATAAGGGAAGAAACTGTTTAATACCAACATGTAAGTATAGAGCAAATAGAAATCACGCTGTAACCAATAATGGTGTGCTTTCAAAGATAGATACAGAGCGTTTGGTTCGTTTTGATATATTTCAAAAAAAGAAAAAGGTATATGCGAGCAGGAATAAGGCAACTACTTATTATGGGTTATGCACAGATCATGATACAGCGTTTTTTAAAATTTTAGAAAACGGATCTTCGATAACATATTCAAAAGAACAGAAATATGCTTATGTATACCGTAGTTTCCTTGCAAACTACATTAACGAATTGACAGTAGCTGATACTACATTTAAAGAATGGTTCAAATCTAACCCTGAAATATTTACTAAACAACATTCTTATCAAAAATATGGAGCCGGTTGGGTGCTTGGTAAATTCAGAGCTATAAGTCAGTATAAAAACCATGAGCATAAAATAAACAAATTGAAAAATATTACTGAAAGGCTAACAAGCAATTTTGATTTAGCAACCAACAAGTGGAACATACAGGATGATTTTCTAGTATTTTCTAATGTTGTGACAATAAATGTGATAAATCCATATTTTGTGTTCCAAGCCCTGGTAATAGCAATATCAGATTTGTACGATAACGAATTGACTATAAAGCAAAGTTTATATGAAAATGATACGCTACTGGACTACTGTTCAGTCACGTTATTGCCAAATATAGAACAATTCAGCATTGATGTATTTATCGCATGGGACAAGCAATGCAATTCATCGATGCTAGAACACATAAAGAATCTGTTTAGTAATAATGACAAAGCTGCCATTGTAAATTATCTGAATAATGCTATATTAGCGTGCTATTCAGACTTCTTTTTTTCTGAAAAAATGTATTACAACAGACTAAATGAAGAAACAAAAAAAGCAATAGAACATCTTTTGTCAAGTTCATGCAACCTAGGCATAAACCAATCAAATTGGTACGAATATGCAACAAAAGAAGCCAAAATAAAATTTATAGAACTTGATAATACACCATAGTAAAAGGCAAATATAATTTTGTATACTACAATTTCTAAATAGTATATATAAAAAACAGTGTTGGATTTTTGATCTGATATACATTTTAAGCGTAACTTCGTAAGGAGGCAGAAAATGAGCGTAATCTTTGCTGACATTATCTCTTTGCTATCAGCAGCAGGAACAATTGCTGCTGTTATTGTTGCATTGTTTGCAAACAAGAAAGCTACCAAACAGTTAACGGTAGCATTAAAAATGCAAGAGCAAAACAAAAATGTGGAACTATACCAAGCCAGAAAATCGTGTATAGAAAAAATTCATGATCTCGTAGGATCAAATAATGAAGTATTAGATGTTAAATTACTATTCCCCCAGTATATTTACTCAAAAATTGACGAGCTTCGTAAGACAGCCACGGAGCTAAAAGTGGTAAGAGAACAGGTTTTTGTTTTTTCAACCGCATTGCGTGAAGTTGCTCCATTTAATCCAGATGTTATGGAATATTGGAATATATTAAATGATTTTTGTGCGAATCCCAACGATGGTACTCCATTTGAAAATTTAGAAAAGAGTTTTAATAAAACCATTGAATTTTATTATGAAGAAAATTGTTATAAAAAGAATCCAGACGAATATCCAAAAGATGGATTAGATTTGATCAGGAGGTTGATGGAACTCGATAAAAGATACAAAGAAGAATATAGCGATCTAAAGTCAACAATGGAAAATTATATATCTGATTCTATCAAATCAATAATATAATACAAAATCAAATCCGACCCCCAAAAACACCGCGCCCAGCGGTGTTTTTTCATATATACAAACCAACCGAAAGGAGCAAAACCCAATGAAAAAGA
>CAYXBW010000018.1:24591-28705 GCA_964463305.1 uncultured Christensenella sp. | reverse complement strand
ATTCATTCTTATAAAAATATACAATATCATTTTATTGATGGAGGTGCATATGTTTAACGAGATATGTATATATGAAGCGAAAATTGATAAACAGGAAGAAATTGAAACTCTGATGAAAGAAGTTGCGGAGTTTTACCTGTCACAACCGGGCGTAATTGATGTGAAATATATCAAACGCACACATCGTCAAAAAGATTTTAATGCTGTTAAAAACGGGGAAGTACCCATAAGATTGACCCGCTATGTGGGAAAGGTGACCTATATGCTTTATTTGGCATTGGAAAATGAAGAGGCCCATGCAAATCTGGCGAAGGTTGGATTGGAGAAATTCTACAAGCGTTGGAACCGATGCCTTACTACAATGCCAAAGATATTACTTGGAGAAAATATAGTTTAAAGCCGCGCTCTCATGCCAAAAAATACGGCGGAGCGCACAAAAGGGCGGCTTTAGACCGCCCCCCGGCACTTACGGCAAAGTATTTAGGCCTTCGCCTTTGCGTATACTACGGCAGAAGTTGCGCCCTTTAGCTTGGAACCGGAAACCGTGCGGTAGGGCACTATTTTATAATAATAGGTCTTTCCGGCGGTGAGGCCCGTGTTTGTGAAGCTTGCTGTGGACGCGCCCACCGTTTTTATGAGGCTGTACGTGCCTGTTTTGGAGGCGGCGCGGTATATGTAGTAACCGGAAGCGCCGGCAGACCTTGACCAAGATAGAGCAATTTTTTTGCCTGCCTGCGCGGTTGCCTTTACGCCGGTCGGCTTTGACACCTGCGAGACGGCTGAGACCGCAGGGGGCCGGGTGCTCAGATCTTTGTAATGATCTAGGCTATACACGAAAAAATAATACCTAACGCCCGTATCAGTTTCATTTACTTTTACACCGTTTACAGTATTGTCGGTTCCACTATAAATGATTTCTGTGTTGCTGGGGCTTGTGCCGCAAAATACAACGTAGCCATAGGCAGAACTGTCCGGCGTCCATGTGAGAAGTATTGAATCATAGCTGTTGCTTTGAGCTTTTATGTTTTGCGGCGGAGAGATTCGGTTCCGCGTAACATTGGATATAGGGCCGGCCACCTGCCCCAGGCTTCCGTCCGGTTCTATTGCTGCCATCATGTAATAATATCTTACTCCCGGCTGAAGGTATGAGTGATAATAATTGTCATAAAACTGACCCGGCTCTGCAATTATTCTTCCGTCATAATTATTTGTCCAGCAGTATATTGAATAGCCGTACCGCGCAACAGGCACAATATCCCAGGTCAGCCAAAGGGTGGTTGAGTTTTCCGGCAAGGCAAAAAAGTTTTGCGGAGCCGGCCATATGCCTTTTTGCGAAGTGGACGCGCCGTCTATCAACGCTTTGAATTGTTCCTCTCTATTTGCAACGGATAAGCCCGTGGAAGCGGATTCTGCTGCGGCAAATTCTTCTATATCCGGCGCTGCTTCTGCAGGCTCTGCGGCTTCCTCTGCTATGGGAATATCCTCCGCGGGAATTTCTTCCAAAACGGCTTGCTCTATTACCTCAGGCGGAGCTTCTTCCGCAAAGGCTATAGCTTGCAGGCAAAGGAGCGTGAAAATAACGACCAAAACTATGGCAAGGGATCTTTTCATAAATATACCTCCTGTAATAAACCGGGCGTCCTGCTCGGCATGCGGTTATGGCGGGGGTGGTGCGTGAAATGACTTTTCTGAGAATATTATATATCATACGCCAAGCAAGGGCAATAAAATAATGCGGCCTGCGGCTGTGCAAAAACAGTGCCGCAGACCGCCTGCCCGCCTCAAAGTTTTATTTCGCCGGAAAGATAGCATACCGCTTTGCCGGAAATGGACACCCGCTCACCCATATCTTCGCAAAACAACGTGCCGCCGCGCGGTGAGAGCTGCTGTGCCGTCAGCTTGCTTTTGCCAAGGCGCCTGCTCCAAAAGGGGGTGAGCGTGCAGTGCGCAGAGCCTGTTACGGGGTCTTCCCAAATGCCCGCGTTCGGGGCAAAAAAGCGCGAAACGAAATCACAGTTTTCGCCCACTGCGCTCACTATCACCGCGAACGAAAGCTCTCTGCTGATTTCACCAAGTAAAGGAATGTTTGCGTTAAGCTCACGCACTGCGGTCTCGTTTTCCACTATTGCCAAAAGGTCTCTTGAAAGATGTGCCTCAAGCACATTGCAGCCAAGCGCGGCGCTAAGCTGCGGGGGAACAGCGGCAGGGGCGGGCATGCGGCTGGGAAAATCCATGCTGTATATATCTGCCGTGCGCGAAACGGTAAGCCGCCCGCTCTGCGTTTCAAAAGCTATATTGGATAGATGGGGGTGCACATAGTTTAGCACCACAAAGGCGGCAGCAAGCGTGGCATGCCCGCAAAGATCCACCTCCATTTCCGGCGTGAACCATCTCAGGTGGTACAGTCCGTTTTTCTGCGTTAAAAATGCCGTCTCTGAAATATTGTTTTCAAACGCTATGCTTTGCATGGTCTCTGCAGTCAATTCGCAGTCTGGCAGGCACACGCCCGCGGTGTTGCCCTTAAACAATTCGTCTGTAAAAGCGTCTATCATATAGTATTTCATTTGGTACACCCCTCTTGTGTTGCCTTTTATTTACATATTATAGCGCGCAAACCGCGCACTTTCAAATTTTTTATACCATGGAAAAGCGGCTCCGAAAACGGAAAATACGTCTTGCGCCCCGCGCAAAGCAGGCGGCGGGCAATGTGCCGCACCAATTTTTTGCGCAGCTTTTATAAAATAGAGCAAAAGGGAGGAGAGGAGTGTTTTTGTATATGAAAAATATGCCCGAAAGATGCGCAGAGCAGCTGGGCTGGCAAGAAGAGTATGGCCTGCCGGGGCAGGAAACACAGGAGGAGCGCACCGCCCGCCTTGTGGAGAGCATAACGGAAATCATCTCCGCACATGACGCAGAGCTTTCACGCGAGGAGGTGGGGCTGCTGGAGGATGTTTGCTGGGAGCTGGAGGAACGGGTGTGAAAACGGAGCCTAAGGACAGCTTTATACTGTACACAAAGTACAGGGGGCAGTTTGAGCTGCTTACCGCAAAGGAGCGCGGGGAGCTTATTATGGCAATATTTGAATATGCGGAAACGGGGAAGCTGCCAAATTTTGACGGCTCTGTTGGCATGGCCTTTTCTTTTATACGCACAGATATGGATAAAAACACAAAAAAGTGGCAGGAGACCTGCAAAAAAAGGGCGGCGGCAGGCAGCAAGGGCGGCAGGCAAAGCGCGGCAAAGCGAGCAAATGCTTCGCAAGCCAAGCAAAGCAAGCAAAACACAGCAAATCAAGCTGAATGTGAATATGAACCTGAAGGTGAATATGAACATGATTTTCTTTTGGATGATGAGGATGAAGCGCGCGCGCGTGAATACGCCCAAACGGAGGAGCTGTATGAGCACGTTTTCAGCATATCGCTCAAGGAGGGGCAGCGAAAGGAGCTGTACCGCCTTGTGAAGCGCTATGGAGATGATGAGGTCACCGAGGCCATTGAGGACGTGAAGGCAAGAAACATACGTGACCCGCTGATGTATTTGGGCAGGTATCTCAAAAACCACAGTGCAGAAACATAGCGCCGCAGGGCTGTGCCGCTGTTGGAACGGCAGGGAAGCTTTTGGGAGAAAGCGTATCACCGGGTAAAAATTTTTGGCGGAAAGGACAGAGCTTATGAACAAAGCCCGTTTAGAGCAGTATGGCGCGTTGAAGCGCGAAATAGAGCTTTTGGAGGAGCAGATACTGGATATGGAATCTGCGGTGGCACACGGCGACACCTTTGACACGGTGAAAGGCTCTATGACGGAGTTTCCGTTTACCTACCACACCATAACACTGCGCGGCAGCAGTGACTCGCAGCAAAACACAGAGCTGCGGCAGGCGCTGTTTTCCGTGAGGGCGCGGCGCAGGAGCGCGCAAAGGCGTGCGGTTCGCGCGGTGAGCGAGATAGAGGAGTACATTTTTTCCATAGACGATTCACTCACAAGGCAAATATTTTCACTGCGCTGCGTGGCGGGCTGCTCTTGGGAGGGCATTGCCGCCAAAACGGGAAACACTGCGGACAGCGTGAAAAAGATATACTACCGCTATTTGCGCAAGAACGGCATTGAATGACGC
>CAYXBW010000018.1:14700-24491 GCA_964463305.1 uncultured Christensenella sp. | reverse complement strand
GCGTCGCTTGGGGCTATATAGGATATCCCCACGCTCACAGATATTTTTATGGCGTTGCCCCTTATATCTTTTATGGCGGATATTTCCCTGAGCAGCTTTTCCGCCAATGCGGTGACCTCGCTCCGCTCTTTATATTCGCTCACAAATATGAAAAACTCGTCTCCGCCCAGCCTTGACACCATTATGTTGGGGGCGGAGAGCTTTTTTATTATATTGCCCACAATTACAAGCAGCTCGTCTCCAAAATCATGCCCCAGGGTGTCGTTCACCTGCTTGAAACCATCCAGATCCAGCATCAGCGCAGCCTGTTTGCCCGCGCTGTCCACCAGACTGTCCATCTTTTCATATATTGCCATGCGGTTGGGCAGACCGGTGAGCATATCCGTTTTGGCGGAGGCGGACAGCTTTTGGTAGCTGGTGTTGAGCTTGTGCGCCATAAGCCCCACATCTGCGTAAAGCTCTGCAAATTCGTCTTTTCCGGAATAGCACACATGCGTGTCAAGCTTTCCCTCCGCTATTTTGGATACGGTATCCCTTATTTTCTCAAGCGGGCGTATTATGCGCCTTGCGCTCAAAAGCCCTATAAAAACCGCGCCCAGCACCACCACAACGCCCGTTCTCAGCATTATAGCGTTGAAGCTTCTGGCTCTTTGGGTGATCTCATCAAGGGGAACCACCGCCACCGCCACCCAATCTGTGCCCGCAACCTTGCTGTAGCTGGCAAGCAGCGCCTTTCCGCCAATGCTGTATTCAAAAAAGCCGCTTGGGCTGGCCAGCGTTTTATCCCTTATGCTTTTGCTTAGGGCAAGCAAATTGGCTGCGCCGGGGTCTGCGCTGTTTTCAAAAAGATCCACCCTGTTATTGAAATAGTGGGAGAGCGTGGCTCCGTCACTGTCCAATAGATACATGTAGCCGCTGTCACCAATTTTCAGCTCTTTCACGTAACGGTTCAAATAATCTATACTTATATCACGCATCAAAACGCCCAGCCGGTTTCCGCCCGCATCCGTTATGGGGCAGCCCAAAACTATTCCGCTGCCATCCCTGTTTGTGCGGTAGGCTACTTTGTTTTCGCTCAGCGCGCCCGTAAAGGCGGGGTCATCAGCTATAGCCCTGCCTATGTCCTTTGGGTCTGAAGAGAGGCTTATATTGCCGTACCTGTCTGCTATATATGCCTTGCTCACATTGGGGTTTACCCGCTGCGCCAAATACAGCAGCTTTGCCGCCTGATCTTTTAGCTCTGTGGAGAGGCTTTCATCATATACGGCAAGGAGGTAATGCTGATAGGTATCTATATTTGAGCTGTAGCTTATTGCGTTGCTCTGCTCCGTATAAAAATCGTTCACATGCTTGGCAGAAGCTGCGGCCTGATTTGATATGAGGTTGTGATAATATTCGTCAGACATATTGGAAATAAGCTGAAAGCCAACGGCGGTAAGTATTATTATGGGCAGCGCCGCTATCAAAACTATTACAAGCGGAAGTCTGTATTTTACTTTCAAAGCTTCACCTCAAAAATGTGTGAGGCGCCCCGCCCTTCCTGCGGCGATTTTTTTTCAGGCGTATCACAATAGTCACAATAAAAATATGCTCAAACGTATTTCACATACATAATTAAACTGCGCGCGCTGCAGCCAATCACAAAATATATATTTATATATGCCGGCGGCGGTGTGCAAATAAGATTTTTTAAGTTATGCGGCGGGGAAAGAACGCTCAGGCGGCAATGCGCTCTGCGGCAGATAAGCATTTCAGCTATGCATTATAACAATATACCTCCATAAAAGCTATATCTCCATTATAACACGCAATAAATATAAAACCACAAAAAATGAATAATATGCACAAAATGGGAATAACAACAAAAATTATTATTGAAAAGCAAAATTTACATAACAGCCAAAACCACCCACCCGTGCCTGCAAAAAAACCGCGTGCGGTAAAAAAACAGTGCCTGCGGAAAAGTTGTCCCCTTTGTCCCGCGGGAAGGAGGTATAATGCTAATATGAAAATTATGCCCAAAGAGAGCGCCGGAGCTTCCGCGCGCTTTTTTCGTTCGGCAAAAAATGCGGAGGAGGAAGAGCATGAACGGCCACATAGACGGCAGGGGAAACATACATCTGAGGCAGGGCGACACTATGGAAATAGTATTTGTGATAGGCGGCGCGGCGGAAGGGGGGAGCGCGGGGCGCGTGGTATTTGGCGTTACGGACGGCATAACGGGCGGGCGGCTGCTGCGGCAGACCGCAGAGATAGGCGCAGACGGGCGGGCGCGGCTCTCGCTTTCAAACAGCTCCACAAAAAAGCTGCCCGTGGGTATGCACAAGTATGACGCGCGCTACATAAGCGGGGAAAACGCGGCGGAAGGCGCGCGGGTGTTCACCCCCTTTGTGCGGTATTTTGAAGTGCTGGAAACGGCTTCGGAGGTATAGGTATGATAAACGGAATAATATTTGAAGAGCGGCTCAATACGGCGGCGGATTGGGGGCGCATATTAAAAAAGGCCTTCCCCATAGACGGCGTGCTGCACGGCTTTGAGGTAACGGGAGCGCTCAACACCTTTACGGTGGCGCCCGGCTACATAGTGCTTTGCGGGCGCGTGCTCCAAAACGACGGCACGCTGAACGTGGAAAACACGGCCGCGCTGCAAAGCGGCTATGTGCGGCTGAAATACAAAATAGACCTTTCCGCCCCGCCCTCCAAAGAGGGCTTTACGCAGGGCGGCTTTGCCATAGACACCTCTGGAACGGAGGTGTTTCCCCCGCTATTAAAGGAGGATATAAACGGCACGGGCAGCGTGTATGAGGAGGAGCTGGCCGTTTTTCAAATGGTGAACGGAGCAATAGCAAGCCGCGTGCGTATGCTGCGTGCCGCGGGCGCGGATTCTCTGTACCTTTTGGGGGAGGGGGGCAGCTATTTTGCCATACGCAAGGTAAACGGGCAAATAAGGCTGCTGGTGCGCGGCGAGGGCGGCGCAGAGCTGGCTGCGCTCAAAATAGACGAAACGGGCGCAATGGCGGCGGCGGGAGAGCTTTCTGTGGGGTCTGCGCTCTGCGTGAACGGCGATATATCTCAAACGGGCGGGCGCGCCACGCTTAATGAGGCGGTAACCATAAGCGGGCCGGAAACCTCTTACCTCAAGCTGCGCTGGGCGGGAGACCGCGTTGCCTTTGATATCTCAGACGGAGCGGCGCTGCATGAGAACGTGATGAGCATAAACGCAAACGGCAGCGTTACCATACCGGTAGACGTGCCCGGCATACAGGGCGTGCTGGATATGAACGATGATATAGTTTTTGCCAAGGCGGGCAAGGGCGTTTTTTCATCCGGAGGGGGCAGCAAAAAGCAGCTCATAGCGCCGGGTGCGGACGGCACGCTGTGGGTGGGCAGCACAGACGACCAGTTTGTTTCGCAGGAGGCGGCGGTGGCGGCAAGCGGCAGGGTAGCTCTTATGACCTATGAGCCGGGCAAGAGCTTTAACGCCGCGCTGTTGGCGGACGGGCGCAGCATTGCCGTGAACCGCAACCTTGCCGTGGGCAGCGCGTACAACGCGGCCTTTGGCGGAGATGTTTCTGTGGGCGGGCAGCTTCGCGTGGCGGGCAGCTTTGGCATGGAAACGCTCTCCCTTTCCGGCGCGCTCACAGTGGGGGGAGATACCTCTTTGCGCAAGCTCACCGTGGGGGGAGATGCAAGCATGGGCGCGGTGAGTATGGAGGGAAACCTCACACTGGCGCGCGCGCTGCACATAAGCGGGCAGTACGGCATAGCCACAGGCAGCATAAATATGCTGAGCTTTATAAACAACATAATGTGGCTTGGCTCGCAGTCAGATGCTTCCGCGCCCTCCTTTGTGAACATTGCGCCCTCAACGCAGCTTAATGTGGCGGTGGGCGGCGTGAATATGCTGAAGGTGGACAAGGAGGTGGTGGACGCCTACGGCAAAACAATAAAAACCACGGGCGTGGTGGAGGCGGGCACGCTAAAGGTGGGCAGCTTCAACCCTGCAAGCGTTATAGCCACGGGCGAGCTGCGCGCACCCACCGTGCGCTCTTCCGGCTGGCTTAAGGCGGACGGAAAATTTGAGGTGGACGGTATTTCCACCTTTAAGGGAACCATTGTGGCGGACACTGTGGATATAACCGCACAGGATGTTATTGCGGGCCGCAATTTGTGGGTGAAAAATATGCAGCGGTTCTACCCGCGCGGCACCGCGCTGGGCTACGGCGCCACAATGGAGGTGGATGCAAACAACTACGCCTTCAGCATATATGTGAACCCCTCCGCGGGAAGCGACAGCGGCAGGCTGCAAGCCATAAAAATAGACCGCCCCACAGGGCAGGTGAGCTTTCCGCGCGGCATAAACATTGCCGGGCTGGAAATAGCAAGCGATACGAACCTTGTTTCCGTTCCCGCCAACGGCGCGCGCGAGCCGTCCACAAACGCGCCCAACGTTTTTATGAATCTGGGCGGGCTTTTTGTGCGCTCCACCTCCTCGCGGCGGTACAAGCAAAACATAGCGGATGCAGACGCGGACGAGATGATGGACACGGTGCGCAGGCTGCGGGTGCGAAATTTTGTGAGCAAGTGTAAAGCGGACGATAAAAAGGTGCGCACGGGCGGCATAGCGGAGGAATTTGCAGAGGTGGATGAGCGGCTGGCGCTAACAGAAAACGGCAGAGTGGAAGCCATAGACACGGGCGAGGTGCTGTACCGCCTGCTATCTGCGGTGCAAACGCTGGATAAAAGACTGGCTGTATTGGAGGGCATATAAATGGACGAATTATACATGAATATAACAGAGCCGGGGCCGCCCGGACCTCCCGGCCCTCCGGGCGTACAGGGCGAACCGGGAAAAACGGGCGCGCAGGGCGAACCGGGCGAGCGGGGCGAACGCGGCAAAGACGGACACGGGCTTGTGATACTGGCAGAATACGCCACGCTGGAAGAGCTTATAGCCGCGCACCCCGCGGGCAGCGTGGGAGACGTGTATTCCGTTGGTGAAGGAGATATATACATCTGGGACGCAGACGCGGGCAAATGGAGGCATATAGGCAGGCTAAGGGGCGAGCGCGGCGAACGCGGAGAATGCGGCGAACGCGGAGAGCGGGGAGAACGCGGCGAACGCGGAGAGCAGGGCATACCGGGGGCGCAGGGCGAGCAGGGCATACCGGGCGCGGTGCAGCAGATAGTGGCGGGGGAGAATATTAACATTGATGATACAGACCCGGCGAATCCCGTCATAAACGCGGAGAAAGGGATCGCTTCTGTAGTGGCGGGCGAAAATGTGACGGTGGACAACAGCGATCCGGCGAATCCGGTTGTTTCGGCGAGGGGCGGAGGCGCTGCCTTTATAGCTGCGGTAACGCTTACGGCGGCAGGGTGGACGGGCAGCGCCGCACCCTATGAACAAATAGTGACGCTGGCGGGAGTTACCGCCGCCTCCACGCAGATAGTGGATGTGGCAGACAATGTTTCGCAATCTCAGCTGGAAGCGTTCAACGCGGCGCAAATAACGGGCTACACGCAAACGGAGGGCAGCTTCAAGCTGCGCGCATGGGGCAGCAAGCCCAAAACAAATATACCATTGAAAGTGCAGGTGAGCGAGGTATGAGTACCTTTGTAAGAGGCGCGGGCGGCGCGCAAAACTATATAGCTGATGCCACGAACGTGGTGATAGGCAGTTCTGCGCTGGGCGGCGGCAGTCTGAGAACAAACAATACGGTGCTGGGCGCAGGCGCGGGCATAAATACCGCGGCGGACGGCAATGTAATACTGGGCTGCCGCGCGGGTATGGGGCTTGGCATAGGCTCTTTCGGCGTGTTTATAGGTCAGGAGGCGGCGGGCGTAGCGGACGGCGGAAACCAGATTTCTATAGGAAACGCCGCCACCTGCACGGCAGCCAGCCAGATAACGCTGGGAAATTCCTCCGTTACCGCGCTGCGCTGCAAGGTAACAAGCATCTCCAGCCTGTCAGACAGGCGAACGAAGGAGGAATATTTTCCCGCGGACACAGCCATATGCTATGAGGATATGAAGCGGCTGCCCGTACACAGATTCAAATACAAAAATTTTACGGGAACCAATATAGACGAGCACAAAACGGGCTTTATGGCAGACGATGTGGAGCAGGTGTTTCCCAAGTGCGTGCATGTGGCAGACCAGTGGTTTCCCATGCTGGATGAGGCGGGTGAGCCTGTTATGGAGACAGCCGTAAACGAAGAGACGGGCGAGGAGTATGAGCGCCCAAGAAAGTTTCTCATGAAAGACGTAAAAGAGATAGCCGTTGCGGATCAGGCGCTTGTTACGCTGTGGGGCGCGGTGCAGCACCTTGCCGCCAAGGTGGAGGCGCTGGAGGCGCGCGCTGCGGCAGGGGAGGAATGATATGGCAAAGAGGGTGGATGCGGGCATGAGGGAGCTTATGCTGGCAGAGTACGCGGCGCTTAAGAGCTACAGGGCGGTGGGGCGCAGATTGGGCGTAAGCCCTAACACCGTCAGCGCGGCGGTGAAAAGCGCGGAAGCCGGAGCGCGCGTAAAAAGCGAAGCCGCATTCATAGAGCGGCACAGGGAGCGGGCGCAGGATTTTGTGGATCTTTGCTTTGACGTGCTGGAAGACAGAGACAAGCTGGAAAAATCGCCCATAAACCAGATAACCAGCGCGATGGGCACAATGCTGGATAAATTTGCCATGCCAAAGCGGGAGGAGCGGGGCGGCTTTGCGGAGGCAATAGAAAGCGCGTGGAGGGCAAGAAGAAATGGATAGTGCGCTCAGTTATTATATAGACCGTCCGGTGGAGTTTACCGTGGATATGCTGGGCGCCACGCCAGATCCGCTGCAGGCGGAAATAATGAACAGCGTGGCAAAAAACCCGCGCACCACGGCAAGAAGCGGGCACGGCGTGGGAAAATCTGCGCTGCAGGCCTGGCTGATACTGTGGTTTTTGTGCACCCGCCCCAACCCCAAGATACCCTGCACCGCACCCACAAAGCACCAGCTGTATGACATCCTCTGGGCGGAGGTGGCAAAGTGGCTGAGGCTGTCTAAGCTCAAAAGCGAGGTGGTGTGGACGCAGGAAAAGCTGTACCTTGCGGGCAGGGCGGAAAACTGGTTTGCCCTGCCGCGCACAGCAGGCAAGCCAGACGCGCTGCAGGGCTTTCACGCGGAGCATATACTGTATATAATAGACGAGGCCTCAGGCGTGGCGGACAGCATATTCCAGCCCGTGCTGGGCGCGCTTTCCACGCCGGACGCAAAGCTGCTGATGTGCGGCAACCCAACAAGGCTGAGCGGCTTTTTTTTTGACAGCCACAACAGCCGCCGCAGCATGTACCGTTCCTTCAAAATAAGCTGTGCGGATTCGCCGCGCGTTTCGCCCGAATATATAAGCCTTATAAAAGAGCTGTACGGCGAAGATTCCGACGTGTTTCGCGTGAGGGTGGCGGGTGAGTTTCCCAAGGCGATGCCGGACAGCTTTATACCGCTATGCTGGGCGGAGCGAAACGTGGGCGCGGCGGAGGCGGGCGCGCCCGGCACTGTGGATATTGGCGTGGATGTGGCAAGGTTTGGCGATGATGAAAGCGTTATTTGCACCGTTATAAACGGCGAATACGCGCAGCCCATGGAGGTGTACCCCATGAACGATACAATGCAGCTGGCGGGCTATGTGATGCGGGCTGTGGCGCGCGCGGCCAAAACGGGCGCAAGGGTGCGCGTGAAGATAGACTGCGACGGCCTGGGCGTGGGCGTGTATGACAGGCTGTATGAGCAGCGCCCGCCCTGTGAGCTGTTTGAGTGCCATTTTGGCGGCAGGGGCGGCAGGGTGGACGATAACGACCCCATGGAGATGGCCAATTCCACCGGGCTGATGTGGGGGCAGGTGCGGCAGGCATTGAAGGAAAACAGGCTGAAGCTGCCCGCGGATGATAAGCTGATAGAGCAGCTTTCCAACCGCAAGTACAGGCTTTGCAGTGACGGGCGCATAGTGCTGGAGCGCAAGGAGGAAATGAAAAGGCGGGGCGTGCCCTCGCCGGACCGCGCGGACGCGCTGGCGCTGGCGCTGTACAGCCCGCAGCGCGGAGCCTTTGTGGATGTGCGGTTTTGACGGCAGACGGTTGACTTGGGGGAGAAAAGGTGTATAATAATAAGCAGGGAAATGACCAAAACGGTTAGCCTAAGAGGTTAATAAACGTACTAATAACCGCTCGTGCTAGGGGCGGTTATTTCTTTTGCTTGAATATACTGTACACTATGACCAGTAAAACAGCCAATATGACTAAATATTCCAAGCTACCACCCCCTTTCATAAGGGTGTGGCCAACCGCCTCGCATTTTCCTGCTTACATTCAAGTATATACGGAAATATTGCATAAAATCAAGTTTTTATACGCTTTTTTTTTGCTGTGTGCGGGGAAAGCTATTTTCAATTATTGGTGAATGGCGCAATTTTTAAAATGCATAGATATAGGAGGATATTCATGCTTACTGATTTAGAATGGATGGAGAGCGGCAGACCCTTTCCGCCGCCCTGCGAGGCGGAGCGGCTGCGAAATTACGATGAAAACGAAAAGCTTTTTGACGGGCGGCACGCGCAGGTTTTTGGCGAGGGATATATGCGCATAGAACGCTATTTGAAAAAGCGGCATATATCGCCCGCCGCGCTGCTGAACTATGCGCAGCTCCTTACCAAAAAAACGGCGGATTTTGTGTGCGGCGCGCCCCCGCTGGTGGAATCTGCCGTTATGGAAGACAGGCTGAACGCGCTTTTGAGCGCTGCGGGCTTTTCTACACTGCTTTATGAGGCGGTGATGGATATATCTCGCTTTGGAGATGCGCCTGTAAAGCTGGTGGAAGGCCGCCTTTCGCTGGTATCTGCGGACTGCTGGTTTCCCATAGTGGACAGTACGGATGTGAAGCGCATAACGCACCACGTGATAATATACCCGGCAAGCAGGAGCGCGGAGGGGGGATGCGGCGGGCTTTACGCGGAGATACACGGCAGGGGCAGCGTGGAGGTGCGAGAATATGCCGCCGCAAAAGCGCCCGGCGGGGGCATACAGTTTGGCAGCCTTAAAAGCCGCAGCGAATACCAAACCGGGCTGGAAGATTTTGCCGTAAAGGTGCTGAGGAACGTTTCGCACAGCAAAACGGTTTTTGGCGTGGATGACTACAATATAATAAAACCGCTGCTGGAGCGGCTGATGTGGCGGCTGCACTGCATAGACACCGTGCTGGATAAGCACAGCGAGCCAAGCCTGTCCGGTCCGGCGGGGGCGCTTTCCTTTGACGAAAAAACGGGTATGCACTACCTTGATCTGGGAAATTATTTCAAGCGCAGCAGAGCGGACGAGCCGGGTGTGGAGTACCTCACCTGGGACGGCAATCTGGAAAGCTCTTTTAAAGAGGTGGACACGCTTTTAAACCAGATATACCTGCTTTCAGAGATGGGCGCCGCCTTTATGGACGCGCAGGGGGGCGCGCTTTCGGCCGCGGCGCTGAAGCTGCGCATGACCAGCCCGCGCGTGAAGGCGCGCCGCATTGCCGGCATAAACACAGAAACGGTGAAGCAGCTCATTGCCATGCTGGCGGGGGCGAACGGCATTGCCGTGCACGCGGAGGATGTTTCGCTCACCTTTAATGACGGCCTGCCCGTAGACCCGGCGGAGGAGGCTGCCATGCTTATGGCGGCAAACGGCGGCCTGCCCGTAGAGAGCCAGCTTTCCGCCATAAAACGGTGGAACGGCGTTTCTGATGAGCGTGCCGCGCAGGTGCAGCGGCAAATACTGCGGGAGCGGTA
>CAYXBW010000018.1:0-14600 GCA_964463305.1 uncultured Christensenella sp. | reverse complement strand
GGCAAGCGAAGCCCAAGCGGCGGGTGCGGCAAAGGCGAACGAAGCGGCGGGCGCGGCAGAAGCGGAAGCGGCGGGCAGGGCAAGGCGGCTTGAGGCAGAGCTTTCTGCGCGGCTGTGCGCGCTTTCGGCGGGCTTTGCGCCGGAGCGTTTGGCAGATGCCGCCACGCTGGCGCTTGCGCGGGGCGGCGCTGTGGAGGAGGCGCTTTTGGCCGTGGCAGGGGAAAACCCGCAATGGCTGAGGGGCTACGCGCTGCCCGCGCAGGGCGGCAACCCGGCGGCGCGGCAGAGCGAAAAAAGGGCGGAGCCGCCCGTTATGATCTGAGGGCAAGGCGCGGTGTACGCATGAAAACAGTATATACATTTGCATGAAGATGCAGAAATAAAAACATTGGGAGGAAACACAAAAATGGCAAGAATGGAATCACTGAATATGCTGCTGGAGCAGGGCGGCAAGGACATGCTGAAAGAGCTTTACGGACGCGTGGTGGAAAACATACAAAAGGCCACGCTGTCAACACTGCTGAAAAACACAGAGCTTTCGGGCGACCCAAATTCCGGCACGGTGGAGGCGCGCAGGCTGGTAAACGCCGTTTCTCAAGATTACGGCACGGCGCGCGGCAGCGGCAGGGGCGGCTATATAAAGGTGGCGCCCGTAACGGTGGCAATAGACAAAAACAAGGAGATAGTGGAAGAAATAGAGGATAAGGATGTTGCCTTTTCATCTGTAGATGATGTGCTAAAAAGGCGCGCCGCAAACCATGTGCTCACAATGACGCGAGAGCTGGAGCTGGCGTTTTTTGAAGAGGCGGTGGCGGCGGGCACAGAGCTTTCGCTAACGGAAACGGAGGCGGCGGGCATGCTGGAGGAGGCCGTGCGCAAGCTGGAAAGCGTGAAGAACGAGTATATATACGGCGTACCGCGAGATCTTATAAGCGTGGTGGCCTCAAGCGAGTTTTACGGAAAGCTGCGCGGTCAGCTGGACAGCGCGGTGTCCAACGCCAATGTGGATACGGCTGCGGAAAGGTTTTCTGCATACCACGGCGTGAGGGTGGACCCCTCCATATACCTGCCAGAGGGTACAGATTTTGTGGTGATGGCGCGCGGCGCGGTGGCGCAGCCCGTTCGCCCGCGCCCCTACGCGGCGGAGAAGATACCGCTCTCAGAGGCGTACGCGCTGGAGCTGTTTTTTTATTACGGCACCAAGGCGGTAATGCCGGATCTTATATTTTATAAGTAGCGCAAAAAGCGCGCCGCGCGGTGAAAAAATTGTTTTCGGAGGTTTTATACATGACGGGCTATGTTTCTTTGGCGGAAGCCACACATATCATAGAACAGTACTGCCCGCCGGGCGATGAGCAGCGTGCCGTATGGGAAGCGGCATCCGCAGAGCAAAAAGAGGTGTTTTTGCGGCGGGCGCTCCTGGAGATAGAATCGCTGCAATTGGCGGGGGAGCGCGCGCAGGAGGGGCAAAAGCTCTCCTTTCCGCGCCTGGGTGAAGAGCGCGTGAGCGAGGCGGTAAAGACGGCTCAAAGCGTGGAGGCGCTGGAGCTGTGCGCGCCGGGGCTGGATTCGCGAAACTATGAGGCGGTAAACGGCGCGGTGCGCCAATACTCTATAGGGGATCTCTCTGAGAGCTTCAAGGCGGCGGCGGGCGTTATTTTGCGCAGCGAAACGGCTCGCGCCCTGCTGGAAAAATATACGGGGGGCAGCTATGAAACAAGGTAGGCTGGACGGATATCTTTTTCAGCGCGCGCTGTGGCAGCGAAAAATAGGCCGAGATGAGTACGCAAAGCCGCTCTTTGCGCCCGCAGTGGATATTCGCGCCAGAAAGCAGCCCTGCATAAGGCTGGTGAAAAACAGCATGGGCGCGGAGGTGGTTTGCTCTTTGGCGGTGTACTGCGCGGAGGATGTGAAGCCGGGTGACCGCATAGACGGCGCAGAGGTGATAAACGTTCGCGAATATGTGGACGGGCGCGGCTGCCGCGAGGGGACGCGGGCGCATTTGTAAAAAAAAAGCAAGGCGGGCGCGGCGGGGCAGCGCGCAAGGCAAGGGCTTATGCCGGAAGGGGGCACGGTGTGGATATAAAGGTGCATATGAAGTGGCGGGGGGCGGGCGGCGCGGAGATAAACGCCGCGCGCATGACCGCGCTGGCGGGCGTGGGCGGGGAGCTGGCGCAGCTTTCACGCGCTCAGGCTCCGGTGGAAACGGACGCGCTGCGTGAAAGCGTGCGTGTGGAAAGCAAAAATGAGGGCGTGGAGGTGGGCTACGGCCTGCCCTATGCCCTCATGCAGCATGAGCGGCTGGATTTTCGCCATCCGCGCGGGGGAAAGGCCAAGTTTTTGGAAGACCCCTTCAATGAGCACGCAGCCCGCTTCCAAAACGAAATAGCCGCGGCGTTGGTGCGCGCGGCGGTGAAAGGATAGCTATGCTGGAGGATATTGCAAAATATTTGAGCGAGATAGCCGCGTTGGGCGTGGATATGTTTTTGTATGCCATGCCGGAGCAGCCGGGAGATTGCCTTGCGCTGTACGAATATGCCGGGCTGCCGCCCATGCAGTGCGCGGGGCTGTGCGCTCCAGGGCTGCAAATAGCGGCGCGGGGCGGCTCTGCGCGCAAAAGGCTGGCACAGGCGCACGGTCTGCTTGTGCGGATAGGTTTTGAGGAGGGGGAGCTGGCGGGCGGCGCGCTCATAAACGGACGCCGCTATTTTCGCGCGGTACCCGTGCACAGCGGTATATTGGCGCTGGGCGCAGATGAGAACGGGCGGGATATATTCGCCCGCAACTACTATATATATATGGAGGAAGAAGTATATGGCGAATGAAAACAGGAGGCCTGCGCCCAAAATAGGGCTGGATATGCTGTACGCCGCACTAGTTTTGGCAGATAACGAGGCGGGAACGGAATACGGCGCGCCCGTGAGGCTGAGCGGGCTAAGCAGCATAGGGTACGATCCATCCACCCAAACGGCGGCATACGATGCAGATGACGGCACCTACGCCAGCTATTCTGCTGATGGAGAGGTAACGGCCACCATAAAGGTGGCAGATCTGCTGCCGGAGCACACCGCGCTGCTGCTGGGGCTTTCCCAAACGGCGCAGGGCGTGCTGGAGGAGAGCGGGGCAGACGCCGCGCCGGAGCTGGCGCTGGGGTTCAGAACGCAAAAATCTGACGGGTCTTACCGCTTTTACTGGCTTTTGAAGGGCAAGTTTGCGCGCAGCGGCGAAAACTACGCCACAAAATCCGGTCAGGGCATAAGCTACAGTGACAGAGAGCTGAAATTCAGCGTGCTGAACAGGGTATCAGACGGAAAGAAGCGCAGGATGCTGGATAGCAACAGCCCGCAGCTGCCGGAGGGCGTAACGCTGGAGCTGTTGTCTCACCCGGAAAAGGGCTGGTTTTCCCACCCGGATTACACGCCCGCCGCGCCGTAGACGCAAAATTCTGCGGCGGCGCAGGAATAGACACTGTATTTGGCAAACAGGCAGCAACGCGGCAAAGGGGCGCACGCAGCCCCTTTTTTGCATGGAGGGAAAAATGCGGGAAATAACAATAACAATAGACGGAAAAAAATATTCCAAGGCACGGCCCACCGTGGCAGACTGGCTGCGCTATATGGAATTTTTGGAGCAGAACAGTGAAAAGGTGCTGGCAACAGACTGCACAGCGGGGCGCGCGGCTATAGCCTTTGCGCTGGAATACGCGGGCTGCCCCGCCTCCGTGGAAGATACGGCAAGCCGGCTTGATCTGGCTGCGCTAATGGAGGCGTACCGCGCGGCGGAGGAAAACATACTGGAGGTTTTTTGCGCTGCCCCGATTCAGGCGGGGCGGGAGTAGCGGCAGAGCCTGTGAGGGAGCTGTACCGCCTGGCAGACGCCATGTTTTTGCGGGGAATGGCGGTGGACGTGTTTTTTTCTCAGGATCTGGAGCTGTTTTTAAAAACGCGCGGAAGCGGCGTGCGGGATGCTTTGGTGTATATAGATGAATTGGAGTAGCTATGAGTGAGATTGTGGGAAAGCTGAGCGTGGAGATAGGCGCGGATACATCCGGGCTGGAAAAGGGATTGGCGCGGGCGCGGGCGGGCGCTGCGCTCTTTGGCGAGGCGGTGAGCAAAAGCGTGCCGCTGGACGCCTTTGAGCGTGTGGGTGATATGGCGCGCCTTGCGGGCGAGGCGGTAACGGCGGCGGCAAACGGTATGCGCGCCAAATTGGCAGAGGCGGGCCTGCTGCGCGCGGGCGCGGAGGCAATAAGCCGCATGGCGGCGGCAGCGGCGGCAAACGGAGCGCTTGCGGCGGCATTTTCAAATCAGGGCTTTTTGGCGGGCGCGGCAATGGACGGCGCGCTTGCGGCGGCAGATTTTTACGGCAAGGGAAACGGCGTTATACGGCAGATGACGGCGGGGCTTGCAGATGCGGGCGGCGCGCTGGTGGCGGCGGCGCAGGGCATCGCGGCGCGGGTGTCTGCCGCGCTCAGCATATCTGCGGGCGTTTCTGCGGCGGGCGGCAGGGTGCGCGTATCCGCAAGTGTGCCCGGCTATGATTCGGGCGGCTATTTTGACCGTCCGCAAATAATTGGCATTGCGGAAAAAAGGCCGGAGTTTGTGGGCGCGGCGCAGGATCTGCGCTCTTTCATAAACGGGGCTGTGGCGGCAGCCTTTCGCGTGGGCTGCGGCGAAAACGTTATGCGGGGGGTGGGCGCGCCCGTACCCTCCGCCATATACGGCGGGGCAACCACCATAGAGGTGCACAACACCTTTGCCCCCAGAGAAATGAGCCGCGCGCAGATGGACTATCAGAGCTATAAGATACAGAGGGACATACAGAGGGTGGCAAGGCTATGAGAAAATTTTATTTGCTGAACGAAAAGGAAGAATGGATTCCACTGCAGGGCGGCGAGCTGTTTTTTGCCGCGCCCTCCGGCCTTGGCTTTGGCAGGGAAGCAGAGTACGCGCCCACCGTGAGCGGTTTTTTCGGGCGCACGCAATACCGCCCAGCGCAGCGCATTATAACGGGGGTAATAGTGCTGCGGGAACACCTGCAGTACGCGCGGCTGGCGCACTGGCTGGCGCACGCGGGCGGGCTGCGGCTGGTGTATCTGCCCGCGCCGCACCGCAGGCTGTTTATAGATGTGGACGCAACAAATGTGAGCGTAAAAGAAAAAACGCGCTTTGGCGTGTATGAGATAGAGGTCACATTTTGCGCCACCTCCCCCTTTTACCTGAAAACAGAAAAGGTGTTTACGCTGAAAAGCGGCTCTGCTGCCGTGAGCACGCTGCGCTTTCCCTTTGGCTATCCCTTCATATTTTCGGGCGGCACGGCGGCGTTCCGTGCGGAGGTGGCAGTGGCGGGAGATTACCCAGCAGGCGTGGAGGCGGTGATATGCGCGCCGGTATCCGCGCCCGTGCTCACGGCCTGTATGGACGGAGCCGAAATTGGCCGCCTGGATCTTTCGGCGGTATCTCTGGGTGCGGGCGAACAGATACTTTTCAGCTCCACGCCGGGCGCAGAGCGTGTGTGCAGGGTGTCCGCGCGGGGAGAGGAAGATCTTCTGCCGCTGCTTGACATAGCGCACAACAATTTTTTCACCCTGCCGCCGGGAAAGCGTGTAACGCTGGCTATATCTGCCCATACGCCGCCTGAGGCGGGCTGTGTGGAGCACACGGTAAAAATTCGTGAATATGTGGAGGCTTAGGCTATGCTTTGCTACGTAAAGGATGGAAAAACATTTGGCACAAAGTGCGCCGCGCATGCCGAATATGATATCACGGTAAGCTCTATATATGATGAAAGCTCCGTAATAACGCTGCACGGCGCAGAGGCGGCGGTGGGGGATATGGTGTTTGCAGAGGGGTATTGCGGCGTGGTGAGAGAGGCGGAAAGGCGGGGGGAGCGCGTTTCGCTCACATGTGACGATGCTGTATCGCTGCTTGAAAGAAAGCTGTTTTTGGCAAAGCGCCGCCCGCCTGAGAGCGTGGAGCAGTTTATTGTGCGGCAGATAGAAGAAAATTTTACAGCCATAAAAGACCCCGCCTACAGGCTGGATTTTTTGCAGCCAAGCGCGCTCACCCATACGGCGGCGGAGCTTCAGCCGGTGGAAGAGGGGGGGCTGTGGAGCGTAAAGGACTATGTGCGGCGGGCGCGGGCGCTGCTGGGCATATATACAGACTTTTGCGTAGCGGGCGAAAGGCTGCTTCTGCGTGTGGCGCGGAGGGACAGTGCAGAGCAAAAAATAGACCTTTCGCTCTCTCAGTACGAGACGGTGGAGCAGTGCGTATCGGCAGAGCAGACCGCCAAAATAACCGCCTATGCGCAAGATACGGGCGCGTTTTCAGACTGGTATATGCTGGAAAACGGCGAAATAACCGCGGCGCAGCCGGCAGAGGGGCGCGCGCAGGGCAGGTGGGAAAGCCTGGTGGTGGCGCGCGCGGGGCAGGTGGAGGCGGCGGTACAAGAGCGCTTTGCCCAAAACAGCGCGGCGCATCTGGTGGAGTTTGCCACGTTACATAAGCTGGGCTTTGGTGACGGGTGCCTCCTAAGGCTGGAGGACGGGCGAATAATGAGGAGCTATATTTCCGCGCTGCGCAAAAAAAGCGGAGACGCGCGCACTTTTTACAAGGCAGGGGAGCTTAGGCCGCTAATTGGCCAGGCGCTGAGAAACAGATTGGGAGGTTGAAAAAAATGGATAAAGAAGCGGTTATGCAGGAGTATATGAAGCAATGCGCGCTCCTTAGTGAGGCGGTGAACAGCGCGCTTGAAAAGGTGCCCGCCCTCTTTTTGCAGCACGCTGTGGCGGAGCTGGCGCAGGGGGTGGCGGCGCTTGCCGCGCGGCAGACGGCACAGAGCATGGAGGCAGCAGATGTTTGACTACGTTAAAGACGCGGGGCTGAGGCCGCGGGAGGCGTACAGCCTGCGCAGCCGTACAGAGCTTATTGTGCTGCATCACGTGGAGGGAGATCTGAGCGTGCGGCAGGTGCACCAGCTTCATTTGGAGCGTGGGCACAGGGGAATAGATTACAACATATATATAGACAGGGATGGCACGGTATACTGGGGGCGCGGGCTTCAGTATGAGGGCGGGCACACGCTTAACAGCGGCGTTTCCGCCGGGGTGAACGCAAAAAGTGTGGGCATAGTGTGCAACGGAAATTTTATGCGGGAGCACATGAGGGCAGCGCAGCTTGAGGCGCTGTGCCGCGTAACGCTGGATGTGGCGCGGCATTACGGGCTAAAGCCAGAGGCGGTGAGGGCGCACAGAGAGGTGGGCAGCACGGATTGCCCCGGCAAGTATTTTCCGCTGGAGGAGGTGCGCGGGCATGTGCGGCAAAGCCTTTATAAGAGCGCAGCTATGTACGAAACGGCAGCGCCCGCCCCCGTGTATAAAAAGGAGCGGACAATAGGCGCGGGAGTGCCGCTTATGCTGGAATGCTATACCGGCGGCGAATACGCGCGGGTGAAAAACCCCAAAACGGGCAGCATATTCATTGTTCCCTTTGCCTGCCTCAAAAAGGTGTGAGGCAGCATATTTTACCGGCGGCTATATGATCTTAAAAGAGGGGGGAAAAGCGCGGCTGCGTCCGGCAATGCCGGCTGCTTCAGCGGCAGCGTAAACAAAATTGTAAAACCAACCGCAGGGCGGTATATAACCGCGTTTATTTCACCCTCAAGGAAGTGTGAAGTCAAACTATATAAGGAGGGTATCATGCAGGAAAAAATTTTTACAGAGCAAAAAAGAAGCAGCTCCGCCATATGGTGGGCGGGCATGGCGGCGGCAGCGGCGCAGGGCATATGCGCTGCGGCAATAGCCTCAGGCGCTATCACAGCGGAGGTGGGCGCGGCAATAACGGCGGGCTTTGCGGGGGTGTTTGCCTACTGCAACGGCAACAACCCCAGCATAAAGGGGAGCTATTAGGTATGGAGGAATTCATATTAAGGCACTGGCTTACCGCCGCAATGGCGGGTGTGGCGGCGTTTTTTGCCACGCTGTACGCAAAGGCCGCAAGGCAGTCAGGCGCGGTGCGCAGGGGAGTGCAGGCGCTGCTGCGAGATCGCATATACGAGGCCTGCCACCATTACGAGGAAAAGGGCCACATGCCAATATACGCGCGTGAAAATGTGGAGGCGATGCTGGCGGAATACAAAAATCTGGGCGGCAACGGCACGCTGGAGCAGCGGGTGGGCACTGTGCTAGCAAAGCTGCCCTACCAGGGCTGAATATGGCAAAAAAACAGGCAAAGGCCCCGCCGCGGCGCAGGCGGCGGAGCCTTTTTTGCTTTTGCGGGCGGGGGCGGGCGCGTATACCGTCTTTTTTTGCGCTCACACATTTTTTACACCCGCTTTACCTTTTTGCCAAACGGATTTTTCAAAACTTATATATCATACTTCATGAAAAATAAAAATATTACATCAAAGGGGTCACTTAATGAAGGATGAACGCGCAAAAAAGGTGGAGCAAATAATTGAAGAGGGGCTTATAAAGCCGGTGTACCAGCCAATAGTATCGCTTGAGAACGGGGCGGTATTTGGCTATGAGGCGCTGAGCCGCATAACGCAAAGCGATCTGCAAATGAACATAGAAGAACTGTTTGTTACAGCAGATGCCATAAACAGAGCCTGGGAGCTTGAGGCGCTGTGCAGAACAAAGGCGCTGCAATGCGCCGCGCAGGCAAAAAACAAAAAGCGGCTGTTTATAAACGTGAACCCAAACGTTATTTATGATGAAAACTTCAAAGAGGGCTTCACAAGGGAAAAGCTGAGCGAATACGGCATCCAGCCGGACAATGTTACCTTTGAAATAACAGAGCGCGTGTCCACACTGCACAGCTCTCTGTTTTTTGAATCTGTGAGCCACTATAAAAATCAAAATTACGGTATAGCCATAGATGACGTAGGCTCCGGCTTTTCCGGGCTGAATGTGATAGTGGACGTGAAACCCTCCTTCATAAAGCTGGATATGCACCTTATTCGCAATATAGATAAGGACGAAACAAAGCTATTGCTGTGCAAGGCGCTGAAAGATTTTTGCAAAGGCGCGGGCATAAAGCTTATTGCGGAGGGCATAGAGAGCGAGGAGGAATTGCGGCAGCTCATAAAGCTGGGGGTAGATTACGGGCAGGGGTATTTTTTGGGTCTGCCCAAAGACAGCTTTGAGGAGGTGTCAAAAGATAAGGCGGAGCTTATTTCGCTCTGCCATTCAAAGCATTACAAGGAGAGCGTGAGAAGCAGCGTTTACCCCAAGGTGGAGCATCTTTGCAGGCGGGGCTGCACCTATGAGGCAAATGAGAGGGTGCAGCACATATATGAAATGATGGCGGAAAATGCCGCAATAACAGAGTTTGCAATAATAGAAAACGATACCGCAATAGGCTTTATGACGCGCGCAGACATAAATTCGTTTTTGGGCGGGCTTTACGGGTACAGCCTGCACGCCAAAAAAGTGATACGGCAGCTTGCCAGAACAGATTTTTTGAGCGTGAACTGTGATATGACCGTAGAGCAGGTATCAAGGCTTGCTATGGAGCGGCCGGCAGAGCAACTGTATAACCCCATTGTGGTGGAAAAGCAGGGGAAATATTTTGGCATGGTTACAGTGAAAGATCTTTTGGATACCTGCACAAAGATAGAGATAGATGTGGCGATGCACTCAAACCCGCTCACCGGCCTTCCGGGAAATCTTTTGATAGAGAATGAAATAGTATCTCGCATATTTGGGGAAAGGCCATACTGCATAACGTATTATGATCTTGACAATTTTAAGGCCTATAACGATGCCTACGGCTTTGAAAACGGAGACCTTATGCTGAGGCTGGTTGCCGAATCTTTAAAGCGGCACGCGGATAAAAATGAATTTATTGGCCATATTGGCGGGGACGATTTTATAGTGATAGCAGATTATGAGGAGGGCGAAAGATATTGCCGGGAAGTAATAGATTTTTTCAGCAAAAATGTGGTATCGCTCTACCGTGAACAGGATGTGCAGAGGGGGTATATAATTTCCAAAAACAGAAGCGGCATAACGGAGAATTTCCCCATTGCCAGCATATCTATAGCGGGGGTGACCAGCCGGGGCAAAAAATACACCACGGTAGACGATTTTTCTACAGATGTGGCGCTGCTTAAAAAGAGCAGCAAAAAGCACCGGGGAAACTATTACCACATAATATGAGCGCGGCAGACGCATATTTGCCCTGAAACCATGGCATGTGAGCCGGGCAGTCCGCTGAATATAACAGGGGCTGCTTTTACAATTTTTGTTGAAAAGCATAATTAGCGGTGTTAAAATATTCGTAACCACAGATGGAAAGGACATAAATATATGCTGGATCCGATCTTTTGATGATATCCAATATTTGAACCGGTAAGCGCATCCGCTGCAATCATGCTTTTTTTATGATCGCAGATGTTTTTGTGCGCTGCGCAACTCAGAGAAAAGAGGTAAAAAATGTTTGATATTAGAAGGATACAGGAAAAAGTGATATTTGACAGCATAAAAGCTGCCGGCAATGAAGAACTTGCCAGGGAAATAGTATTTGGCGGTACGCCGGCATCAAGTGACGCAGAGTGGGTAAAAGAAACAATGAGAAAAATGGAAATGGCGTTTGAACAGGAGACGCTCATATCCATACGCATGAGCTGTCAATGCGGCTACGGCATGGACGAGAAAAAAGCGCTGGTGCGCGAGCTTTATGAGGCCGCGGGCAGTATGGAGGAATTTGCGGGAAGCGAAAAAGCGCGCGGCGCGGGGCTGTTTACAAAAAACGGAGAGCTATATCTAAGCTTTCCATTTTGCCCCTGCCCAATGCTGGCAGATGTAGACAAGCTGCCCTCAATGACGTGGTGCTATTGCACAATGGGCTACAGCAAAAAGCTTTTTGAAGAGGTTTGGGGCTGCGGGGTGGAGATAGATCTGCTAAAAAGCATAAAGGCGGGCGACGATATGTGCCTTATGAAGATAACCCCCACATCACCCATCTGGTAAAAAAACATATACATACGGGCAAAGCGGAGCGGCTGCGCTCCTTTTTGCTTTTTGAAAGCGTAAACGAAAGGGGGCATAAGGCGTTTTCTGAGCGCCTGCACGGGCATACGCTTGTGAAATACATCGCTTTCCAATATAATGTATTCCATAACATATCCCTGCTTACGGTTTTGAGGTGATTTTTTTATGAAAACCATCGCCATTGTTGATGATGATGTATATATAGGAAACATGCTGGAAGAAGCTCTGCAAAAAGAAGGATATAATACCCTCCGCGCATATTCGGGAACGGAGGCGCTTTTTCTTTTTTCTGATAACAGGCCGGATCTTGTTTTGCTGGATCTTATGCTGCCGGGGCTTTGCGGGGAGGAGGTGCTTGCCAAAATACAGGCTACACCCGTTATAGTGGTGAGCGCAAAAGTTGGGGTAGACCACAAGGTGCGGCTGCTTTTGGACGGTGCGGCAGATTATATAACAAAGCCATTTGAAATAAGGGAGCTGCTGGCGCGCATAAAAGTGCAGCTGCGCCCCCGTACCGGTACAGGTGAAAACACTGTTTTGCGTTACGATGATATTTGCCTTGATGCGCTCACCCATAGCGCCGCTGTTGCAGATAGGCCGGTGCGGCTCACCAAAACCGAGTTTGCCATTCTAAAATATTTGATGCAAAATCCAAATCAAGTCATCACAAAATCGCAGCTGCTGGATATGATAAGCACAGATACACCGGACTGCGTGGAAAGCTCTTTAAAAGTTCATGTGAGCAATCTGCGCGGAAAGCTTCGGGCAATAAACAATAAAGAATATATAGAGGCCGTGTGGGGCATAGGGTTCAAGCTGCTGTGACGAACGCTGCTTTACTATTTCTTAACGCTTTTCTTTACCGGTTTCTTAACCATGCTCTGCTACCATGACAATATCACACAAAAGGAGGCATTGACGTGGAATATGTGCTGGAAACTCAAAATTTGTACAAACAATACCATACATTCAAGGCACTTGATGATCTGTCTATGAAGGTGGAAAAAGGGGCTATCTACGGATTTGTAGGCAAGAACGGCGCGGGAAAAACCACGCTGATACGAATAATTTGCGGCTTGCAAAGACCTACCAATGGCAGCTATACGCTGTATGGAAAAGAGCATACGGCGGCAGATATTGGCAGATCCCGGCGCAGGATGGGCGCAATAGTGGAAACGCCCTCCATTTATCAGTATATGACGGCGGAAGAAAATTTAAAAACGCAATACAGAGTGCTGGGGCGCCCTTCCTATGAGGGAATAGAAGAGCTGCTGGAGCTTGTGGGGCTTAGGGGCACGGGCAAAAAGAAAGCGCGGCACTTTTCACTGGGTATGCGGCAGCGGCTGGGCATTGCCGTGGCGCTGGCGGGCGATCCTGATTTTTTGGTGCTGGACGAGCCTGTGAACGGGCTTGATCCGCAAGGTATTGTGGAAATGCGGGAGCTTATTTTAAAGCTGAACCGTGAGCACCTCATAACCGTGCTTATATCAAGCCACATACTGGATGAGCTATCCCGCCTTGCCACGCATTACGGCTTTATAGACGGCGGCAGAATGGTAAAGGAGATAAGCGCACGGGAACTGGAGCAGTCCTGCCGTAAGTGCATGAACCTCACGGTGTCTGATATAGGCGCGCTGATTCGCACGCTGGACGAGATGGGGCTTGAATATGCGGTCACAGCAGACAATGAGGCGGATATATTTGGCGAGTGGAGCATAACAGAGCTGACCCGCGCGCTGGATAAAGAAAATTGCAGTATACAAAATATGGCGGCACGGGATGAGGGCCTTGAGAGCTATTACATAAATCTGCTGGGGGGTGAGCGCGATGCGTAACCTTATACACGCAGGTTTTGTGCGGATGATGCAAGACAAGGTGTTTTGGATAATGACTATAGCCATGTTGGCGTTGGGGCTTGGTGTGGTTGGCGTTCAATACGCAAGCGCACAGGAAAACGGCCACACCGTTTTGCTTGATTCATGTATATTCGGCGCTTTTTTGATGGTGTGCGTAGCCCTTGCCATATTCGTTCCGCTGTTCATAGGCACAGAATACAGTGACGGAACTATGCGAAACAAGCTGTCTACAGGCGCAAAGCGCACACATATCTATGTGGCAAATTTTATCACTTGCGCGCTTGGCGGCATAATTATGGAGCTGATATGTGTAACTGCTGTTGCGGCATTGGGGTTTGCGCTTGTGGGAGCGGTGGAAACGCCCTTTGCCACCATGCTTTTGCGGGCGGCGGTGGGCATATTGCTTACGCTCAGTCTGGCGGCAATATTCACGCTTATTGCTATGCTGATAACAAGCAAGGCCGTTTCCGCCATCATCTGCCTGCTTATTTCCATCGTTTTGCTTATGGTGGGCAACAATCTGTTCACTATGCTGCAGGAACCTGAATACTACAGCGGAATGGTGGCAGACACCCTGGGCGGGGCAGAAATGGAGGATGGTGAGCAAGGCCAATACAGTATGCAATATGTGGAGAACATTCCCAATCCCAAGTATATCAAGCCGGAGCAGCGCCCGCTTGTGCAGGCGATCGCAGACATATTGCCCACGGGTCAGGCGCAGCAGCTGACAAGTATGAACGTTCAAAATCCGTGGCTGCTGATGCTTTATTCCGCGGGGATCATAGTTCTTTTCAGCAGCTTTGGCATATTTGTTTTCCGCAGAAAAGATTTGAAATAGGTGGCTTTATGATCTGGTTGCTTTGCGGTCTTTGCGCCGCGCTTATAATTGTAATAATAATTTTGCTCTGCAAGATCTTTTCTATGCGCAGAGCGGCAGGTGATATAGGCGCGGAGTTTTCTGCAAGGCTTGCTGAAGATACAAATGTGGGCATAGACGTTTCAACTAAAGACCGCAGTATACGCCGTCTCGCCGCCCAAATAGACAGGCAGCTGAAGCATCTGCGGCACAGGCATATCCGTTTTACGCAGGGCGACCGCGAATTGAAGGATGCCATCACAAATATTGCGCACGATCTTCGTACGCCGCTGACTGCGATCTGCGGATATATGGAGCTGCTTGAGAGGGAAGATTTGACGGAGGGGGCGCGCAGATATTTGCAGATAATTTCCAAGCGGATAGAGGCTATGAAGCAGCTTACGGAGGAACTGTTTCGCTATTCTGTAATAGTATCGGCAGCGGATGACAGCAGAGATAATATTGTTTTGAATAGCGCGCTGGAAGACTGCCTTGCCGCTCACTACAGTTCTTTGAAACAAAGAGGTATCACGCCGGAAATTTCCATCCCCCAAGCCAAGATAGAACGTGTTTTGAACAAAGCGGCACTTTCCCGCATACTTGACAATATAATGAGCAACGCGCTGAAATACAGCGATGGAGATTTATATGTTGCGCTATTGCCTGACGGTTCGATCATATTTCGCAATAATGCAAAAGACCTGGATGAGATAAGCACAGGCCGTTTGTTTGACCGCTTTTATACCGTGGAGAATGGCCGCGGCGGCACGGGGCTGGGGCTTTCCATTGCAAAAATATTGACAGAGCAGATGGGCGGAACCATAAAAGCCCGCAAGATGGGAGATATTTTTACCTTAGAGCTAATGCTGTGATGGCGATGGGGCAGGGGAGA
>CAYXBW010000017.1:23993-28754 GCA_964463305.1 uncultured Christensenella sp. | reverse complement strand
CAAATGTGGACAAATAAGGTGGTTTTGCCAACCTGTGCATCTTGCGCGGAGTCTAAAAAAGAAAGAAAAACTACGCTACATATAGCGCGGGTGCTTTGACATGACCAATCGATAGTGATATATTGATTTAAATAATGGGATATATAAATATTTATATGAGTATGCCAGCGCATCGCGAAATATTGCCTAACGCCGGATAGTATTCAGGGAAGGACAGATATTTTATGTATGCGAGGAGAGTAAATAAAAAAAGAAAAGCCAGAGCGCTGCGTGCCATAGCTATTGGTGTTGCGCTTGTTATGACGGTTTGCATACTTATACCGCAAATAGGTTTTGCTTCAGAGGAGCCTATTGCAGATGTGGAGCAGGAACAGGCAGAAGCCTTGCTTATGGAAGATGTTTTGCCGTCCGCGCCGGATGAGCCAACTGCCGGAAACGAGGATGTGGTGATAGAGGAGGCGCCGGCAGAGCAGACTGAGGCTGAGCCGGAGCAGCCTGCCCCGGTGCCAACGGATTTGCCGGCGGCGGAGCTAACGGGCACTACGCCGGATATAAGCGGAAATAGCAGCAACGGCGAATATTTTTCGCTTAACAGGCTAACTTATATTGAAATGAATCAGACCACCAAGGCTGTAAATTTGAAGCTTGACGTTGCGCTTGATCAAAATATTTTAAATGACTATTTGGCAAAAAAAGAAGACCTTTTAAAGCAGGATGCATTCGCAACTAATGAGGAATATTATAAATATTTGGACGAGCTTTCAGATGAAATGCTTGAGCCAATAACATTTAACTATGTGTTTGATGAAACTACGCTCAAATACATTGCGCCGCCGCCGGGCAATATAATAACAGAAAAACTGGGCAAGGTGGGCAGCTTCAATTGGGACAGCACGGCCCAGACGGGCAAGCTGATATTTTCCGGCACATTTGATAAGCGCGTTTATGCTTTGCTGGGGGTAGCCTTTGGGATGGATCTCAGTGTGGTGGCGAAGGATATTTCAAATATAGGCTCAGGAGAAGCGGAGCTGCTGTACAATGCCGAAGGGGTGATATCCTTTGATTTTCCGGCCAAAGGTGTGGAAGATAACGATCCATCCACAAATTATGATGTGGACAAAGCGGCTGTAAATGCGGTCAGCGGTGATGCGAGTGATGCGTTTGTAGAATATAAAATAACTGTGACCGCAAAAAATACGGGCAAGCTGAACGGCAAAAAATTTGTGGATGAGCTGCCCGCCGGGCTATATTATTCTCAGGCAAAGCTGTATCTGGGTGAAGCAGCAGAATATGAGGATATTCTTTCCGCTGTTGCAGATCCGGAGCTGAGAAAGCTGGAATATACATTCGCAGATTCGGGCGAAGACATCAAAAAAGCAGTATTTACGCTGCAGGCAGATCTTTCGGCAGCTGAAATGCAGAGCTTTATGACCAAGAGGGGCGGCGGCTTTGCAGATTATTCCAAAAAGTTTGACAATAAAGCAATTTTACATCGCTCAGAAAAGGATGGCGGTCAGGAAGTAAGTTACGGTGCGAACGAAACCACAATAAAGCTCCCCAAGTTTTTTGATAAAAGCGGTTCGCCCAGTGCAACGGACAACCGCGTATATGAATGGGAAATAAATGCGAATACGCGCGGCACGGCAGATAAGTGTTTCATTGTAGATTCGCTTGATCCAAGTGTACACAAATATGATGTTGCGAATGGCAGCATAACAATAAACGGTCAACCATACAGCATAAATGACAACGCGGGAACCGCTCCGTTTTCCTATGAGGATCTTACAAACGCGATGCTGGAGGGCGGCTCTTTTCCGGCGGTATCTGGAAACGCGGAGCTATATCACAGCTCAGGTCAGGATATACTCATAATACCCGTTAAAAATAATGGCACAGATTTATTGGGTAAGCAGCTGACCATAAAATATTCCACAATAGTTCAGGGCACAGCGCAGAATGTGCCGGCAAATATAACAAATAGAGTGAAACTGCTTTGGTCTAAGTTTGAATATGGGCCGGGTACGGGAGCCTGGGCAGGTTTCGGCTTTGATTTTGACATAGGGAAGAATTATGAACCCAATGGTAATGTTGTAACGAAATCTAACGCGGGCTACAGGAACGAACCGGGAGGACCCTTTGCAAGCTGGAAATTTGTTGTGAATGCGTACAGCAACAGTCTTGATGAAGTCACGGTAACGGATGCCCTAAAAAACTCAGAGCAGGAATTTTTGCTAAACGATGGCAGGTCAGAGCCGCTTGTGCTTAGCAATTCCGGCGGAGAAGATATTTCTGTTCCGTACGGAACCACGGGGGAGTATTATTACAATTTTGCTGAAGCGGGAACGGGTGCAGATAAGGTGACCACGTTTATGCTGCACATAGGCAAAAATATGTCCGCAAAAGACAGGTACACATTCACGCTGGATACGCGCGTCAAAGATACCGCGTTGCTTGCACAAAACACCTCATCTAAAGATGTGAAAAACAGCGCAGGCTACAAGGCAAAGCTGTCAGGTGACGGCGGATCTTTTGAAAAAATTATAGAAGCTTCAAGTAAACAAAAAAATACGCTGCTCGAAAAAAGCGCAGGACACAAATATGATTTTTCCACGCAAAGCGTGGGGTGGAAAATGACGGTGAATACCTCCAAGGTGCCAATAGATGACGCAACAATAAAGGATGAGCTGCCGCTTGGCACGGTGCTGGGTGAAAGTGTGAGAGTAAGCAGAGATGGCGGAGCGACCGTAACGCTTTCGCTGACCCAGCTGAACGCGGGGTATATGCTGGATGGTACTGTCATAAAGCTGACCTCTCAGCCGGGCACGCAAGACGGATATCAGAAAGATGCCTTCACAATAAGCTTTGGCGGCCAAATAAGGAATACATACACCTTTGAGTATGATTCCGTGTTCACAGAAAAGTACCGCAGGGAACGCTTTGTGGACAATGCAAAAATTGATATACCAAATGCCTGCATGTATGTAGCGCCCAGTAAGGTGTATGATGTGGGCGTGGTTGCCGCAGCGGACAGCAAGCACGATATTGCGCAGCCTCCGTTGAAGAAGACAGGGCAGTATGTTGTAGTAAACAAAAATAATCAGGATCATGTAAAAAAATACGGTGCGGATAGACACGGCGCGGGCCTTGTGGATTGGAGCATACTTGTAAACAGGCACAGTGTGGATATGGGCGGTGCAAAGGTGGTGGATTCTCTTGCGGCAAAGCCATATTTTGAAATAGATACGGATTCTTTCAAAATATACGCTCCGGCGCTGGATGCAAATACCGGTGAGGTAAGCGCAAAGAATGCGGAACTGGGTTTGTTGGCAGATATGAATTTATCATTAAGCAGCTCCGGATTTGAATTTACCATACCCTCTGCCTATAAGAATACGCCGCTGCTTGTGGAGTTTACCAGCTATATTGTGGACAACGTACAGGCGGCTGATTTGAAAAACAGCGCGCAAACGCGTATGGGTGATGGAGACTCGCTCAATACGGGTGATGTTTCCGCTAAAGATGCAAAGGCTTTTAACCACGACCAATATGCCAATGCAAGCGAAGCTCCGCTGCTTTCCATAGTAAAGAGCAGCAATACTGCCTCAGATGGTGGGGAGGATTGTATAAACTTGGCGGGAGCGGAATTTACGCTGACCGAGATGGAGCAGCAAAGCGGCAATTTTGTGGAAAAACCGGATAGAAAAGTAAAGACTACTCTGGCGGGAGGAAAGGGTACGTTCTATTTCCTTAGGAATGATCGCCTGTATAAATTGGAAGAGACCAAGGCGCCGGATGGATATGTGAAGGATGCACAGCTGCGGTATTGCTGGTTTAAGGGAAATTTGCCGGCACCTGCCAGCGTAAACGGCGTTGCGGTGACGGAATATACCTCAAGCAGGGCTGCTATCGCAATCAAAAATGAGCCTGTAAAAGAGCCTGGCGCAACAGTGCCGGGTGCGCGGCTCAGCATGATCAAGACCTCTCAGGATGGGCTGCCCATGAAAAATGTAAAATTTGAGCTAAAATACACGGCGGCCTCTGGAAAGAGCATAACAAAGAACGGCACATCGGCGGAGAACGGCACATTTACAATAGAGGGTATAGACCCCGGTATTGAGTACACTCTCACAGAAAATACGCCTCAGGGCTGCCTGCCTGCGGGACCGTGGAAGGTTAAAGCCGCATACAGCGCCGTCTCTGGTTACAGCTTCAGCATAGATCCGGCGCTTAAGCTGGAAAACGGCAAGTATAAGCTGGAAAACGAATACACCACACACGATCTGGAGCTTAATGGCGTAGAAGTCGTTGATGGTGATGATAAGCCTGTTGGCGGAGCAAAGTTTGTGATATATACAAACGATGGTAAAAAGGTGGGCTATCTGGTTTGGGACAACAATTCACAAAAATATTTGCCCGGCACCGCAGGCGATACAGTGCCGGAAAAGAACGAATATGGATCGTTTTATGTGCAAAACGGCAAATTGCTGCCGGGAGAGTACAAATACATATGTGAAAAGCCGCCTGCGGGCTATTTGCAGGATCCCGCAGAAAATACGTTCAATGCGCCCGCGGACAGCGTACTGAGGTTTGAGTTTAAAAAAGACCCGAACTATGCACCGCCTGAAGAGCCAATGCCTCAGCCAACAGAAGAGCCAACCGCAGAGCCAACGGAGGAACCAACCGCAGAGCCAACGGAGGAACCAACCGCAGAGCCAACGGAAGAACCAACCGCAGAGCCAACGGAAACGCCCTCTTTAGAGC
>CAYXBW010000017.1:0-23893 GCA_964463305.1 uncultured Christensenella sp. | reverse complement strand
GCAGAGCCAACGGAAGAACCAACCGCAGAGCCAACGGAAACGCCCTCTTTAGAGCCAACGCCTTCGCCCAAGCCAAGCCCTTCGGCAACGGCAACGGCAAGCGCTACCCCTGCGGTTACGCCGGTACCGCCGTCCGCGCCGCCTGAGCAAACCCCCGGCAAGGAGCCAATAGTGCCGGAAGGAAGCAAGATCACTCAGACAGATTCCAAGGATCATGGCGGATACAGGGTGGATACATATAATTCCGTATCACCTTCGGGTGAGGAGATGGATTATTGTGTTGTTACGGTGCAAAGTGTTGATGGAGAGGATATAAGCGGTTTTGCGCCGCCTGAAAAGCAGGGCTATGCCTTTGCGGGGTGGTATTTAGACCCCGGCCATACAATGCCGTACGAGCCGAATGGAAAGCATTTTCCACAGGGTAACAGTGTGCTGTATATAAAATGGATCAAAAGTGAAGCTACGCCCACAAACGAAGCACAGCCAAGCCCAACAAATGAAAGTACGGCAGCGGGCGGCAGCCCGCGCACGGGTGATGATTCGCCATTGTGGTTGTTTGTTGCTATTATTGCAGCTTGCGGAGGAGCCATGGCGTTTGCGTTTAGAAAAATAAAAAGCTGAGGTACGGCAAATATAGAATATGCAGAGGGGCGCGGGTCAAGATAGCGCCCCTTTTTTGGTGTTTATGGGCTATATGGGTTTGGCGATTTATGAATGGAGCGCGGACGCAAAAACTAAAATAAGATACATTTAAGTTTATATGCCACACTCTAAGTTTATTAAACAATCAAACAGACCCGCGCTGTATCAGCCGCGTAGAAAGCGGCAGATAAATATATTTCGCGAGTAATGAAATGAGAGGATTGTTTGATATGAAAAAACTTTTTTCGGAAAAAATGATTAATACGGGCGGACGCTCAGGAAATGTGGTTTCGCCGGACGGTAAACTGGCTATGAAGATCGCCCCGCCTGATGCGGGCGTTGCGGAGGCAACTAATCCGGAGCAGCTATTTGCGGCGGGCTATAGCTCCTGCTTTAACAGCGCGTTGGAGCTTGTGCTGATGAGGGAGAAAATAAAGGCTCCGGCTACCGTTTCGGTTATTGTATCTCTATACGAAAAAGCAGAGTTTGATTACGTTATAGGTGTTGAAATAGAAGGACATATAGACGGATTATCACTGGAAAAAACGGAAGAGATGCTGGAAAAGGCGCATCAGGTCTGCCCATATTCAAAGGCAACGCGCGGTAATGTAGAGGTGGTATTGAGCGCTGTTTGAAAGTGAAGGCAAAGCAGCAACAAAACTCCTCACGGTATGACTAGTGAGGAGTTTTTTGGTTGCATATATAAGCAATATTTATTCGGTCATTCCGCGCAATTCGCGGCTTTTGCTTTCGGATAGGAACAGACCGGTCAGTGTGAGGGCTATACCGGCAGCTGTCATAATGCTTATAGGCTCCTTCAATATAAAAAAGGAGGATATTGCGGTTATAACGGGTATTATGTAGATATATACGCTGGTCTTCACAGATCCCAGCCATTTTACCGCAAAATTCCAGGAAACAAAGCAAGCGGCGGAAGCGCCCAGCCCCAAATACAGCAGGTTCAATAGATTTTGCGGGTCTATAAGCCGCGCCGGGTCTATGCTGAAATCCATAAAGAACAGCGTGGGCAGCATGAATACGATGCCGTAAAAAAATGTGCGGCGGGTTATAGGTACCGTGCCATGGCCAAAGCTGTTTATTTTTTTGGTAAGCAGTGCGTATATTGCCCACACAATAGCCGCTATCAGCGCAAGCCAATCACCCGTTGGGCTGGAGGTAAGGCCCGGCGCGCCGGAAGCTCCGTTATTGAAGCTTATTAAGCTCACGCCCGCCATGGCTATGCCAAAGCCTATGTAAAAGCGCGCGCCCTGTTTTTCGGATTTCAAAAAAACAGTGCTTAGTATGGCGGTGAAAAATGGCGCGGTAGAGCAAATCACACCCACATTTGAAGCAAGCGTGTAGGTAAGCGCTATATTTTCCAAAAGATAGTACAGCGTTATGCCGCACAGCCCTGCTGCTGCCACCAAAAGCTCGCGCTGCTTGCCAAGGAAGGGCAGCTTTTTGGGGTATATGAGCCAAAGCGCCGCATAACCTATTATAAAGCGAACCACAAGTATTTCCACGGGCGAAAAATCCACGAGCAGCAGTTTTGTAGAAACAAAGGTGGTACCCCAGATGAGTATTGTTATAAAGGCGGTTATGTGAGCCTTGAGCTGCGTATTTTTCATAGCTCAGCACCATTAAAACACCATGATATCAAGGGTTGAGCTATGCTTCTGAAATATTTCTCATGTAAATTGTTTTGCATTTCACACACTCCCCGCCAGCTATGATAACATAAAAAGCAAAGTGTGGGAAATAAAATGTGAAAAAATAACAAAAAAACCTGGAGTGAATAAAATACCATCTTACTCTTAATAATAAAAAGCGATTGTGCCGTGAAATTACTTGCTGAGATATTATTGCGGGTGCTTAGATGATACTAAAATTGTTAATGATGTGCCGTTGGCAATTGCTTTTGAACTGTTTCAGATGTACCCTATGCTGAGTAACGGTTGATTTTCCGGCGGCTTGTGGAAAGTGCAGGCAGCTCAGGACAAATGGCATGCCAAGTGCATGGTGAGAACATCACCCCAAAGCCCTGGAAACCAGCACATTGTCCGCCGCCTGCAGCCAAACGCCCTTGTTTGCGAAAACGCGTATTTCAAGATCGTATACGTCCTCTTCTAACGTGAAAGGCATTGTTAGGTGGTATTTGCCGTCCGTAAAGGAATCTGCAAACAGCTGTACTCCTCCGTAAGTCTGAGTTCCGCTCTTGCCCGCAATGTCCACAATGCCCACCTGCTCCGCGCTGCCCGGCGCTGCCTTGAGCACAAAATCCATATCCAGCACATATTCGCCTGCCGCAAGGTGCAGGTATGGCCCAAACATAAAGTAGCCCTCTATGCCCTTGGATGAGCGCACATTCCTATGCTGCGGCGCATAATAATTATCGTTCGTGCCAAAGAAATATTGCAGGGGTATTCGCATAACGCCTGTTTTCTCATATTCGTATAAAAAATCATTCAGCAGCACGGAGGCTATTTTGTAACCGTCCTGCCATATGGCATATATCTCCGTATATCCGGGCGCATTGGGCGTGTTGCCCGGTGTGTCGCGGTATAGCTCTATATAGTACTCTGCGGGCAGCTCGCCCCCGCGCAGCGTTATGCGCTCGGCCTCCTCCGCAGGTATACCCATGCGCGGTGTGTTGAGCGAATAATTTGATTTTACCGTCACCTTGCCCTCCGGTTTGCGCTCCAGTATATATTCCAATGCCTGCTTTGCAGACATGCGGTAATAATCGCGGTCAAAGCCCTCGCCAATTGGTGCGCCTATAGCGTTGAACAGGCTATACTGGAATGGATGGTTTACAGCCACGCGAACCGTCCCCGCTATGAGCGCGGCAATAGTTATAATGGGTATCACCCATTTCAATGCCTGCGCCTTGCCGCCGGAAAGCCGCTTGTGCAGCCGCTGCAAGCCGTAAGCCGAAATTACGCACAGCGGCACCATGAGCATATACATATGCCGCCAACCAAGGTATATTTTTATGCTGCCCATTATTTGAACAAGGAAGGGCAGCAGGAAGAACAGCAAAAACATCCACAGATAGCGGTCTCTTATAAAGGAAGCAAGGCGCCCGTTTTTGAAGAGCGGAGCTATTATAAAGAACGCGCCTGCAAAAAACATGGCTATATCAAACAGCGGCACCGTGATTCCCATCCATACGGGCAGGTAATACCAGGGTATAGCGTCATAAGATATGGGCTTGCCCATAAACATCATTGTTCGCGTCCATACTTCATAATCAAGAGAGCGCCCCACCACCAGCTTCAAATAGCCTGCGGGGTCGTCCCAGGAGGCGGGCGCAATGAGCAGCATAAAGCCCAGTGTAAGCAAAGGCAGCAGTATGTAGGGCAGCAGCGTGAATATAAACTTCCGCTGCCCTGCGTGCGGTATAAGCTCCCTAAGCTCTGTCCTTTTGGAGCGCGCCAAAACATCTTCTGCAAGCATGCACACCAAAGCCGCGGGAACTGTCATTATGCCCAATATGCGTATGTTTGTGGCAAGCGCGGTAAACAGTGCAAAAAGCACAATATAGCCCGCCTTGCGCGTGCGCAGCAGCTTGAGCATAAAAAGACAGGATATTATGAACATAGGAATGAACAGCATATCCTTCACATTGTAATATGAGGATGCAAAAAAATGCGGGAACAAATAAAACATAGCCGTTCCCGCCAATGCTGCAAAATCGCTTTTGGTGAGATCCTTTATAATGAAAAACAGCGCAACAAGGCCGCAAAAATATACCATAAAATTGAAAAGATGACGCATCTGATATATTTCAAAATCTGTCATCTCAAAATCGTTTATATCCTCTGCCAGCACCATGGGAAGCTGAAGCGCAACTCCGTATTGGCGCGCGTTGTAATTTTCAAGTTTATCATAGCCGCGCTCGCGCACATAGGGAACATCGCGGCCAAGCAGTTTTTCATTTATATATTCATAATTTACAAGGCTGTGCCTGCGCTGCATTGGCTCGTCCACGGAAACGCCGTAGTCTTTATATATATTTATCCCAGTGATCAGCACTGCAATAAAGAAAACAAGCACTATTACACGAGACAGTATTCTCTTTTTTTTATCAGATAGTGTATGCATATGCGGAAATATCTCCCCCAAAAAGCCCGAACCAATTACCTAGTGAAAAAATTTCAATATGCAAAAAACTTTTTTGCAACATTGTGCACGGTACCGTCCGGCAGACTAAAGTATAGCATAAGCCGCGCGGGGCAGTCAAACCTAGAGTGGTGCCAAATGCCGCTTATATAGCGCATTTGCGCGTTTTTTTTGAAAGACATATGAAGCGCGGGAAAACTTTGGCAGCAGCTTTTGCCAGCGGCATATCGGCTTGAACTTTGCAAGGCTTGGTGCTATAATTGGTTCTATAAATAATTCTGTTTTCAAAGGATGGTATAGTGCAATGCTTACGCATAGTCCAGACATTAAAATATTCGCGGGTTCGTCTGGCGCGGCTTTCGCAAAAAAAATGTGCAAATATCTTGGCGCAGAGCTGGGATCTTCCGAGGTGATACATTTTTCGGATGGAAATGTATTCATACGTATAAAGGAAACTGTACGAAATAAAGATGTATATGTAGTGCTCCCCATAGGGCTAGACCCGAATAATGAATTGGTGGAGCTTTTATTTTGGATGGACTCTTTCAAGCGCGCGAGCGCAAACTCCATCACGGCAATAATACCCTACTTTGGCTATGCCAAGGGCGATAAAAAGGACGAGCCGCGTGTTTCCATACGCGCTAGGGTGTGCGCAGACTGCCTGGAGGTGGCCGGCGCGGACAGAATAATAACTATGGATCTGCACAGCCCGCAGGTGCAGGGTTTCTTTAAAATACCGGTGGATCACCTGCTTTCTTTGCCCATACTTTGTGAATTCATAAAGTCTATGGACATAATGGAAAACCTGGTGGTGGTATCGCCTGATGCCGGCTTTGCCAAAACGGCTCGGAAATTTGCCGACTATTTGGGCGCGCCCGTGGCTATTGGAGATAAAACGCGCAGCGGTCACGATGAAAATGCGCAGATACTGGAGCTGATAGGAAATGTTGAGGGCAAAAACTGCCTCATAGTGGATGATTTCACAATAAGCGGAGGTACGCTTATAGATGTGGCAAAAATGCTGAAGGCGCGTGGGGCAAAGCGCGTTGTAGCCTGCCTTGCGCATGTTATGCTGCGCGAAAAGGGCGTTAAGGCCGTTATGGAAAGCCCCATAGAATATCTGATCTCCACAGACAGCGTGGAAAACCACTTTATTGCCGGATATGACAAATTTTTGACAGTATCAGTTGCTCCGCTATTTGCAGAGGCGGTGTATCGCGTGCACGAAAAGGAATCTGTGAGTACGCTTTTCACCTCCGTGCCAAAGAAGCTGAAGGACGATCTGCCGGATGCTGCCGAATATTGCGGTCACGGCAACGGCTGAAGCGGAAAACACAATTGAGTTTTTTGAAATGCAGAATGCAAAATGAAGGTGCCGCGCTAATATGGCTTGTGGTTACCTGCTGGAGCTTCTGCATTTTTGGTGTTATCTGCACGTGGTTGGAACAGGCGGGGCGGTTTCCGCGTCAAACAGGTGTTTATATAATAAATATAGCTTTTGAGGCGCTGGCGCATAAAATTTTTACAGGCAGCGTCAAGCGGTGCTGTATTTAATGTGAAATTACGGGATTATATATTGATTTGGAGAAAATGAAATGAAAAAAACAACCGGAATACTTCTTATTATATTATCATTGATGCTGGTGTTCGCGCTGGCGGCGCCCGTTGCAATGGCGGAGGAGCCGCCCACGGAGGAGCCGATCCCCATACCTACAGAGGTGGTGCCTACGCCTGAGCCGGTACCCACAGAGGTTGTGCCCACGCCAGAGCCAGAGCCGCAAACCCAGCATGTGGATCTTGTGATATACGCTTACGATAATGGCGTTCCCGCTGACGGATATACTGTTAAAATAGACGAGACCGCACTAAAGGCCAATGCAGACGGAAAGGTGACTTTCCCCGATCTTACGGTGGAGCAGCACAGCATAAGCATAACGAACAAGAGCGGGATATCCAGCACGGGCAGGCTCAATATGCGCAGCTCAGGCGGCACATCGCTTACGGACAAGGCGATGGGCGGCGTTTACGGGGTGGATATCTCAAGCGGCGCAACCAGCGTATATATGAGTGTGGATTATGTGGCGCAGGAGGCTGTGAACATAAGCTACATTTCGGATAGTGCGCCCGGCCCCAAGCCTACGCCCGGCCCGAATGCTTCGCCCACCGCATCTGCAACCGCCTCGGCGACTGCAGTTGTTACCGGCGGCAAGACATATGATACAAAAAATGTGACGGCACATTTTGTGGATGCGGACGGTAAGGATATAGACGGTATGAAGGTGTCTCTCTCCGTGGAGGGCGTTCCCGTTTCAATAGACAAAACAACGGATAATAAGGGCAGCATAAGCGTGGCCGGGGTGCCCTACGGCACGGGCAAGCTGGCTTTTGACAGAAGCGGAATTGCTGGCATAAGCCTTACGCTGCAAAAGGGCGCGCAGACATCGCTTTCCAGCGAAACGGAGGAGGGCGTGGTGGTGAACGTGGCGCCCGGTGCGCAGAGCCTGTACCTCGGTTTTGAAGAGCAAAACGGCAGGTTTGTGCTAAAGCAGGTCTCAGAGCAGGCGGGCGGCGGCGGATTCAACCTTGTGATGCTCATTATAATAATTGCCATAATAGTTATTGGCGTTATAATAACAGTGGTACTGGTGAAGAAAAACAGCGATAAAAAGCGCGGTCAGCAGCGGTATGGAGATAAGCAGCGCTATGCTGATCCGCGCCGCCGCAACTACCAGAGCGGGCGTAATGACCGCTACGAGGATGACCGCTACAATGAGCGTGAAGAGCCATATGATGGGCGCTATGATGACGACCGTTACGATGACAGAGAAGAGCCTGACGCGCGCTATGCCGGCCCCAGATCAAGACCGGTGGAGCCAAGGCGAACAGTTCAGCAAGAGGAGCGCCGTACCGGGGGAAGCAACAAGTTTGATGATACAAACGGCCCCAAACGTCCGGGAGACCGCTCCAGGATGTAGACCTCAAACTGAAGCAAAATAAATTTGACAGAAAAAGCTTACAAGAAGCTCGTGGCGAAAGATGCCGGAGCTTCTTTTTTTACCAAGTCAAAAAAGCGTAAACCAAGGCTGGAGCCATTGCGGAGAAAGCGAATATATTTACAATAAATTAACTAATTAATGCTTTGTACAATATTGTCTCTATTAATGATTGATGATATTATTAAATCATGTAGGAACGGGGGTCATGTTTTTGAAAAAAATAATAACGGTGTTTTTGGTGGCGCTGCTTTTTGTGGTTGCCGGATGCGGTAAAACGGAAAAAGAAAAAACCGAGGTGCCAAACCCAATGGTAAAGTACGATTCATTGGAGGCACTCAGCAAAAAGATAGACTTTCCCATAGCGGAGCTGCCTGAAGATTTGAGCTACAAGCTAGATGAAATGTATATAATCTCAGGAAATATAGTTCAGCTTGACTATGCTGATGAGGCGGGCGAGGTGGACATCTCTCTGCGTAAATCCAAGGGAAGTGAAGATATTTCCGGTATATATGGTGTGGACTACAAGCAGGAAACACTTAGCGGTATACCCGTGAACGTGGGTACGTACAAAGATATACACGTTGCGTGGTTTTTGTACGAGGATTATTCATATTCTGTAACGGCAACCGGGCTTACGGGTGTTTCGTTTGATAACCTGCTCATCTCTATAACAGGTTCAATAAAGGCAGAAAAAGCTACCCCCACACCTAAGGCAACGGAGTCTGCGGCGGCGAAATAAAAAGCTTAAGTATAGCGGCTTAAGAAAAAATAATATGGAAAAGATTGCTAAACGGGTACATTTAATGCCCGTTTTTTGATATAATGATATCAGGCAAAGGTTGATTTGGATGTGCGCACGCCGGTAAAGCCTCTCCCCGCTGCAATGGTGAGTAGCAGGGGAACGGGCTAGGCGGTTACGCGATTTTTATTTTGTGAAATAAAGAATGGCGGCTATATGGGTTGCGGTGTGTCTATTCAATGCTTGCCAGAGGAAAACAGTCTCTTTTGGGGGAGGTATCTTTTTTTGCCGGATCAAAAGCGCAAAACCGGGCTGAAAAGCATAATAGTGCTGCAGCTCATAGTGATAATATACACATTTTCCACATTTTTTGGAAAGATGGCCAGCGGCAATCCCGTTATGTCTGCCGGTTTCATACAGTTCATATTGCTTGATATTGTGGCGCTGGCCGTATACGCGCTGCTTTGGCAGCAGGCCTTAAAAAAGTTTGATCTGCATGTGGCCTACGCGAACCGTTCCATTGCAATTGTGTGGGGAATGGTGTGGGCGGCATTATTTTTGGGCGAACAGATAACCGTT
The DNA here is from genome assembly GCA_964463305.1 of uncultured Christensenella sp. Taxonomy (GTDB): domain Bacteria; phylum Bacillota; class Clostridia; order Christensenellales; family Christensenellaceae; genus UBA5399. Next base: position 14,815 of record CAYXBW010000017.1, on the reverse strand, counting down.
ACAAATATAATTGGTGCGGGAATAATAATAGCCGGAATGGTGGTGGTGAATACGGATGCTGAGTAGCTCTAGTCTTATAATAATGATCTGCGGGGTTACCATAGCCTCCTTTTCACAGCTTTTACTTAAAACAAGCGCCAATATAGAGCACGCGGGCTTTTGGAAGCAATACCTCAACTGGCGCGTGATAGTGGCATACCTTATGCTGCTTATATCTATGCTCTTTTCTGTGTGGGCATACAGCGGTATGGAGCTAAAGTACGGTCCGGCAATAGAATCTATAGGTCTGGTGCTGGTAACGGTGCTTTCCTGCCTCATACTAAAAGAAAAGATGACAAAGCGCAAGGCACTTGGCTGCGCAATGATAGTGGGCGGGTTAATAGTATTTTGCCTTTAAGCCGCGCCTTCCATATGAAAATAAGTATGACCCGCGGCAAAGCATTGCGGGCATAACGTGTGCAAAAAGAAAAATTTGCAGTTCAACAGCCCATGAAGTAAGGGGCAGTGAACTCGATATGTAATAGAATTTATTATTAAACGGAGGTAAGCAGATGGAAACAAGACCCTATGTATCTTGGGAGATGATCGGCGGTTTCATGACGGATGTTTTTAAATCCGTAGGTGTGCCGGAGGAAGACGCTAAGCTGTGCGCGGACGTGCTCATGGAAAGTGACCGCAGGGGTATAGAGAGCCACGGCTCCAATCGCTTTAAGCCTATTTATATAGACCGCATAAATGATGGTATACAAAACCCCATAACCAAGGTTGACATACTAAAGGAAACGGCCACCACCGCCGTACTGGACGCAAATGACGGTATGGGTATGGTAGCCAGCAAACAAGCCATGGAAATGGCAATAGATAAGGCCAAAAAGTATGGTATGGGCATGGTGACCGTGCGCAACTCCACACATTACGGCATTGCGGGCTATTGGTCTTCAATGGCAACGAAGCAGGACATGATAGGCATAACGGGAACTAACGCGCGCCCCTCCATAGCGCCCACGTTCGGCGTGGAGAATATGCTGGGCACAAATCCCCTTACTGTGGGCTTTCCCACTGATGAAGATTTTCCCTTCATGCTGGATTGCGCCACATCCATAATACAGCGCGGCAAAATAGAATATTATGCGCGCAGCGGGCAGGATACGCCTGCGGGTATGGTTGTGGGAAATGACGGCAAAGCGCTTACGGACAGCAAGCAGATACTCACCGCGCTAAACACGGGTGAGGCGGCGCTTGCTCCTTTGGGCGGCATTGGCGAGGAGCTTGCGGGCTACAAGGGCTACGGCTATGCCACCGTGGTGGAGGTGCTTTCTGCGGCACTGCAGGCGGGCAGCTATCTGAAGCTTTTGAACGGCATAGAAGACGGTAAAAAAGTGCCTTACCATCTCGGACACTTTTTCATAGTAATAGATCCGGAAGCCTTCATGGGTGCGGAGAGTTTCAAAGAGATATGCGGAAACATATTGAGGGATCTGCGCGCCTCCAAGAAAGCGCCGGGCGAAGAGCGCATATACACGGCGGGCGAAAAAGAATATCTTGTTTGGCTGGAGCGCAAAGACAAGGGCGTGCCTGTGGGCGAAGCGGTGCAGAAGGAATTTATTGCGCTGCGCGATAAATATAGCTTGAACTATAAATTCCCCTTTGAGGACTGAGGTATAATATATGGATTACGCAAAGGAAGCACTTAGGCTGCACGAGGAATGGAAGGGCAAAATAGAAATGATATCCCGCGTGCAGGTGAAATCTCGCGAGGATCTTTCATTGGCATACACGCCGGGTGTGGCGCAGCCCTGTCTTGAGATACAAAAGAATATAGACCTTTCATACGATCTTACGCGCCGCTGGAATATGTGCCTTGTTGTTACGGACGGCACGGCGGTGCTGGGGCTGGGAGATATAGGCCCTGAGGCGGGCATGCCCGTTATGGAGGGCAAATGCGTGCTGTTCAAAGAATTTGGCGGCGTGGACGCTTTTCCGCTCTGCATAAAAAGCAAGGACGTGGACGAGATAGTAAACACCATCTATCTCATATCCGGCAGCTTTGGCGGCGTGAATCTGGAGGATTTTGCCGCGCCGCGTTGTTTTGAGATAGAGCGCAAGCTAAAGGAAAAGTGCGATATACCAATTTTTCATGACGATCAGCACGGAACTGCCATAATAACTCTTGGCGGTCTCACGAATGCCCTAAAGGTGGTGGGCAAGCAAAAAGAGGATGTTCGCATAGTTATAAACGGCGCCGGTTCTGCGGGTATAGCCATATGCAAACTGCTTCTCCGGAGCGGCTTTGATGATATCACACTGTGCGACAAGGACGGCATAATCTGCGAGGGCGAGGACGGCGGACTAAACGAGGCGCAGATAGCCATGGGCAAGCTTACAAACAGAAGCAAGTTAAAGGGCAAGCTGCCGGAGGCCGTGAGGGGCGCGGATGTATTTATAGGCGTTAGCCGTCCGGGTATGCTCACTACGGACATGGTAAAAACAATGGCGAAGGATTCCATAATTTTTGCCTGTGCAAACCCCACGCCGGAAATCTTTCCTGATGAAGCCAAGGCGGGCGGTGCGGCGGTAGTGGCCACGGGCAGAAGCGATTATCCCAATCAGATAAATAACGTGTTGGCTTTTCCCGGCGTGTTTCGCGGAGCCTTTGATGTACGTGCGTCAGACATAAACGAGGAAATGAAAATAGCCGCTGCCTACGCACTGGCAGAGCTTATTCCGCAAAAAGATCTCTCGCCCGAAAATATAATTCCGGCAGCGTTTGATCCACGGGTGGGTCCTGCTGTGGCAACGGCAGTTGCCGTGGCGGCGCGTGAAACGGGTGTAGCCAGAAAGTGAAAATATCGGAATAGGGTATTGTTTGAGGCGATGTATATAAAAGGGCGAACAGCGTTCGCCCTTTTATGCTGTGTGCCTCTCCAAAAAAAATTTTAATAGGGCAATGTGCATATACAACCAAAAGATATCATTTATATATAAAATGTCTGTGGCGGGCGTGAGCGGGCTGGGGCTGTACCTTACCTCAGGGCTGAGGGCGGGCGCGTTCAATCCATTCATGCTGAATTTTTTTACCATACTTGCAAGCTATGCAGTATTTATATATTTCACTGTGGCTGCCATTTACTGCGCGCTTGGTTTTAAAGAGAGCAGGGCAAAAAGCAAAGCGCTACTGCCGCGCCTAAAAGGAGCCATAACAATGGCAGTGCTCCTAACATTTTTGATATATCAATTTGTACTGGTTCCCTATCACCAAGTGGGCTATTTTCGCTGGGAAAACGCAATAGTACACCAAATAGTTCCGCTTATGGTGCTGGCTGATTGGGCGTTGTTTGATGAGAAGGGAAATTTTCACGCGGTCGATCCGTTGCTTTGGTGCGCTGTACCGCTTGTCTACCTTGTGTTTTGCTTGATACGTGCTGAGGTGGGGCCTGTGCTTATGCTTGTAAACAGCAGATACCCCTATTTTTTTATAGACGCGGATGCGCTGGGCGTGGCGGGTGTGGCGCTGAACGCACTGATTTTTTTGATATGCTATACAGCCTTAGGCTATGCTTTATACGCGGCGGATAATGCTATGCACAAATATGCGAAAAAAAAGAAGGCCATTTAGACCTCTTTTTTGCATCTGTCACTAACAAAATTATACATGCCGTCCTCCCAAAATACAGGTGCTGAAATGGATCAGTAAAAGCGTGATGGCAGTTGCACGGCAGATAGGTGTTTGCTCAAAAACAAACCTTTCAGGCGGCGGCGCTCAGGTCGCCATCCGTCATATAACGTGTCATCATATCCGCCATTCCTTTCATAGCACCATCTTCAAAGGGAGAGGTAAGACCGGCCGAAGTCACAGATTCCACAAAATCATATTTCAAGCCATTGCCAAGAAGCTGCATATATATATCCACCGCTTTTTGCTTGTCTGTTTGCGCTATTTCCCAAATTTGCAGCGCCACAGAGACGGAGGTGGCGTATGTGAGCGTGTGGAAGGGTGTGGTGGCTATCTGCGGGTTTGATACCCAGTCTAAATTGGCGTAATCCACGCCCAGAGCAGCCCAGTCTTTACCGAAAGCCAAGTTTTCCTCGCGGGCTATTTCATTTAGCTTTTCCACAGTTATATCCTCGCCCTCGGCATAGGCGCGCAGCTCTATTGCCGTATAAAGCGGCTGAGAAACTATGGTGGAAAAACAGCCGGATAGTGCGTTGAAGCGCATTTCGTAACCCTTTTCACTGCCAAAGTATGAGGGATAGTAGTCTGAGTATAAAAGCTCCAGCGCCTGTGAAAAAATTTCGGCTATGTCCATTTGGTAAGGGTTTGCGTAATCGGTGGTGTAATTATCGTTAAAATGACCAAATTCGTGAATGAATGTGCTCATGCTGTTCTCATCACCAGTGTATGACATAAGTATGTAAGATGCGTCATAATCCGGTATGTAATAAGTAGCCGCGCCAGACTCCTTGTATTGCGCAGGCTGCCAGCCGCATAGCCCGTTTTTTGCCATAGCGTCAAAGGAGGGCAAAAACTTGGGCGATATATCGTTAAGCACATCTCGTGTGATATCCATAAAGCTATCGTATTCCACGTCTACCTCAGGGTAGTAATACGCGCCGTAGGAAGTCGCTTGCTCATATGCGGGAACGGCGTAGGTCTTTATTTCATCCAGCATTGAGCGCACCATAGCTTCATCATAGCCGCCCATGTCCTCCTTGTAGCGCATCTCCATGTAATCTTTGTAGCCCAGCGCTTTGGCTATGGAGGTACGAAGCTTAACAAGGTCTACATATATGCCGGCCAGCTTTGGATTGTATTCGGTGAGCCATTGCTTTAATGCATCGCTGTAAGCGTAGTAATCTTCAAATTCGTAGATATCTGAAAGCGTAATGTCACTTCCTTTAAAGTTTATAGTTCCTAGCGTTATAGTATTCGTGTATTCCTGTGAAAGAACCGCCTCGCGCTCAAACATTGGTTTTGTAAGGAAAGTTACAGTATCCTTTTCGGGCATGCCCGAAAAATAATCTTCCTGCCACTTCTCTATGTCATCTTTGAATGGTGATTTATACATTGCGCGCAGCAGTGACTGCCCCGCTTGCTGAACGGAAATATAACCGTTTGTGCAATATTTATCTTCTTCCATCCAATATTCATCAGATTTATCAGCAGCGGAATGTATGCCCGCAAGCGCTGCCATGGAAGAATAGTTGTTATATATATCCTCAAACTCTTCAAGCAGCGGTGTTACACCGGTTATATCGCTTTGAGAAAGAGCCTCTTTTTCTATTTCATTTATACGGTTCGAATCTACAAAAGCATCCGGACGGGTATATTCCATCTCGTCAAAGGGGATGGTGCGCTTTTCCTTATTATCCGCTTTTGCGGTGGGGGAGGCGGAGGGAGATGGAGCGGGAGATGGTGTGGGTGGTGGCGTGGGAGCTGCGCTCTGCGCCGCACGAATGATTTTTGAAGCGGCATCAAATCCAGATTGAAAAACCCCGCAGCCCGAAAGCGGCACGGCGAGCATCAAGACAACTATAATGATGGAAACTGTTTTTTGTAATACTTTCAAATCATACCGTCCTAAGTAAAATTTTATTGAGTGCTGTTTTTTAAAGCGTCCATAAAAAATAAAACTTTATAATTTATATTTGCGAAAAAAGTTTATTTGCCGGCCCACTTTCTGCAGTTTGCCAGTCTGGGCGCGGGGTCATAGCCCTGCTCTTTGCCCATGTTTGCCAAAACATCACAGGGAAATTGTGCGCACAGCCCGCAATGATCAAGCCCCTTGCCCTCGCAGCAGGATTTCACCTCGCATACGCCGCCCCAAAATGGTTTTTCCATAGTGATGCAGCCAGTGCAGCCGGATTCGGCTCTGCCCTCGCAAGCATTGCAAAGTATTCCGCATCTTGATTCAAACATATATTTTCCTCCGCTGAGTGATATTATGCCCAATTATAGCACGAAAAGCCAAACAAAAAAAGCCGCGCTGTAATGCACGGCCCATATCATAAGAATCAAAATTCTATATTTCTAAGGTCATCAGGGTCAATCTGGTTTAGTATGCGCATTTCGTCCAGCGTGGGCGGCAGCGTTTGGCATATGCCCGTGGGATCCAGCGTAAAACCTGTATTATTCTGCACCTCGTCAAAGCTGGAATAGGGATGTATGCTGTGTAGCGTCAGCCTTCCGTTTATCAATTTAAATGTGCAAAGCGGTGTCACAATTGCTGAAATATTGCCGCATGTGGTTATAAAATCCACATTTTCCACAAATGTGCGTTTGTCATGCTTTGTGCGCCATATCACCGCCCGCTTTGCCGTGGGTATAAGCACCGCGCTGCCCGCGCCGCCCGGCATACGCACCTTGGGCTTATGATAATCTCCTATAACGGATGCGTTCACATTGCCGTGTACGTCAAACTGTATGCCGCTCAAAAAAGCGATGTCCAGCCCGCCGCGCATGGACAGATCAAAAACCTCGCCCAGGGGAAAAACGGCCTCACAGTCACCAAGCAGGTTCACCCCTGCGCTGGTATAATTTTGCATGCGCACTTCCTCTGGGTTCACGCCGCCAGGTATATTGAGGTGTATAGCGCCCGGCGCATGCATTTTTCGCGCCAGCATTATGGATATCATGGGCATATGGGAGGAAACCCCTTGAAAGGCTGTATCTCCATCGTTTATCATGCGTGACATAGCACATACCATCATGTCTGACGGGCGAAAATCTCGTGCGGGTTCGCTGCTGTAGCGCATCATATAAAGCTACCTCCCCTGTAGTCTGCCGCTTCATAGCCGCGCAGCCAATCAAGCAGATCGGCAGGAACGTTGAGCGCTTTGAAGCTTTCAATATCCCTTTCGGCAATATCGTACGCCGCGGGACAGGAGCAGGGCTTTGCCCCGCCTGAGAGCGGCACCACAGAGTGCACCAGCAGGCCGGGTATATTTACCCTTGAGGCTTCACGCCTCATGCGCTGGGGCGAAATTATTTCCTCTGCGGTTATTATTACCTTTTTTGCGGCGCGGGCGATTAGCGCATCATCAAAGACGGGCTGCTCTATTATTGCGTTGCCAAGCTCATCCGCCTTGTGAACGTGCAGTATTGCAAAATCTGGAACGAGCGCCTTTACCACCGTTACGGTATCTTGAGAAAATGGATCGTTTATCACTTCAAAATAATCATTTGCGGCTATAAGATCACCCGCCGTAAGACCTTTCACAGGCATGAAGGGAATGCCCGCGCTGGCCGCACGCAGCGCTGATATAACCGTATAGCAGGCGTGCTCATTTCCCTGGATACGCCCCTCCTGCACCGCCTTGCGATAGTGGTTCGCCAAACCAAAGCGGCTTTCATAGCTTATGAAGCCGGCATCCACGCTTTTGGCGCAGCCCGCAAAGCATAACAGATCCACATCCATTGCACCCGCAGTTTTTATTATCGCCAGCTCGCGCCGCTCCTGCCGCGCCAGCTCCCTCACCAGCGCCATAGGCGCACGGTGCAGCACATTGCCGCCTATTGCCAGGCTGCTGCCATCGGTTATTTCGGAAACGGCCTGTGTGAGTGTTTTTATCTTACTCATATCATTCCTTTATTTAGCTGCGTTGCAGGCAATGTGAACCGCATCCCATACGCCCGCATAGGGCGGAGAGTATATAAGGTCTGTCTGCCCAAGCTGCCGCGTGGTCATGCCCGCGTGAAGCGCCACGGCAAATATATCTGTACGGAGCGCCGCGCCCTCAGCACCGCAGAGCTGCGCGCCCAGTATGCGCATGGAGGGGCGCTCGTATATCACCTTTATGTAGAGCGGTGTTTGGCCGGGATAGTAATGCGGATGGTTTGCAGCTTCCACAAAAACGGAGCCAACATTGTGCCCCTTTGCTTCCGCCTCTGCCTGCCCCATGCCAGTGCGCCCCAGCTCCAGGCCGCACACCTTTAACGCTGCTGAAGAGGCCGCGCCTATATATTCTGTATTGCCGCCGCACATGTTTTCTCCGGCTATACGCCCGCATTTGTTCGCGGTAGTGCCAAGCGGCAGGTACACGTTTGAATTTTTAACGAAATCATACACAAGCGCGCAGTCGCCCGCCGAATATATTCCCGGAATGGTGGTCTGCATGCGCCTGTCTGTTATCACCGCGCCGTTTTGAGCCAGTTCCACGCCCGTTCCCTGCAAAAACTGTGTGCTTGGCCTAATGCCTGCCGCCACCACAACAAGGTCGGCAGGGTATTCGCCGCTGTTTGTAACAACAGACGAAACGCTTAGGCCACCCTTTATTTCGCGCACCTTTTCATTTTCGCGCAATATTATTTTGTTGCGAATAAGCTCCTCTTTGGCGAGGCTTGCTATTTCATCATCAAAGGTTGTCAGTATGCGGGGCGCTGCCTCTATGCAGGTAACGTCCTTGTCAAGCGCGCGCATTGCCTCCAGCACCTCCACGCCAATGTAGCCGCCGCCAATAACCACCACACTCTGTATGCCGTACTTTTGCACCTGCTCTTTTAAAAGCAGTCCATCTTCCATAGTTTTCAGGGTGAAAACGCCCTTTTTATCTATTCCCGGTATGGGGGGGCGAACAGCCGCCGCGCCCGTGGCTATCATAAGGCGGTCATAGCTGTCAGTAATCTGGCGTCCGGTGCGCGTATCGTTTATTGTCACCGTTTTCATAGCGGTGTCAACGCCCACAACCTCGTGAAAGAGAAAGGTGTTTATGCCGGATTTTTCAAATTGCTCTCTTGTGCGCGCTATCATTTTGGTATGGTCGTCGTTGTAGCCCGCCACGTAATAGGATAGCCCGCAAGCGCCATAGGAAAGATATGCGCCTTTTTCGTATACGTGTATTACCGCGTCCTTATCCAGTCTGCGTATTTTAGACGCAGCAGACATTCCCGCAGCCACTCCGCCAATTATAATATGCTTCAAAATTGGAACCTCCCTTTTTACCGCTAATAGACTAAACGCAGCGCAGATACAATGCTATGCGCCGTATAGCAGTTTGGCAAATGCTGCCCGCGCGGTCATTTGATAAACTGCAATAAAAGATTACCCGTAAAATGCATTATAAGCGGAGGAAGCATCCCCCGCTTATGATTTTGAAAACTGTTATTTATCTGCCCAGTACGCGCTTTACCGCGGCATCCAGCTCTGCCTCAAGGCCGAGCGCGCCCGGCGCTTCATATAGCGGCACCGCACCGGAAATTGGGTTGTCTCCCGGCATCACATCTCTATCATTAGAGGTGCAGATGGCGCAGGAGGGTATGCCGCCGCCCGTTATGCCCTCGCGTGCGCGGCGTTCCACAAGGGGAGCCACCTGCTCACAGCTGAGCATATTGTACTTGCCTATTATATTTCTTGTATACATTGTTATTGTAGCGTAATACTCTGTTGACTCCAAGCGGTAGAAAGCCTGAAAAAGGCTGTCTCCCCAGGTGAGAGCGCCGTGGTTTGCAAGAAGTACGGCGTTGTACTCTTTGCAGAAAGGCGCTATGGAATCTGGCACCTCGTTTGTGCCGGGTGTTGCATATTTTGCAATGGGTACGCTTCCAAGAGCCAGTATGCCCTCTGTTATTATGGGAAGATCCAGGCCTATGCCTGCTATTGCAAAGGAAGTGGCAACCGGCGGATGCGCGTGTGTGACCGCCATAACATCAGGGTTTTCGTTGTATACACGAATGTGCATCTTCACCTCGGAAGAGGGTTTGAACGGGCCGTCATCCAGCACGGTGCCATCCATCTTCATGCGCACTATCATATCCTGCGTCATAAACCCCTTTGATACGCCCGTGGGTGTGGTAAGAATAGTGTCAGGCGAAATACGGCAGCTTATATTGCCGTCATTTGCGGCAACATAGCCTTTGTCATACATGCGTCTGCCTATATCTAAAATCTGCTCTTTCGCTTCAAAAACCGACGGATAGTTTACCATAAAAATCTCCATATCTTACTAAAATTAAACCATGCCGCCATCAGCAAAAGTGAAGGCAAAGCAGGCCGTTTTTGGTAAGCTGAGCGCAGCGCGCACATTTACCACAATACATAATAAATAATACATTCATTTACAACGGGTGTCAATGCGAATGGCTGGCATAAAATGCTTGAAACCCGCGTAAAACGGCAGGCAGGTATTTGTGCAGGGCAAATCATGCGGTTTGTGAAATAAATTGCAGTTTTTCGGCTAAAACGGTTGACCAAAACTGCAGAAACAGGATATCATATTATAATGATGGGATTGATATAATATAGCAGCAGGGATTTATGCCGGGGGAGGGTTTCAACAGAATGATATTGCGCGGGAATTTTTATTCCAAAATGCTGGGCAGGGATACGGATGTGGCAATTGCCTTTCCAAATACATTTAGAAGCGGAAAGCCTTTTAGGGCAGCGTATTTGCTGCACGGCCTAATGTCTGACGCGTGGGACTGGCTGGACAACACCATGCTGAATGTGTTTGTGAACGAAACCGGTACGGCGGTGGTAATGCCGGAGGGCGGACGCAGCTTTTACACGGATATGCGCTACGGAGCGCGGTATTTCAGCTATATAACGCGCGAATTGCCCGTTGTGGCTAAGAGCGTTTTAAATATTTCAGACAAGAGAGAGCAAACGGCAGTGCTGGGCGGCTCCATGGGGGGTTATGGCGCGCTTAAATGCGCTTTGGCCTGTCCGCAGCAGTACGGCTTTTGCGGCGCGATGTCATCGGGTGGGCTGTATTTTGGAGAATACTTTGAGCAGCTGCGCAAAAATGAATTGAAACGCGATGCGCTGTATCCGGATTTTGAGGCCATATTTGGCGAAGAGCTTTTGTGCGGCGAGGTGGATGATCTGCCCGCGCTGGCAAAGCGTATGGCGGCAGAGGAGCCAAAGCCGCATATATACGGTGTGTGCGGTGTTCAAGATGGATTTTTGGAAATGAACGGAAGGTTTTTTGGAGAGCTTGATGCGCTTGGCTACGATGTGCGGTATGAGCAGATAGAGGGCGCTCATGATTGGTATTACTTCAACGATGCGCTAAAGCTAACGCTGCAGCGCTGGGCAGAGTTTTGCGAAAAGGGGCGCTAGGCGATTTGCAATACACTGCCGCGCGGTTGAAAAAAACTGCCCGTGGTGGTAGTATTCATATATAGAAAATTGAACATACCTGAGTAAGCGGCGGGCGATGTTTGATAAAAAAGTAAGCATAAAATTGTATGTTTAATACAAAAATACCCAAGGAGGAGATCATGTCACGTTTTGATACTTATTTCTTAATGAAGACGGAGGACGTAACCGAATACGTCAAGGAGAAGCTGGATATTTTTGCGCCCGGAGCACAGCTTGAGGCGAAGGAGATAGGTGATGGCAACCTAAACTACGTTTTTCGCGTATGGGAGGAGGCAACCGGCAAATCCGTAATAGTGAAGCAGGCGGGCGAGGAACTCAGGATATCCAAGGATTTTGATATTTCTACGGATAGAAACCGTATAGAGGTGGAGATGCTGCAGCTTGAGGCAAAGCTGGCTCCCGGTCTGGTGGCTTCGGTATACCTTTACGATCCCACAATGAAGAGCTTTTCCATGGAAGATCTATCAGACTATCAGGTAATGCGCACGGCTCTTATGGAGCACAAAATATTTCCGCAATTTGCGGAGGATATAACCACATTTATGGTGAATACGCTGTTTTTGACAACAGACAGAGTGATGGACTCCAAGGCCAAAAAGGAAGCGGTGGGCAATTTTATAAATCCCCAGCTTTGTGCAGATATTTCAGAGGCGCTGGTTTATACAGAGCCATATAATAACGATATGAACCGAAACAAGGTTTTTCCGCCAAATGCGGATTTTGTAAAAAAAGAGCTGTATGAAGATAAAGAGCTGCACCTTGAGGTTGCCAAGCTGAAGTATGACTTCATGAACAACGCGCAGTCTTTGATACACGGAGATCTGCATACCGGTTCAATATTTATAAAGCAGGGCGCCACGCGCATAATGGACCCGGAATTTGCCTTTTACGGCCCAATGGGCTATGACATAGGAAACGTTGTTGCCAATATGATATTTGCCTGGGCAAATGGCGACGCCACTATGGAGCAGGGCGAGGAGCGCGAAAAGTACCTTGCCTGGATAGAGGAGGTAATAACTCAGTCTATAGACCTGTTCATAGAAAAATATAACAAGGCATTTGACGAAAAGGTAATAGAGCCAATGGCTAAAACCCCCGGCTATAAGGAGTATTTCCTGTCCACAATACTGGCGGATACAGCGGGTGTTGCCGGTGTGGAAATAAACCGCCGTACGGTGGGGCTTGCGCAGGTAATAGACCTAACGCGCATAGCGGACGAGCAAAAGCGCGCGCGTGCCGAGAGAATTGTTATCTTGGCGGCCAAAAAGTTTATAAAGGAGCGCGATTCCTTTAAAAACGGCGCAGATTTTCTGGCATGTCTCAAGGATGCTGTTAAATCTGTATAAAATATATATCATTGCGGCAAAGATGCCGCGCACAGCCGCTTAAAAAACTGCGGTCACAACGAAAGGATGTACAAATGGAAGAAAAGAACATAATGAATATAGAAACGGTCGCTTTGAATGACGCGGAAAGCGAAATGATAATAATAGACCAGACGCAGCTGCCCTACAACATTGAAATGCTGCACCTCAAGACGCAAAAGAGCATATGGGACGCTATATATCTCTTGCAGGTGCGCGGCGCTCCGGCCATAGGCGTTGCGGCGGGCTTCGGCATATACCTTGCCGCCAAGGAGATACAGGCGGACAGCTTTGACAGCTTTTATGAGCAGTTCAAAAAGGCTAAGGATTATCTTGATTCATCAAGACCTACTGCCGTAAACCTTTCCTGGGCGCTTAACCGCATGGAAGCGGTTGTGCTGGAAAACAAAGAAAAATCCGTTGCCGATATAAAAGCGCTGCTGCTCAAAAAAGCGAACGAGATTCGTGATGAGGACGTTTGGGTATGCAAGAGCATGGGTGAATACGGCCTGTCTTTGTTAAAGCCGAACATGGGTCTTTTGACGCACTGCAATGCGGGCAAGCTTGCCACCATACAGTATGGCACCGCCACCGCGCCCATGTACCTCGGACAGGAAAAGGGCTATAACTTTAAGGTGTTCTGCGATGAAACGCGTCCGCTTTTGCAGGGCGCGCGCCTTACCGCCTTTGAGCTGCATAGCTCCGGCCTTGATACCACGCTGATCTGCGACAATATGGCTCCCTCCGTTATGAAAGAGGGCTGGGTGGACGCTGTATTTGTGGGCTGCGACCGTGTTGCGGCGAACGGAGATACGGCAAACAAGGTGGGAACCAGCTATGTTGCGCTGGCCGCGAAATATTACAACGTACCATTTTATGTAATGGCACCCACCTCCACAATAGATATGAATACGGCAACCGGAAACGATATACATATAGAGCAGCGCCCGGCGGAGGAAATAACGGAGATGTGGTACGAAAAGCGCATGGCGCCTGAGGGCGTAAAGGTGTTCAATCCCGCTTTCGACGTTACGGATGCGCAGAATATAACGGCAATAATAACGGAATACGGCATTGCCAAGGCTCCTTTTGAGCAATCGCTCAAGGAGATATTCAAACGCAAGGCCGAGGCCGAAGCCGCAAAGAAATAAATTACAAACTAAACTAGCGGCGTGCTTTGAGATATAGGCACGCCGTTTTTCTTTACACCCAAAACGAGATTGTGAAAAATGTAAACCTCTTGTTTGCAGGGGGCTGTGCATGAGCGATAATTAAGATAAAGCTACGCAATTCTTAAGATATGATGAAGTATATTGTATATGCTTTATCCCTGTGGTATAAAGAAAATAGGTGTAACAGGGAGGTGTATTTATGAAAAAATTGATGAGCTTCATAATTTTGGGCATGATGACGTTTGTGGGCAGTCTTATATTGCTGAAACAGAAGAGAGCCGGCGTGAAGCTGGAGGGAAGCCAAGTATAATACTTTGGAATATCGCGCGCAAGCGGTATATTTAATGAAGATCTTTATAAAAACAAGCGTATTTTATAAGTAAAAGGCAAGGAAAACAAGCAGGTTAGATAATGTATAATATGGACTAAGGGCACGCGCTGTATAGCAGATGCGTGCCATTTTTATATTTTGTGAACAATAATGAAACTTATGCCCGATTTTGTGTAAAAACCGCCAATATTGTCGAAATATATAGTGTGATACTTACATCAAATAAAACGACAGGTTGGATTGATGTAGCCTCGTGCCAGTTTGAAACAGGTACGATATAAAATATTAGCGCATTAAGGTAAAATGCGCGAAAATAAGGAGAATGACGCATTATATGATACGTGAAATTGGATATAAAAATACAGGCAAGGGAATAGAAGTTGAATTTAAATGCCATAAGCTGAACGAATACGATTTGAGCGCACCGGCAATAAAAAGCGGCTGGTGCATAAACAACTGCCCTCACGCAATGAAGTGCAGCCAACTTGAAAATGTGATAATGCGGGAGGAAATAGAAGATATGCCGGGCTACAAAAGGCTTTTTGTGGCTATGAAGCTGGTATTGGAGGATCAAAACGCGAATATGGATATATCGCCTGGTTTTGACGCAGATATGGACTCCGAATTTTACATAGATATAGACCCCGACTTTGATCTGGATCTCGATGAGGAGGCCAGCTGATACTTATTCCATTTGAAAACATAAGGTGAATTCCGCCTTTGGAGGAATAGAATATGCTCTGGGGCATTTATGTTTTTATAGCGCGTCAGCGTGTTTGAATTGTATGAGACATAGCATAGCGGCACTGCGCAATTTTGCGCAGTATTTCAAATTAAAGATTTTGATTTGAA
>CAYXBW010000016.1:0-29685 GCA_964463305.1 uncultured Christensenella sp. | reverse complement strand
CGGGCAACGTCAAACAGCGGAATTTTGACGCATTCATACCGCACACTTAAATATGGTGTGTGGTTTTTTGTGTTGTAACAATATCATATATTTTTTGTGCTATATCATACAAAATATGTGGGGAGCACAGTGACAGTTCCTGCACAAAAACGAGGCTATTGAAAACTGGGAACGGAAACTTTCGTTTAGTTTTTACCCGGTTGATCTTTCAGGTCGTTTTTTAACCGTTTCATGCACTAAAGAGTTGTTCGTGCAAGCTTTTATATATACTTTTCATATAGAAAAACGAAAGGAGGAATAAATAGAATGACAGCTTTAATCTTGGGTTTGATTGCCGCTGTATGCACGGGGCTTTCCTATATTCCGGCGGTAAATTTCTTATCTATCATAGGTCTGGTTTTTGCAATTATTGCATGGATCGTTGGTCGTAAAAGGCTAAAGGCAAACCGCGCAGACACACCGGCAAAAGTGGGTATGATAATAGGTATAATTATCACAGTATGGTCCCTCATAGCGGTTGTGATGATGATTGTAATGATGATAGGTATAACGGCTTTGGTTATGGCAGGTTGACCTTAATGATTATATTCCTCAAAAGGAGAGTCGCTACAATGAAAAAAGTATTAAAAATCGTTTCGATTTCTATAATGTGCGTATTGCTATGCGGTGCTTTGCTTGCTTGCTCCAGCCCTGCTCCCGCTGGCAGCGGCGAAGCGCCTGCAGAAAACACAGAAAAGAATGGCGCTGCAAAAGCAGAGGGAAAATGGCTTATAGAAAGCGTAACATCTGCTGACGGCGAATCTATGACGGGCGAAGATCTGGCAGCCGAAATTGGTGAGATGTATTATGAGTTCCAAAGTGGCGGCAAGCTGGTAGTAACGGTTGCAGACCAGGATGTGCTGGGTACATGGGAGCAAACTGGAGCCGAAGTAAAGCTTGAGGCTAATGGAGAATCTTACGTTGGGCTTATTGACGAAGATACACTTACACTTGAGGTAAATGATGCTATCACTGTATTGGTAAGAGAATAGGCAAATTTTGTTGAAAGCCGAATAAAAGTGAATTTCAAATAAGTACCAAATCATAAAAGCCGCGAATTGGTTCGCGGCTTTTATGATTCAATCATTTTGAAGTTTTCACCATTTTCTCATCCATAGCGGTGTTTAATGTTATTGTATCATCTCTTACAGAGTAGCGCAGCTTGCCTCTATAGCGAGTCACTATGTTTTGCGCGGAGCGTATGCCGTAGCCGTGCTGTGCAAAGCCTGTCTTTAGCATATATGAAAAACTATTGCGGAAGAAATCCTTGTCAAAATCGTTTGGCAGAGAGTTTGTTATGGTGATCAAAAAGGTGCTGTCTTCCATCTCCAGCAAAACGGAAACCTTACGCTCCTTTTCTTCCGGCGCTTTTGCAGCCGCCTGTACGGCATTTTCCAATAAGTTCATCAGCACGGTAGACACATCGCATTCGGGAAAGCGCAATGATTCTGGAAGTCTTGCCTTTGCCTCAAATTGAACGTTTTTATCTGCCGCATTCATAGACTGTATAGACAAAATTGCATTTACAAGACGGTTTTCTGTAAAACGCATGACGGGTATCTTCTCAAGCTCATTTGCAAGAGATGCAGCATAATCTGCTGCTCTAAGGGGGTCTTCGCGGCACAAAGCGGATAGCGTACGCAGGTGGTGCAGTTCATCATGGCGAACTCTTGCAAGCATTTCGTTGGTTTGCTCCATTCCCAAAAGGCTTTGTGCGGTAAGCTCGTTGCGCATTTTTAGTGTCTCCATGTCCTGCGCGGATTTTATGCGGCTTTCCACAAGCTCAATAATCGCAAGCAAAAATTCCACAACCATAATTGCGGTGAATATAACGAAGGCTACCGGGAACGGGTACCCTGCAACCATTTCCTTCCAATAAATTATAAAGCGCTCAAACAAGGAAGGATCAAAAAGTGCGGAAAGCGCAAATATTATTATTCCGCCAAGCAGAAACAGACCCATTGTTTGCAGCAGGCGCTTAAAATATTTGTTGCCCATTTTTGCCGCTTTTATGGAAAAGCCCACTAATATTGCGGGGAGCAGCAATGTAAGGTAAGCAAGCGCATCAAACCACATCGGAACCGTCAATGAAAAAACTGACCACGCGGCAACTGATGAGAAATATACTCCCCATACCGGCACCATGATGCATAAAAAAAGCTTCTTTTCTTTCCTCATATGGGTGGATGCATAAAGCAGCGGCATAAGTATATAGAGTGCCTGGATAATGCGGTCATATTGAGATAAAACTGACACGGTATTCAATCTGTCTAAATAGTAAAGCATTTGCAGCAGTGCGCCCACCGCCAGCAAAAGCAGCGGCAAAGCGTTTTTTAAAGAGGGCAGTCCGTAGAGAAACAGGCCAAACAGCAGCAAAAACAATACGCCAAAAATGGTGCCGGGTATTGCCTGTTCACTGGCCCAAGCCGTTTGCTGTGCCTCAGAAACGGTGCTGCTTAATAAGGTAAAAGAAATAGTGCCAAAAGGTTCGTCTGTATAATTTCTGGTGAGAACAGTAATAGTTTTTCCGATCCATTCAGGATTGATTGAAAATACCTGAGTGAATAATGCGCCGGCGGGAAGCTCTTCTTTAGGAAGCTCGCCAATGACGGCAATGGGTTGGCGGAGGTTAGAATATATCAATTCGTTATCAACGAATATGCACATTTCACGGCAATCTGTAATTGAAATAGTACCATAGTAAGCCCATTCTTCTGTTATGGAGCGGCGCAAAACGGTGGTCAGATCACCGTTTACGGCTTCCTCCGGAGAAATTGGCTGTTCAGAGCCATCCACAAAACCGGTTATAGACCAGCCGGCAGATTCTTCCGGTGTAACAGACAAATAAAGCTGCTGTAAATCGGATGTGGTAAAACTATGCAGATACACCAAGAAGCCAAAGGCAACCACCAGAAATGGAATGATTAATAAATTTCTTTTTTTCACTTGTCTTGAGCCCCTTCTATTTTTTCAAGGTATTGCTGCAAAATTGCCGAAAACTTTGCTTTGGGTACGGGTATGCGTGTGAGGCTCTCCAAATCTATGGTGCAACTATCGCGATTAAAGGACGAAACGCAGTGCAGATTTACTATAAAAGAACGGTGCACCTTCATGAAAAATCCACTCCTTAAAAGAAGCTTTTCCGTTTCAAGAATGCTGCTTCTGCTCTCCAGCACCACACCGGAGCGCAAGTTCCAGAAAACATGGTGCCCTTTTACCTCGCAGTATTCAATGCGGTCAGGATGGAGCTTTCTAAGCGTTTTTTTACTGTCTATCAAAATCGAATCGTCTTCATCCAGCTTTACTGTTAAATCATCCAGCAGGCAAAAGAGAGTTGCCTCGGCCAGGGGCTTAACAAGGTAATCTTTTGCTTTTACAGAAAATGCGTCCAGCGCAAAGTCTCTTGAGGAGGTAAGGAAAATAAGCTCGGTACTGTTGTCTGATTGGCGCAATTCTCTTGCGGCCTCAATACCGTTTATGCCGGGCATCATTATGTCCAGAAATATAACATCAAATTGTCCGCCGTTTTCAAGCGTATGAAGCAAGCTGTCCGCATTGGAAAAAGTATTCATATGAAGGAATGCGCCTGTTTTTTTCCCATAGGCAGACAATAAAGTGGTGAAAGCTTCCAAATCCTGCAAGCTATCATCACAAACAGCTATTTTCATTTAAATTGCTCCATCTTGATAATATAGTGTTATTTTATTTTACCATGTAATAAATACTTTGTCGATTTAGTACAGTACTGATTTGTGATTGCAAAATGACGATTCAGGACAGATACGGCTCTCCCGCGGGGATAGGATTATAATTATTGCAATGGATGCTAAGGAGGTGAAGGCATGTATAGTGCGGTGGCGTGGTGCATTGTAGGATTTGCAGTAGCGTTGCTGATAGTACTTTGGCATTATGTGGTCTGGCGGGAGCTTGATAAGCAAATGCAAACGCTGAGGCAGCTTGCAGCACAGGCGGCTCTAAATTTTGAGGCAAGTCAAAAAGCACAAGCGCCCTACGAGGATAGCGCACAGCATGCGCTTGAAATAAGTCTTTCGGTTTATCGCAAAGCGGCAAAGGAATACAACCTGCAAAGGTGTAAGCCGTTGTTCCGTATTCCAGCAAGGCTGATGGGGTTTTCCATACAGCCGGAAGAATTGGATGATTGGGATTGCGGCTATTAAAACGGTTGTGGAAAGCCTAGCTTATAAATTGCATATATTTCTTTTGCGCCAAGCATATGCTTGAAGCCAAACAAAGGCCAAATACAAAACATTATATATGTTGTTTATGCGCTAGATTTCAATTTTGTAGAACAAACAAATAGGGCAGTATAGCCTTTGGTTTTTTTTGATTATAGCCGGGTGGCTGCTTTTTTCTTTAATTAGGCAAGGGGCAAACGCACTGTAAACACTGTGCCCCTGCCCGGTTTTGATCTCACATAAACTTCGCCGCCATGCTCTTGCGCAATCGTGCGTACAATATAAAGCCCCATACCGGTGCCCCCCTCCTCTGTGCGTGTTGTAAAGAACCGGTCAAATATTCTGGGTATGTTGTCAGGCATTATGCCCGCGCCCGTATCGAAAACTTTTATGCGGACATTATATTCGTCGCGCGTAAGTGACAAGGTGATTCTGCCGTTTGCTGATGTAAAGCTGACCGCGTTGTATATAAGGTTTTGAAGCAGACGGCTCAATTTTTCGGGATCGGCATTTATTAGGCAAGGGCTTTCTGAGGAAATTCGCAGAATAAAAGTCTGCCCGTCCAGTTCTACATCGGGACGGTTGAAGCGGTAAAACTCTCGCAGAAACTCTGTCAGGTCTAATTTGCTGTGCGGTGTGAGAAGTGGATTTTCCGCAGCGTATTGCTGCACTATACGAATCTGCTTGTTTATTGCTCCGCATTTTTCCTCTATTACGGCGAGATGTTTTTTTGTCTGATCATCAAGCCGCACGTTGTTTCGCCTCACCATTTCCACATATGAAGTCATGAAAGCGGAGGGAGATTTCATATCATGCAAAAATTTGGAAATAAGGTCTTCTCTTTCGCGTATCATAATGGAAATTTCACGGGTCTGGGCGTCAACCTCTTCACGCAAATGGTTGGTGAGGCGCAAATTTTCCGCCACCATTGCGTAGCTGCGCCGCACCACCATTATTCCGAAGCACACTACAAGTGCAAAAGCGGCATATTCTTCCATCCAGGCAAACTGCGCGGGCTCAAAGGTGCTGACTGTAACAGCAGAAAAGAGAATACCCGTTCCGTAAAATGCTGCGCCGCACAGCATCCATACTGCGTCTGTGTTTTTGCGAACACCGCCGTATATGGCAAGGGCAAGCAGGAATAAAGCGCTTATGAGGCGGTATACCGTAATGATTTTTCCGTAAAGCATGGCAAACGCGGGCAGAACAGGCAGTATGAAAAGCGGCACTATGATGCTCAAAATTAAAAAGCCCATGGCAATGCGCAATGCCGCCTGCCCTAAGCGTGAATGGAAAAAACCGCATACTCGCAGGCATATATTAATAGCGCACCACACAATAAGCGCAAACATAGCGTCTTCCAGCGCGTAAAACGTTCGTATAACAGAAGAGCCGTAAAACCAAATAAACACATGTGCCGTAAAAGCGGAAAAAGCAAGTGCAAGTATGCCAAAAACGAATGCCAAACGGTCGCGGGATTGTTTTAGCCCCAGCCACAGAGCAATTGAAAACAAGGCGGCAATCAGCGTGCCAAAACACAAAAAGCCGTAAAACAAAATACGGCTGCCAATAAATGCCTCTATTGCCTGTAAAGAGCCTATTATGGGCGGATAGGTAAGACCACTGTAATAATGCGTGTAATTGGCGGTTTGCAGCACCAGCTCGTTTTCTGAACGAAGTGGAAAGGAAACGCTTGCGTCCTGCACAAAGGGCTTGTATGGTTCAAGGGAGCCGCGCTCCGCCACAAGATTGCCGTTTGCGTAGAGGCGAAATGCACAAAAAACCTCCGGCAAAAAAAGCGCTGCCGTTTGGAGGGTTCCGTCATAGCGGAAATGGAGGCGCCATGTGGAAATGCCGTAAGGCGATTTATCCTCGTTTAATTGAGAAAGATTCAAATATTCGCCTGCAAAAGTTTTTATGGGGCTGATTTTGGAATATAAGACTTCATTCGGCTGCAAAATAACACCGGGATATAATTCCCATCCATCTGCCAGAAATGTGATATCTTTTATGGACTGCGGCGCAAACTCCGGCTGCCCATCTTGAGCGGGGGTATTGTGTGTGATATACTTATTATCAAACTGAAAAACTGCTGTAAAAAAAGCAATCGCAAAACAAAACGTTATAAACAGCGGTATCAGACTTCTCAAATTTACCCGTCCAGACATATTATCCACCATTTCGGAAAGGAGATGTTTTATGCGCACAAGACGAACAGCGATCTGTATTATTGCCACATTGATCGCATGCTTGAGTTTGTTTGCTGTTCCCATTATAGCATATGCGTCTGATCCGGTGGAACAGGATGAAGTGTGGATGGAGGCGGCCAGCTTTGCAGAGCTTGTGGAAATGCTTGAATCAATTAAAGCTACCGGCGGAAACATACGGCTTACCGCAAACGCTGTGGTGGAGGAAGATGTTGAATACACATTTGCCGCGCCCATGATTTCCGGGGCGCCTATTAGGCTGGACACAGGCGAATACTCCATAATTGTGCTGGGAAAACTTATTTTGAATCCTTTTATTGAAATAACCGGAGCGGGTGGAGAAAATGGGCTGCTGAATGTGCAGGACGGAGGCTGGCTTGAAATGTACAGCATATCCGTAAATGCGGGTTCCGGCGTTGCAATTGCGCAGGCGCCGCGTTCGGTGCTTTGCTACGGTACTTTATTTGAGGGCATGCCTGAATTTGTTTGCCAAGGTGAAATAAGAGGCGCAGGGCCGGTGGCGGTCCCCTGGTCTGATACGAACCCGAAATCTTTTCAATATGTTTATGTGCGTGATGGAGAAAGCGCTGAAGATATACTGCCCAAGACTGATGATGGAACGCTGTATAAAGACGGCAGTATGGATAATAACAACCAGCTTAACGTTAAGTGGGATATCGACCTTTTTGGAAATAAACTGGCAGAGCGAAAAGACTGCCTCATAACCGGAAGTTACCAAGATGCCACAGCATATGCTGTGCCTGAGTGTATGGTGGTATTTCAAAATGGGCGTGAGGTAACGGTGCTGGGAGGCTGGGCCACGGGCGGAACAGAGGGGCGCGGGCTGTCGGCACAAGTTCAAATCGCATTGGAAGATCCGCAAAAATCCTGCCGTATAGACTGGTCTGCAGATGGAGAAAATTGGCAGGAGTGTGAGGCGGATATGCTGGTTACTCAAGGAAACAGGCTGCACTATGCCTTGTATCCGCCGGATGATGCGAAATATCCTTTTTATATTTCTGCAGTTGCTGCCGCGGATGGAAAAGAGCATTATTCCAATATTTTTATTTTGAACGGACCGGATGAAACAGGAGATATTGGCGGCAACAGGGGTGGAGGAACAAATATGATAGACCCCAAGGAGCCGGTGAAATCTGAGCCTCCGGCAGCAAAGCCGCCTGAAAAAGAAACGCCGCCAGCCAAGCCAACAGACAGTGCGCCATCCCCAAATAAAAGCAGACAAGGCTCTAAGGTGCGCACGGAAGCAGCGGAAAAAGAAAGCGCCAAACCGTCTGTACCTGCGGCCGCATCGGCAGCAGAAGCAGGCGAAAAGCCTTCAATTGGAGAAGAGACAAATAATAACAAAGGTGCAGAAGCGGCTGCGTTGGAAGACGGTGCGTCTGTGGTAAAGGAAAACACGGTCCCAGAGGATTCCGCCGCGCAAAAGCAATATGGAGAAGAAGAATACCCCAAACAGACGGTTTTCCAGATTGCTTTAGGATCAATTATTTCAGGAGCAGTCATAATTCTTGCGGTGACTTTTAACGGATCAGCGGGATGGGGCAAAAAGCTGTCGGCATGGATAAAGCGATCCGGTAAAAAATGAACATGGAAAGTAAAAACGCGCAGGAAATCTTCTGCGCGTTTTTCTGTTTCACATTAGGGCACAAAGCGGTAACCGTGCCTGCGGATCGTTTGTATATATTCTTTGCTTGGGCATAAGTCAAAAAGTTTGCGGCGCACCTCAGATATACGGGCTTGAACGGCGTGGCGCCCAAGGTTTATTGGCTCTTTCCAAATGCTGTCATGAAGCTGTTCATAGGAAAAGACACGGTTTGGATGCCGCGCAAAAAAGGCTATTATCTCAAACTCAATGCGGGAGAAATCTATAGATCTATTACCATAGCGGACTTCCCGCAAACCCGTGTCTATAGCCAGTTCATCAAAATAAAATACCTGCGCTGGGCGGTCTTCCGCACGGCTGTGGATGCGCAGCTTTATTCTTGCCTCAAGCTCTGGAAGCGCACAGGGCTTGCACATATAATCATCGCCGCCTATAGAAAGCCCCTTAATGCGCTGCTCTACCTCTGTGTATACAGATACAAATATTATAGGGAGCGCAGTGACAGCGCGCGCGGCAATACATACTTCATATCCGTTTGCGTTTGGAAGATCCACATCAAGCACCATACAATCAAACGCGGTAGTTTTGATTGCGTTCATAGCTGCCTCAGCATCAGCCACGCAGGTAACATAATATTCTCGCCTTTCAAAAAATTCACGATACATTTGTAAAAGCTCAAGGTCATCTTCAACAAAAAGAAGTCTATATCCATTGTTTTTACTTGAATCATAATTCTTCATATATAATTCTCCAAAAAAAATATAATGAGCAGTTAACGGCTCAAAAAAGAAAAATTTTTGCAGCTGCAAATAAAGTATACCACAATAACATGCGCAGCCAGCAAAGCAATTTATTATATGGGGCAATTATCCGCTATTGGTCATTTTTTGGCTCATAAACTATAAACGCATGATTTTTTTGATATGATTTATGTTAGAATGCACATTTTTATGCTGCAATTTATATCAATTATTTAAAGTTTATACAAAGAGAGGGAACAAAGGCATGGAAAAAAATAAAGAAGAACAAAATTCAGATCAGCGTGGAAAAATAAACAACGCGGTTCATACAATGGCCGGAGGCAATAAGACGGCGGGCATCATTATTGCAATTTGTATGGTTGTATTGGGCGTGCTTGTTTTTGCTGCTCCGCTTATTGTGGGGCTGGGTATGGCATATATTGTAACTATAGGATTTATAATCTATGGCGTGTTCAACATAGTTTCCTATGCGCGCACCCCATCAGAACAGCGTAACGGATGGGCTTTGGCAAATGGGATAATTTTTACATTGGTAGGTATATTGATACTGGCCGAAGCCTTGGGCAGCAAATTCGGTCAGCTTAGCATGCTTTCAACGTTTTCATTCCTCATCGGGTTCTTTGCTCTGTTTAGCGGAATAAATCAGATAGCAACCTATGGGGTGCTAAAAAAAGCGGGAGAAGCAAAGGCTGGGTGGGTTCTTGCAAGCGGCATAATAAACCTTATTTTGGGAATAATGATAATATGCGCGCCAATAATGGGCTGGTTTACAATAGAGATGGTATTTGCTATTTATCTGATTGTTGGCGGCATTGCGCTTTTTGCCGAGGCGTGCTCTGGAAAACTGGCGCGAAAATAGGCATGCGAAAAATCAGTGTTTCTTAATTTAAGCGGTTTCAAAAGACGGTTTATTTTTAAACATCTGCGGGCGCCATCTTTGAATGCTATTTTGAGAGGGTATGTGTAATGAACAAAATACCTAAAGTACCTGTTATTATTCAAATGGAGGCTTTGGAGTGCGGCGCAGCAAGCCTGGCTATGATTTTGGCATATTATAAAAGGTGGATACCACTTTCCGTATTGCGCGAAGAGTGCGGGGTATCGCGTGATGGGAGCAATGTCTTTGGTATTTTTAAGGCGGCGGAGCACTACGGATTAAAAGCAAAGGCCTATCGTTACGGTATGGACAAGCTGCATACCGTAAATATGCCCGCCGTTTTGTTTTGGAACAATAACCATTTTGTTGTTTTGTGTGGTTTTGATAAAAAGAATGTTTATTTAAACGATCCGGCAAAGGGCAAAGTAAAAATAACCAGGAGTGAATTTAAGAAGTATTACAGCGGTGTAGTGCTGTGTTTTGAAAAATCTGAAACGTTTGAAAAAGGCGGAAAACGCGCAAGTACGCTTGCCTATGCAAAAAAACGCTTGCGTGGTACGGCGGCTATTTTTGCTTTCGTTATATTGACTAATGTTATATTGCAGGCGGTTGGCGTGGTAAATCCTTTATTTTCGCGTGTTTTTTTAGACGGCATACTTGCGGGCGGAAATCACGGGTGGCTCCCATATTTGCTTTTGGCCATGTTGGCCGTATTGGCTATATTGCTTATTGCGCAATGGATAAGTATTGCCAATTCCTTTAAGATAAGCGGTAAGCTGGCAATAGTTGCGAACACATCATTTTTCTGGCACGTTTTGCGCCTTCCGGTAAGGTTTTTTTCGCAACGTTACGCAGGTGATATTGCGCAGCGGCTAAGCTCCAACGAAGCAATTGTAAAAACACTGGTAAACCAGTTTGCACCCATGGTGATAAACCTTTTTCTTATTGTGCTGTATCTTGTGATGATGCTTTTATACAGCGTTCCTCTTTCGCTGATTGGGCTTGCCTGCATTGCCGTAAACATGATCGTAACAAAATATGTTACAGATAAGCAGGTAGACATTTCGCGCAGGCAGGCGCGTGAGCAGAGCAATTTATCTTCAACAACGCTTTCTGGTATAGAGATGATAGAGACAATAAAATCGGCGGGGGCGGAGGACGGATATTTCGAAAAATGGTCGGGCATACAGGCGGAAGCAAATCACTCCACGGTGGAATATGTAAAAACAAATCAATATTTAAGCATATTGCCCGGTTTTATAACTCAGATTGCAAATGGAGTGGTGCTTGCCTTTGGCGCGCACCTTATAATCAACGGAAGTTTTACTACGGGTATGCTGCTTGCCTTTACGGGTTTTATTGCCGGGTTCTTGGCACCGGCAGGCAAAATGGTTGAGCTGATGCAGAGCACTCAAAAATTGCGTACAAACATGGAGCGCATAGAGGATGTGATGCAGTATGGAGCCGAATTTTCAGAAGATGGAGATGCTGATGGATACGCGCAAAAGCTCTTGGGTGAAGTGGATATAAGCAAGGTCACCTTTGGGTATAATAAGTATCTTCCGCCTTTGCTAGAAAATTTTTCGCTCAACGTAAAGCCAGGTGAGAAGGCGGCAATGGTGGGCTTTTCCGGCTGCGGAAAATCCACCTTGGCAAAGCTGATCACACACCTTTATACTCCGTGGAGCGGCAGCATAACATTTGACGGAAAAAGTTTTGAGCAAATCAACAGAAAAGCGTTTTGCGCATCCATTGGAGTGGTTGACCAGCAAATAGTATTGTTTGCAGACACGGTGCGCGAAAACCTGCGGATGTGGGATAAGTTTGTTCCTGATGAAGATATCATTGCCGCGCTTAAAGACGCGCAGCTGTATGACGAGGTGATGAGCCTGCCCGGAGGGCTTTCGTATATGGTTGCTGAGGGGGGAAAGAATTTCTCCGGCGGACAACGCCAGCGCCTTGAGATAGCGCGGGCGCTATGCTTTAATCCATCCATCATTATACTGGATGAAGCAACCTCTGCCCTTGACGCGCGCACGGAAGAAGCGGTGATACGTGCAATAGAGCGGCGGGGCGTAACAATGATAGTGATTGCGCACAGGCTGTCAACAATAAGAGATTGTGACCAGATAATTGTACTGAAGGAAGGCAAGGAAATTGGGCGCGGAACGCATGATGCGCTATATGAAAGCTGTGAATTCTATATGCAATTGGTAACAAATGAATAGGTAAACACATGAAAGATTTTGAGCGGGAAATAAAATCAAAACAAGAGCAGGAGCGCCTGCGCTTTGAAGAATCGTTTTATCGCCTTTCGTCTGTGGTGATGGGTGAAGAAAGCTTTATGACGCGCATGACTGATGCGCAAAAAAGCCAAAACACCTGCAAGCAGATACTGCGGTTTTATGGTTTGCCCACAAATCAGCCAAACGAGGATATTGCAGATTTTGAAGGGCAGATGAGGCATTGTTTTGAACCGTTCGGAGTAATGAAGCGAGTGGTGGAATTGAAGGAGGGCTGGTTTTCAGAAGGTGTATGCCCAATGATTGCCTTTGTGGAAAGCGGGCAGGCGGTTGCGCTGATACCATCAAAAAAGGGCGGATATGAGTTCAATCATCCGGTCACTGCTAAAAAAACCAAAGTGGACAAAAATAACGCAACAATGTTTCATAACGTGTGCTATGCGTTTTATAAGCCGCTGCCTGCAAAATCTCTTACCGTAAAAGATCTGTTTAAATTTATGCTGGGCTGTATAAACAGCAAAGATATAACAGCCATTTTGCTGATAACATTATTTGCCACACTGCTTGGAATGTTTGTACCTGTTATAAATAAACTGGTGTTTGGCTACCTGGTGCCAAACAGGTTGGAGGAAAATCTGGCCTTTCTTTTTATTGTTATAGTGAATTTGAGCGTTTCTATAGCGCTTATACAGATAACCAAGGGTTTTCTGGTATCACGTATACAGATAAAGATCTCCGTTTTTGTGCAGAGTGCCTTTATGCAGCGTATATTGATGCTCAACACCGGTTTTTTCAAAGATTTTACGGCGGGAGATCTATCCTATCGCATGGATGCGGTGAATGCGCTTACAAATACATTTATAAACACATTTTTCCTAAGCGGGGTAAGCAGCCTGTTTTCACTCGTATATTTGATACAGATCGCGGTGATTTCCCCCTCTCTTGCCTGGGTGGCGGCACTTATGGCAGGTGTTTCCATAACCATAACTATACTGAGCATAGTTTTTGGGGTCAAGCTGATGCAAAAGAAAATGAAGGCGGGGGCAAAATTAAACGGCTGGGTATATGCGGCAATTGTGGGCATACAAAAAATAAAACTCACGGGAACGGAAAAGCGAGCCTTCATAAAATGGTCTGAAAAATATGCGGAGGTTGCAAAGTGCGAGTATGATCCGCCCAAAATACTAAAGATATTGCCGGTGTTAAGCAGCGGCATTCCGCTTTTGGCAAGCATGCTCATTTACTTTGTTGCGGCGAAAAACAATGTTACAAGTGCAGACTATATGGCGTTTTCCGCATCATATGGATTGCTTTTGGGTGCGGTTACATCGCTTTCAAGGGTGGTAAAGGATTTTGCCACATTAAAGCCGACCATAGAGCTGGCAAAGCCTATATTAGATGCTGTGCCAGAAACAAACGAATCAAAAAGACGAATAAAGAAATTGAGCGGCGCTATTGAAATAAACAACCTCACATTCAGATACGGTGAAAAGATGCCAACTGTATTGGACGGCATAGATTTGCGCATAAATGCCGGAGAGTATGTGGCCATAGTGGGTCAGACGGGCTGCGGAAAGTCTACGCTGCTGCGCCTGTTGATGGGCTTTGAGAAGCCGGATGTGGGCGCGGTATATTATGACGGCGAAAATATGGAAAATGTAGACAAGCGCTCGCTTAGGCGGAACATTGGTATAGTGATGCAGGACGGCAAGCTTTTTTCGGGCAGCATACTCTCAAATATCACCATATCTGCACCTGATATGAGCGAGGAGCAGGCATGGGAAATTGCTGAAATAGCCGGAATAGCAGAGGATATCAATCAGATGCCCATGAAAATGCATACGCATGTGAGCGAGGGTGACAAGGGACTGTCTGGTGGACAGATACAGCGGGTGATGATCGCGCGCGCAATTGCCCCGCGCCCCTCTATTCTAATGCTGGATGAGGCTACCTCAGCTCTTGACAATATCACGCAAAAGCAGGTAACAGAGGCTATAGGCGCGCTTAAAATAACGCGTATAGTTATAGCCCACCGTTTATCCACAATACGTCAATGCGATAAAATTTTTATGCTGGAGGATGGCAAAATAGTAGAACAAGGAAGCTTTGAAGATCTGATACAACAAAACGGACGCTTTGCAGACCTCCTTAAAAGACAGATGATATGATGAACGAATATGAACTGGAGCAGATATATACGCAATATTTCCATAAGCTATACAATTATGCCTACTATCGCACTTTAAACAAGGACGCGGCAGAGGATATTGTGAGCGAAACATTTTTGCGCCTTGTGGAAAAATCGCACCTGTATGACCATAAGAAGGGAAGCTTTTCTTCATGGATATACGCCGTATGCAAAAACTGCATAAGCGATCATTTCAGAAAAAACCCATTGATATGCAGCTTGGATGATAATGCAAAAGATGCGGCATACGATGACAAGGAGCTGGCAAGTGTTGAAAACGAATGCAAAAAAAAGCTGTATATAGCTCTGAGCCTACTAACTGAACGCGAAAGACTTTTATTTTATTATAAATACTATTTGGGCAAAACGAACAGAAAAATTGCAAAGATTCTTGACGTTCCGGAAAGCACTGTAGGCACGGAACTTTATAGGGCGCGCAAGCGGATAAAGGAAAAAACAAAAATTGAATTTGAGTAATAGGGAGGGCTGTATGGTGGAAGGTATCAAGGAAAAAATCTCTTCCGTAAATGAGTACAACAAATATATAAAGGTAATAAAACCCAGCGTGTGGATAGTTGTGACAGCCATAGTATGCCTGATTGCAAGCTGTGTGCTGTGGGCGTTTTGGGGAAACATAGTTACTACGCAAAGTTTAAAAAGCGTTGTTTTGGGCAGCAGAGCCTATGGCTATGTTGATATGCAGAGCATTCAAAACGTTGAAGCGGGGCAGCGGGTGAGCGTGACTATAAACGGAGACACGATTGATGGGGTTGTTGAAGCGGTGGGAGAGGCGCCGATGGATGCCGCGCAGGCAGCGGAAACGCTAAAGAGTGATGTTTTGGCGCAGAATATTGTGCCGGAGGGCGGAGGCTATGAGGTTACCGCTCTGCTCACAAAGCCCGCCGATTCAAAATCCAGTGTTATATCAGATATGCAGATCGTTACCAAGGATGTGGCGCCCATACAAATACTGATGCAAAAATAAAAATGAGATATTTTTTAAAATTGTTCGTTATATAAGTAACCCGCGTAAAAAAGGGGTGCAATAAAATAAAAATAGAAAGGCGGTCTAAAAGATGAATGAAAAAGTGAAGGAATTTTTAAAGAGGGTGAATCAGGATGAGGCGCTCAAAAAAGAATTGATCGAGATGAATGAAAAGACTAAAGATACGGAAGATAAAGATAAGGTAATGGCGGAGTACATTTTGCCCTTTGCAAAAAAGAACGGGTATGATCTTACTGCTGCAGATTTTGAAGCACAGGACGCAGAGATGTCTGCGGATGAGCTTATGGCTGTTAGCGGCGGCGCTTGCGTCTGCGCGGTTGGCGGTCAAGGCGAGGGAGACAATGCCCCTACCAATAACATGCCATATACGTGTATTTGCATGGTGATAGGAGAAGGCGGCGGTTATGCAGATGATTCTCCGACATGCTGCCTTTGCCCTCTCATGGGCGGCGGGGACTATTGATTCGCGCATAAGCGCAGAACGCAGGCAATAGGCATGAAACAGGATAAAACAATCGGGGCGGGATTTTCATTCCGCCCTGATCAAAAATTTGAAGAAGAACTGCTTTTGCGTTTAAAACAAAAGCTCACAGAAGACAGTATGCTTTGCGAAGATGAGTTGCTTTTTTTGAGTGCGGCCGGGAATGAGGAGGATACTAAACAGTTTAACTGCGAGAATTGGGAAAATGACCGGGGCGAAGGATATCTTTCCTGCATGAATTGTACAAACAGATCCTGTACAGAACATAAGGAGTAACGTGATGTATTATAAATTAAATGAAAATTTTAGGCTGCGGGGCTGGGAAAAACTGCCCTATGCTTTATGGGAGCGGCCGTATAATAGAGTGCACTTTTTGAATAAAGAATATTTTCAAACATTGACGCTGTGCAATGGGCTGGTAGATTTTGAAGGTATATTTGCAAACAGCAGGAACAGAGAAATTGCTGCAGAGCTGCAAAAAAAGGGCGTGATATGTGCTTGCGAATTTGGGGATGAAACGCTTGGCATACAAGAATACAGGCTGTATGAAAACCGCTACATAGGAACTGTGCATTGGTCTATAACTGGTAAGTGCAATTACAAATGCAAACATTGCTATATGTCTGCGCCGGATGCGAAGCTGGGGGAGCTTTCGCATGAAGCGTGCATGCAGCTAATTTCACAAATGGCAGATTGTGGTGTGCAGAATGTATCCCTTACGGGCGGAGAACCGCTGGTGCGTAAGGATTTTTATGAATTGCTGGATGCTCTTGTGGAAAGGGAGATAAACGTGACCGCATTGTATTCCAATGGCAAGCTGGTAACAGAAAAGCTGCTTGATGAGCTTGAAAAGCGCGGGCTGCATCCTGTGATTGATATGAGCTTTGACGGGGTTGGCTGCCACGATTGGCTGAGGGGAGTGTCGGGCGCGGAAAAGGAGGCGGACAGGGCATTTTCGTTGTGCGCGCAGCGGGGATTTCAAACGCGCAGTGAACTGTGCCTGCATAAAAAAAACAAGCATGTTTTTCGTGACAGCATAAAGCATCTTGCCGCGCTGAATGTTTCAAGCGTAAAAGTGAATCCGGTTTCAAATACAGAAAGCTGGGAAAAGTATGATAAAGATTACTCATTCTCTACGGAAGAGGTGTTCGATCTATATCTAGAGTATATACCGCAATATTTTGAGGATGGCATGCCCATGGGCATTATGCTGGGAGGGCTGTTTATGTGCCGCAAAGGAAGTAAAAAATATACCATCCCGGCGCGTAAGTTTGGCGGCGAAAAAGAGCTGTGCGAAAGCGCAACAGTATGCGGACACGCGAGGCATGTGCTTTATTTATCGCCGGAGGGCCGCATGCTTCCCTGTATGGGGCTTTCTTCCATGGAGCTGCAGCAAAATTACCCATTGGCAACAGAGATTGGGCTTCAGAAGGGGCTTAGAGATTCAAACTATATGTCGCTTATTGATACAAAAATCCCTGAGTATTTCGCAAAAAATGAGGAATGCGCAAAGTGCGAACACCGTTACTTCTGTGCTGCGGGGTGCAGGGCAAGCGCGCTTGCAAATGGGCAAAAAGATATAATGGGCAAAGATGCTGCCGCCTGTCTTGTGTTTAAGGGCGGCTATGCGCAGCGTGTAGAACAGGCGGCGAAGCTTGGAATGGAGAAGATTAACTTATGAAAAAACTATTGAGTATTGTGCTAGCCGCGCTGGTGTTTTGTTTTGCGGTGGCTGCGGGCTGCTCCGTTAAAAAAGAAACTGTTATAAAAACCGTGAACGGTGAAATTGAGGGAAAGAGCGAGGACGGAGTAAAAAAATATTTGGGAGTACCCTT
Source organism: uncultured Christensenella sp. (assembly GCA_964463305.1). Classification (GTDB taxonomy): domain Bacteria; phylum Bacillota; class Clostridia; order Christensenellales; family Christensenellaceae; genus UBA5399. Next base: position 12,228 of record CAYXBW010000016.1, on the reverse strand, counting down.
TGCAAAACCGCCGGTAGGGGACCTTCGTTTTGCGCCGCCTCAGCCCATGGCGGAATGGGATGGCGTTTTAAACTGCACAGAATATAAAAATTCCGCCGTACAAACGGAGGAAGCGCAAAAGGAAGGCCTGGTCTATGGAGAGGATTGCCTTTATCTCAATATATGGACGCCTGAAAAGGGCGATAACCTTCCGGTATATATATTCATACATGGCGGGGCCTATGTTTCGGGTTCTCCGTCTGATCAGCGTTATGACGGCACGGTATTTGCCAGGGATGGCATAATTCAGGTCAATGTAACTTACCGCATGAATGCATTGGGCTTTTTGTCTTCAAAAGAGGGGGAAGAAGCCTACGGATCGCTTGGGAATACGGGAACGCTGGATCAGATAGCGGCTTTGCAATGGGTGCAGGATAATATTGCCGCGTTCGGCGGAGACCCTCAAAACGTCACTATTGGCGGCGAATCTGCGGGAGCGTTCAGTGTATCAAATCTGATGGAAAGCCCCCTTGCCAAAGGGCTTTTCACGCGTGCGATCATGGAAAGCGGCAATCTTTTGGGGCAGCCTATAACTATGCCGCTTGCAACGGGCAATAAAGCACAGGCCTATGATATGGGTGAGCGGTTTATGGAAGAACTGGGAGTAAAAACACTTGCGGAGCTTCGCAAAATGCCGGCGCAGGAAATTGCCGAAGCAAGCCAGTTTTCAATGAATGTGCTGGAGCCATATCCCTATTGCTTCTGGCCCGTTTTTGACGGAACGGTTATTCCGGAAGACCCATATAAAGCGGTAATGGAGGGCAGCATAAACGATGTTGATATTCTGGCAGGCTTCAATACAGATGAGGGCGATACCTTTGTGCCCGAGGGTATTACAGAGCAGCAGTATACGGAGTTTGTATATAGCGTCTTTGGGGTGCGGGCAAAAGAGGTGCTTGCCAGATTTCCTGTGGATGAAAACAATACGCCTACTGACAGAGCAAGGAATATATTTAAAACGGGGCTTCGCGTTGGCATGGAAGTATTTGCGGACGCGCTTTCTTCGCGCGGTAAAAATGTTTATTATTATAACTATAATTATATCCCAAAAGCTATGGCAGAAAACGGGCAAGGTGCAATCCATGCACTAGAGCTTCTTTTCGTGTTTAAACAACCGCCGGATGATTCGCAGGAAAGCGAAAAGATGGCGAATGACATACATGCGAGATGGGCAAATTTTATAAAGACAGGCGATCCCAATGAGGGTGAGGCTGTAGGAGTGGAATGGGGAAAGTATACTGCAAAGGGAAAAGAAACGCTTGTTTTGGATGAAGATACCCGCATGGCAGAGCTGCCGAATCTTGAGGATGAAGCATTTTTTCGTGAATTGCTTTTTGAGCAAAAATAAAAAAATTTAGGCATAACGGCACGAAAAGCACAGGCTTCTGCAGGAGGTAAAAGTGAAAAGAATAAAACTTGTATGTATTATACTCACAATAGCGGCAATGATTGCATGTGTGAGCTGCTCTGCCGCAGCAGCGCAGCCGCAGGCAGTTAGCTATGCGGATGCGGCGCACTGGGTGGCATTGCCCACGAATGCGGACAAGCCGGTGGATGTATTCTATCTATATCCAACGGTATGGGCGAAGCGGTCTGAGAATGATCCGAACATATGTGAAATAGACAACAAGCTTATGCTAGCCGGGGGTAAAGCGGCTTATCAAAAGCAGGCGACCGCGTTTGAAATAACCGGCAATGTATATGCGCCCTATTACAGGCAGGCGGACGCGGCTTACTGCTTGTCTATTAGTGATGAAGAGCAAACGAAATTGCTGGATGGAATTCCCAAAGCAGATGTGTTTGCTTCGCTGGACTACTATTTTGAGAATTATAACAATGGACGTCCCTTTATTTTGGCGGGGCATTCTCAAGGGTCAAATATGCTGTTGTTTGTATTGTCTGAATATATGAAGGAGCATCCGGATATATACAAGCGAATGGTGGCGGCTTACGTGATCGGCTATTCGGTTACAGATGAGTTTCTGCAAAAAAATACACATCTTAAATTTGCGCAAGGCGCGGAGGACACGGGTGTAATAATATCCTATAATACGGAAGCGCCGAATGTAACAGAGGAGAATATTGTGCTGGAAAAAGGTGCGCGGGCAATAAACCCAATAACATGGACAACGGATGAAACGCGGGCGGAGGCATCACAAAGCCTTGGGGCACGTATAGAAGGAAGCAAGGTGGAAAATTTTGCAGATGCCAAGGTGGACCTTAAACGCGGAGTGGTGACCTGCTCAACTGTAAATCCGGAAGATTATTATGAGCCGGACGGTCTTTTTGCCAAGGGTGTTTACCACGGGCAGGACTATCCGTTTTATTATTATGATATAGAGGCCAATGCACAATTGCGCGCAAACCGCTATTTAGATGATATGGTATTGCAAAAGTAGAGTAGAAAGAACAAACGGGTAACGGAGCGGTCCAATATAAGCCTGTAATCCATAATATATAATAGCTCAAGAAACGCAAATAGAAGGCGAACGCGCAAAGCGGCCATTAGGCTGCAAGGTAGCTAAAAAACCTCCACATTCGTATACTATGAATATGGAGGTTTTTGGGTTTTCCCGGTGCTGCGCATGTGATACTGTCACTTGGGTATTATGAAACGTCCGTCATTGCTGGGTGATATACTTCCCGCGCTTTTTATGGCATCCTCAAGAATTTTTGTCATAGTTGCATCCGTGCCCTCGTGGCTGGCTCTATATTCTTCTGCTATGGTTTCGTCCATGGCCGTAACGGTGTACACCTTATCTGGTACAATCTCGCTTCCGTCCGCCATTTTTATGCTTTTTATGCGGCTGCCCGGCTCAGCGGTGGGGTCGTATTCCATTTTTATACCGGAGAAATAGTAAAACCAACCAGTATTGTTGTTATTTACGGGCAGCGCGTATTCCAGCGCTTTTATGAGGTTTTCACCCGTCATTGTTACTTTGCAGACCGTTTCAGCATCACCATATTTTAAATCAGGCATTATGCGATATATATCCTTCGTGGTTATATCGCCTTTATAAATACTGCCGCTCAAACCTTTTCCGTTATACTTCCCGTCTTTGCCGTTGTCTAAAAACAGCGCGATATCACTGCCAGACCACTCTCTCATGGCATCTGTTACAAAATTGCCCGTTTCCGTAAGCGAGAAATTAGAGGTGGCCTCACCCAGTTTTTCAGGCGCGGTTTCTTTTTGGGGGGAGGCGTTTTGCTCATCTATTGCGGCTATTGCCTGTTCCCTTGTGATATCCCCGCGCAACAAACCGGCCAGGCTTTCGCGAAATGCGCTCTCAGCGTTTTTAAGCTGCGGAAAGGCTGCGTAACGCCCGTTGTTAAGCGCGGGCAGCAACGCCTGTATTTCGGGGATATCTGGCGGAGGCGTGTTCATAAGGCTGGAAAACATAGCGCCGGTATCTGCGGCCAGAGCTTCTTGACCATCGGGAGTGGATATATAGTCCATCAACTTTTTGACCAACTCATATTTATCTTTGTTTTGCGGTTCGGCAAGGTTTTTGTTCAGTCCAATATAGCAAACCATGTAAAGTCTGGCCCAATCGCCGTCGTTACCAGGATTGAAAAAGGGCATCAGCGCAAATTCGTCAGTTGTGCCCGTTTGAGAATAGCCCATTCTGGCCATCAACACGGAATCTTCCAGCATGGCGCACTGCCGCGTGAACAGCATTTTTTCTCTTGCAGAATAGTCCACATCAAGGTCAGAGGGCTTGAATATGCCCGCGTCTATCATTTCTTCAAACACACCAAAGGCAGGGCCCATCCTTGCGAAACTACCGGTACCGTTGTTATAATCTGAAAGCCACTGTATATCTTGCGGCTTACTGTAGAAATTTGAATAATTGTATCCAATAAATGCAGTGTCAAGCACCTCGCCGTTTTTGAGACCCAACTGAAGTGAACGCATGCCGCTTTTCTCTATTGTTTTGCACAGCTCCAAAAAACCTCGGTAATCTGAGGGTATCTGCCAGCCATTTTCTTCAAAAAGTGTTTTGTTGTACACTATGCCACGTACCTGAGACGGGCCGGGTAAATAATACAGCTTACCATCGCGTGAAATATCATTTAGCATAGAAAGATTGTAGCGGCTTGTAAAATCCATGCCGGAAAGGTCAAGCAGCCTGTCCTCCCAATATTCTTCGCCCACATCAAGCGGCCATGTCATAACTATATCGGTAAGATCGTCATTTTTGAGCCGCGAAGCGTATTCATCTATGCCCATGTCCTTGGTATAGTTGCCCACCTGCACTATATCTATATCAGGAAATTTTTCTTCCACCGCCGCCTCAAAGCTGTTTATTGAAAAGGCGTATTTTACAAGTACACTTATTTGTGTTCTGCCGCTGTCTGTCTTTTTCTGTGTCAGCACAACATCGTTTACTTTTGTATTTCCCGCGCAAGATACGGCACCCAAAAAGGTGGCTAAAACAAGTGCGGCAACTGCAAGGTTTTTTATCGTCTTACTCAATCCCTTTTGATGAAACGGCATATCTAAAGTTTCTCCTCATAATTCTATTCTGCCAAAGGCCAATTTTTCAAAATCACGTATCTTCATAGGTTTGGCGAATACATAACCCTGTATATAGTCGCAGCCCACCCGCTTTAGCATATCCACCTGTTCGCGTATCTCTACGCCCTCTGCAACAGTTTCCATAGACAATGCCTTTGCCAAACCTATAATGCTGCCCACAACCGCCTCTGTGCGCGCTATTTCCTTGGGCGATGCATCAAAGAATATCTTGTCCAGCTTGAGCGTATCAACAGGTATAGACTGTATAAGATTCAGCGAGGAATAGCCGCTTCCAAAATCGTCCATAGAGCAGCCGAAGCCCGTTTCACGTATCTTATCTATAATGCGGGTGAGACGGCCTACATCCTCCAGCACAACGCTTTCAGTAAGCTCTATCTCTATCAGCTTTTTATCTATTTTATATTGCTCCGCCGCCTTTATATAGGGCGCCAAAAAGCCGGGATCCCTAAAGTGTACACGTGAGCAGTTTATGGATATCTTCATGGGCTGAAGCCCGCCATCCAGCCATTTGCGCATTGTACGGCACACTTCCTCAAACACCCAGATATCTAGATCCACAATGAAGCCGTTCTTTTCAAAAAGCGGTATAAATTCATTGGGGAATATCATGCCCTCATCCGGGCTTGACCATCGTACAAGTGCTTCGGCTCCGCCAATGGTTTCCTCAGGGAGGCGGTATTTTGGCTGCAAATAAACCTGAAACTCGTTATTTGCCAAAGCCTTTTCCATCATATCCTCAAGCTGTTTTTCGCGCATGAGCTGGTGACGCATACCGTCATTGTAAAAAGCATAGCGCAGCTTACTGTGGGTATGTCTTACGCTGTCTTTAAGCGCCAGCTTGGCGCGGTCTATCATTTGCGTGAAATCCAGTGAATTGTTGTCTATTATATATATCCCCATTTCTGTTTGGGGAAGGGTCCACTGCATTTTGCCGCTTGTTACATATTCTTCCGCCGCGGTATTCCAGCTGTCAATGCGGCGCAGCAGCGATTCATCATCAGAATATTCCATAAATATACAGAAGTTATCTGCAGAAAGTCTGCTTATACATTCGTTTTCAGTGAGAGTGGAGTTCATGCAATCATAAAAGCATTTCAGCATGGTATCGCAATTTTTGCGTCCCAATTGCTCGTTCAATACTTTGAACTTTTCTATATTTGTATATACCAGCGCATATTTTTTATCTGAGCCATCAAGCAGCCTGCGCGCTAATATGTAAAATCTTTGTATGGTATTTCCTCCGGTAATGTCGTCCACGTAGGCTATCTGCTCCAGTCTGCGTCTGTGCTTGCTGAAAATGTATACAAGCGTGGCAATTAGCGCAGCAAAGGCAAAGGTAATTACGCCGCACAGTATCAACGTTATGCTGAGCAGCATATCAGATTTTTCATTCACCACTTGCACAGGTACAAAAGTAAGCAAATACCAGTCTTCCGGCTGTATTGGTGTATATACAACATAGCGGTGGGTGCCATCAAGAGTAAAGCCTATCTGCCCGGTGCGGTTGTTTGCTATATCGTCTTGCATGATTTGCAGACCGTTTGCTTCGTCTATTTGTGCAGACTCCAATGAAGTGAATATATTGTACCCCGTATTCATGGAATAAGAGGAAGTGGGGCGGGTAACAAGAGTGCCGGATTTTGTTATTATTTGTGAGTAGGCGCGCTCGTCAAAGGAATTCATGGAGAGCACCTGATCAAAGTACACAGGATCGTATATAGCCGCCAGCGCGGCGATTTCCCGTCCGTTTATTACAACATTCTCAAAAGGAACGGAAAAAAGTATGTAATCAATGTTGTTTACTGTCTGTGTGGTGGACATAGCCTGCCGCCCGCTTAATATATCGTCACGTACAGCGTTGTCTATTGTTAGAAATATTTCACGATTGTCTATATCATAGGCGTGTCCGGATTTTTCTATAAACAGTATATTTTGATAATTCCAATAGCTCTGCTGTGCTTTTAATATTGACTGTGCATCTGATTGGGATATATTTTCGGTCTGTTCAAAGATGGATGTCATAGAGTTGAGTACGGCAAAATTGTCGCTTATTATGCGGTCTATATTACTGCCTATCCTGCGCGATACCTCTTGAAGATAGCCCTTGCTTTCATCCTTTATGGTTGAGGACAGGTTATTGTAATATTGAAAACAAAATACAGCCACAACTGCAAAAATGGCTATGAATATCCATAATACTGTGCCAAACCCCTTCATACCGTTAACAAATTTATTGCCAGCTTTGCCCATATAATCCCCTTACACAAAATAAAACGTTCCCACATAATATATGTTTTCAAGTCAAATACAAAGAAGCATTTTACAGATAGCAGGGCATATTTGTCTTTTTTACCAACACTTACGCTTGCCTGTACGATGCCTGTTCTTTATGTCTGACGTTTTTTTTCGTCTTATAAAATGACCTCAAAATAATAAGTGCTAAACCACGGTGTGTTTTTAACGCCAATCAACAATCTGTACTATTTCAAATTAAAATATGCAATTTAAAATATTGCGTCCAGACGCGCAATGCTGCATAAATAGCGCGCCTTATAATATATATATAGATACTAATATATATATTATAAACATAACTAAGTTAATAATATAATTATTTATATCATATTGTCAAGTAAACTAAAAAAACGCCAAATTTTAATGCAGTTTTTTTGACAATATTTTTCTGTATGTGCCAAAATCAAGAAAAATCAGTTCTATTTGCTTTTACGTGCAAAAATGAAATAAACAGCCGTAACAATAGCGCAAAGCGCCAGCGCAGAGGCTGTAAGAAAGGTAAAAGCGTCTGAGGGAACAGAAATTTCTGTGCGGTATACACCGGCTATCAAAATGCTTATGTATAAGGCGCAGATCATCTGATTAGCGGATAACATAAGCTTTGCTATAACATATTGCAGCTCTATATTTTTTGGGGTTATCTCAACAGGGTACTTATACAGGCGGGGGAAACGTGCCATCAAAAACAGCAGACCTATTATTCCGCAGCCCGCAAAAAATATGCCAAGCAAAAGCATGCGTACGCCATACTTCAAAAAAACGCTGTCTCCGCCAAGCTGATCTGGTGAGGGCGGGGGCAATATACCGGCCGCCAGCGCAAACACCACCAGCATTAGTATCAAGGCCAGTAGTGCAGCTATATCCAATATTGTGCGCATACTGCGCAAAATTTTTAGTTTTGCCACCATAGCGCCACCCTTTTCACTATGCGATATTTATTCCAAATTGAAAAAACTGATTTATGATACTGAGCACAAGCATACAATGCCTTAACGCGCTACACTGCCCATAGCCCCATTATACACAAAAAACTGATGCGGCAAGTATTTTGATGAGCCGCCGGAAAAACGGATATTTTTTTGCCGTCATCCTAGTCATCTGTTGGTTGTGCTGGTACCTAAGCATAAGCTTTGCAGAATCAGTGTGAAACGCCGCCCGCGATCGATCCACGCGGACGGCGCTTTTTACTGCTATACGTTACGCATTAAAATTTGCATTTTTCCTGCAAATAATCCTTTACTTTGCTCATTTCCATGCGAACCTGATCCATTGTGTCGCGGTCTCTTATGGTAACGCAATTATCCTCAAGCGTTTCGAAATCTATGGTAACGCAGCTTGGCGTGCCTATTTCGTCTTGCCTGCGGTAGCGCTTGCCAATAGAGCCTGTAACGTCAAAATCCACAGCCATGTACTGCGAAAGCTCTGCATGCAGCTTTTCAGCCGTTTCTGTAAGCTTCTTTTGCAGCGGCAGTATGGCTGCCTTATACGGCGCCAGAGCCGGATGCAGGTGCAGCACGGTGCGCACATCGCCGCCCGGCAGCTCCTCCTCGTCATACGCCTCGCACAGGAAGGCCAAAGCCACCCTGTCTGCGCCTAGCGACGGCTCTATGCAGTAGGGCACGTACTTTTCATTCGTTATAGGATCGGTATATTCAAAGTTTTCGCCCGAATGCGTCATGTGCGCCTTGAGGTCAAAATCTGTTCTGTCCGCTATACCCCACAGTTCTCCCCAGCCAAAGGGGAATTTGTATTCTATATCCGTAGTGGCGTTGGAGTAGTGCGAAAGCTCCTCTGCAGAGTGATCTCTCAGCTTGAGGTTTTCATCTTTTATGCCAAGATTCAAAAGCCACTGGTGGCAATAGTCTTTCCAGTATTTGAACCACTCAAACTCTTCTTTGGGATCGCAGAAAAATTCCAGCTCCATCTGCTCAAACTCACGCAGGCGGAATGTGAAATTGCCGGGGGTTATTTCGTTTCGGAAGGATTTTCCCACCTGGCCTATGCCCATGGGCATCTTGCGGCGGGTGCTCCTCAGCACGTTTTTAAAGTTTACGAATATTCCCTGCGCAGTCTCCGGGCGCAGAAATATTTCAGTGGAGCTTTCCTCAGTTACGCCTTGAAAAGTCTTAAACATGAGGTTGAATTGGCGTATGGAAGTGAAATCCTTTTTGCCGCAGCTTGGGCAAACTATATGCTCTGCTATAAAGGCTTCCATCTGCTGGTTGTCCATAGCCTCGGGCGTAACATCTGTGAGGCCATGCTCCGCAACATAATCTTCTATCAGCTTATCCGCGCGGAAACGCTCCTTGCAGCTTTTGCAGTCCATAAGAGGGTCGTTGAAGCCGCCAACGTGACCGGAAGCCACCCAGGTCTGCGGATTCATCAATATGGCGCAATCCAGACCCACGTTGTACTTGCTCTCGGTGATGAATTTTTTCCACCAGGCCTGCTTTACGTTGTTTTTAAACTCCACGCCCAAGGGGCCGTAATCCCAAGTGTTTGCCAGGCCGCCGTATATCTCGCTGCCCGCGAATATGTAGCCGCGGCCCTTAGCCAGAGCCACAATTTTTTCCATAGTCGTCTTATCTGCCATAAATATCTCCTACTTCCTTACCTAAATTCACAAAACCATACTTGATATGATATCATATATGCGCTAAATTTCAATGATTTTATGACTTCGTGCCGCTGCTCTGTGCATTTTTGCCGGCCTGTGCTATACTGTATCTAATCAAAATATGGGAGCAAAATATATGACTGGATTTGGACTGTTCGGCGCGATAACCCTTATTGCCACTATGGGTGTGGTTGCGGTGTGCCTCATACTGTATCTGCGAATAATGAGCAAACGGCATTTCAAGTGCCCTTACTGCGGTCAACGTTTTAAGGCATCCACCATGAAAACATTTTTTTCGTTCAACAATTCTGCAGATAAGGTGCTCACCTGCCCGGCCTGCGGTAAAACGGGCACAATGGATTTTCAGCATGATGAGGATTACGATCCCAATGCAGAGGAATCCGTAACGCCACCGGCCGAGGAGTGGAGCGAGGAAGCGGAAGCTATGCAAAATGAGGCAGAGTATGCCAAAAGCGAAAAAAAAGATTGATGCTTTTGCTGCGGCCGGTGCGGCGGCATTTTGCGGAACAGGAAATTGGCAAAATTAAAATCATACTTTAAAAGCACTTGCGTGAAAGCGTGGGTGCATTTTTATTTTGCAACAAATATATGCGTTGCTGCAATTCCTTTTTATGTAAAATATTTATTGACAACGCCGTTCTACTGGAGTAGAATAAACGTACGACATTCTATTGCAATAGAACGAAGTTTGTAAAGGAGAAACGCGGTGACAGTAAAACTTTTTGACAGCGAGCTAAAAATAATGGAGGCGCTTTGGGCAGAAGGTGCGCTGCCGGCCAAACGTATTGCTAAAATTTTGGCAGAGCAGGTGGGCTGGGGCAAAACGACCACGTATACGGTAATAAAAAAATGTATAGATAAGGGAGCGATAGAGCGAAGTGAGCCGGACTTTATTTGCTGCCCGCTCATAACGAGGGAGCAGGCGCAGGAGGCTGAAACGACAGAGCTGATAGACAAGATGTACGGCGGTGCAGCGGACAGGCTGGTCGCCTCGCTTCTGGGCAGTAAACGCCTGAGCGCGAAGGAGATAGAGGGCTTGAAAAAGCTGGTGCATGAACTTGAGGATAGATAAATATTGCTACGGTTGGAGGGAATATTTATGACACTGCTACAAATGACTTTTATGGCTGCCGCGCTCATAACCATAACAATAATATTGCGCGCGCTGCTGCTGAACAAGCTGCCCAAGCAGGGATTTATGGCGCTGTGGTATATATCTCTCGCGCGGCTGCTGATACCGTTCAGCATACCATCCGCTGCGAGCGTGTATACAGTAGCGCAAAATATTGCGCAGACGGGCGGCGCTTCAACGGCGACCATTATGGATGAGCAAATAGGCATGACCATTGCAGGTGGATTTCCCCCGCAAATACAAAACTACGCCCTGTCCGGCATGCCCGAAAGTATGGTGATGACACCAATCGCATATTCTTTGCCAACAGAAATTATAGTATGGCTGGTAGGTATGGTTGCGTTGGCGCTGTTTTTCATAATAACTCATCTGCGCTGGCTTAAGGAATATAAGGCCGCGTTACCTGTTGAAAATGATTTTGTAGACTACTGGCAGGCCGCCCATCCGCTCAGGCGGAGGGTGGAGGTGCGCTGCGCGGAAAGCATAGCGGCACCGCTAACCTACGGAATATTCCGCCCGGTAGTACTGCTGCCCAAAGCTACAGATTACAATGATTTAGAAAAGCTCTCCTATATACTCTCACACGAATACGCGCACATACGCCGCTTTGACGCGCTGGTGAAGCCGCTTTTGGCGATCGCGCTTTGCATGCACTGGTTCAACCCGCTGGTTTGGGTGATGTACATACTTGCGAACAGGGATATGGAGCTATGCTGTGACGAAAGCGCCGTGCGCGAATACGGCATAGAGGGAAGGGGCAGCTACGCTCTCACCCTCATAGGCATGGAGGAGGCCAAGGGCGCAGACCCGCTGTGCAACTGCTTCAAGCGCAGCGCAGCAAAGGAAAGGATAACATCTATAATGAAGATAAAGAAGATATCGGTGGCTGCCGTGGTGGTCGCCACAATACTGATAATGAGCGTAACCGTGGCATTTGCCACCTCAACAAAGGAGAAAACGCCTGATACTCAATCTGTAGTGGACAATCAGCCTATAGTGGATAGCTCTTCAAACAGCATATTTACCTCGCTTTCCAAGGACGAGGGGCAAATAATGAGGTCGCTCATGCCCGAGGGCTACGAAAAAATGTCTGTGACGGAATACCGCAATAAAATACTGCCCATAGCGGAGGGAGCCGAGGGAAAGGCGTTGATTGAAAAAATCAGCGATATTAACGGAATGCGGATAGGAACGGATGAGAGCAGCTACATTGACTATGCATTGATGCCACTAATTGCCGATGATTGGGAAAATGTGGAGTTCTCGTGTGGATTTAGTTCATATAAAAACATATCAGTAACTTTCACCACACAGCAAATCATCACCAATGCGAATAAACTGACTGTAGGAGAATATTCAAAGACTGTAGAGAATGTATTTGATGCTGTTAATAAAATTATAGAAACTGAAACGACAGCGAAAATTGAGGATATGCCCTACATGGAAGCAATAATGGAGAGCGAAATGGAGCGGCTTGAAAAGGAGTTTTCGAACGATTTTCTTACGGTCAAGCTTAGCGACGTAAGCTATAAGTATCCGATGAACTATGGATTTGATGAGCCGGAGGATGTGTCCAGCGGCGCG